>NZ_VATP01000021.1:0-200293 GCF_005781125.1 Escherichia sp. E2748
AAGAACCATCGCGATTTGCCACAACGGTTGGGTAGAAAAGAGTGAGGGAGAAATGCCCATCTCCTGGCTAATATGCTGCAGATTTTGCAATTGTTCTTCGCTAATGCGCTCTTCCAGCGCCTCGCAGGCTGGCAAATTGGCAAAAGGCGTATCGCTGGTGGAAACATCCGCCTCGACGATCAGCGCATCGGCGTTTTTGAGCTTTTTGAGCAAACGGGTGGGCAGGGGTGCCATATCGTGACTCCCCATATGAATACTGCCAATCAGATGAAAATGGCGATTGCCGGGAAGAGAGATATCGATAGCAGGCCAGGTGTAATGATTACCGCGCAGCGCGGCCCAAAGCGTTTTTACCCGGTACAACAGATCCATACGACCTCCCTTTGTGAAATATCATGCTAGCGCGCGGGGAGGGATGGCGCAAATAGAGTTATGAGGCTTGTTCAGTGGTAGCTTAAATATGATCGAAAAATTGTTTTTGCTTTGAAACGAAAGACTGCACCGGTGTTGGTGGCGTCAAAATCGCCGAGGCGTTCCCTGAAGGCCGGGGCAGCCCACATGGATGTGGGCTGAGGGCGCGTTTTACAGGGATGTTACCTCGCGCCCGACCCGGTAGCCGCAAGGGATAAGCTGAGGGTACCGCGCAGCGGCGATTTTGTTCGCCAGAGCCCGGGGGTGCAGGGGGCGGCGGCGATTGGCCGCCCCCTGCGCGCTCCCTGCGCCAGTCACTTTATATGGCATGACTCATAAAAGGAGCGCAACAAGAACTGGATCTCACAAACGCATTAAGTAAATACCAATCACTCTTTCGGTTTAAACCGCAGCAATCGGTTGGCGTTACTCACTACGGTAATCGACGAGAGCGCCATTGCCGCTCCGGCAACTACCGGGTTAAGCAGTGTTCCAGTGAATGGCCACAAAATACCAGCGGCGACCGGAATACCGATACTGTTGTAGATAAACGCGCCGAGCAGGTTCTGCTTCATGTTGCGCAGCGTTGCACGGGAAATCGCGAGCGCATCCGCAACACCCATCAGGCTATGGCGCATCAGGGTAATCGCCGCGGTTTCAATGGCAACATCACTGCCGCCCCCCATCGCAATACCGACATCCGCCTGGGCCAGCGCTGGCGCGTCGTTAATGCCGTCGCCCACCATTGCCACCTGACGTCCTTCACTTTGCAGACGTTTGATCGCTTCGGCTTTACCGTCCGGCAGCACCCCGGCAATCACTTCATCAATTCCAGCTTCTTTGGCGATTGCTTTGGCGGTGGTTGGGTTATCCCCGGTCAACATCACCAGACGATATCCCGCTTTATGCAGACGTTGCAGCGCCGCCACGCTATCATTACGCAACGGATCGCGTACTGCCAGCAAGGCCACCGCTTTCCCGTCAACCGCCAGCAGCACAGGCGTTGCGCCTTGCGATGCCTGAGCTGAAATATCTGCTTCAATCGCTTTAGTATCGACTTGCTGGTCATTTAGCAACGCCTGATTACCCAGCAATAACGCATGACCTTCTGCTTCACCGCTCACGCCCAGCCCGCGCAATGTGCGGAAACCGTTGACCTGCGGTAGCTGCATATCGCCTGCTTTATCGAGGATCGCTCGTGCCAGCGGATGGCTGGAACCTTGCTCCAGCGCCGCCGCCAGACGCAATGCCTGCGCTTCATCAACATCAGCAAATGTTTTTACCGCGACAACCTGTGGCTTCCCTTCGGTCAGCGTCCCGGTTTTATCGAACACGACGGTATCAAGCGTACTGGCGCGTTGCAGTGCGTCGGCGTCCCGCACCAGCACACCAAACTCAGCCGCCCGCCCGACGCCGGAAATAATCGACATCGGCGTCGCCAGCCCCAGCGCACACGGACAGGCGATAATCAGCACCGTGGTGGCGATCACCAGGGTATAGACAATCTGCGGTGCCGGACCAAAGAAATACCAGATTGCCGCACTGATCAGCGCAATAACCACCACTACTGGCACAAATACGGCAGAGATTTTATCCGCCAGCTGGCCGATTTCTGGCTTGCTGCTCTGGGCCTGGCGTACCATACGAATAATCCGTGACAGCGTGGTATGGCTGCCAACCGCACTGGCACGAAACAGCACGCTACCGTCCTGAACCACTGTCCCGGCATGGACGCTATCGCCTTCGCCTTTTTGCTGCGGGATAGGTTCGCCCGTCAGCATCGCTTCATCCAGCCACGCTTCGCCTTGTGTAATTTCACCATCTACCGGCACGCGGTCGCCCGTCGTCAGGCGCAGTAGCATGCCTGGCTGAACTTCCGCCAGCGGCACGCTTTTTTCACCTTCGTCAGTAACCAGGCGCGCCGTTGGCGGCGTTAAATCGAGTAACTTCTCCAGCGCCTTTGAAGAACGCTGACGTGCGCGCGCTTCCAGCATATGACCGAGATTGATCAGACCGATAATCATCGCGCTGGCTTCGTAATAAAGATGTCGTGCTTCCATCGGGAACCACTGCGGCCACAGGTTGACGCTCATCGAATAGAGCCACGCCACGCCCGTACCCAGCGCCACCAGCGTATCCATCGTCGCCGCACCGTTGCGCAGGCTTTTCCATGCGCTACGGTAAAAATGTCCGCCCGCGAAAACCATCACCGCCAGCGTTATCAGGCCGATAGCCAGCCACAGGCTGCGGTTGTCGGCGGTAACCATCATGTTATCGCCGATCATCCCCCAGACCATCACCGGGATACCCACCGCCAGGGCGACAATCGCCTGCCAGCGGAAGCGCTTCATTGTAGCGATGGCGGTTTCTTGCTGGCGCTCACGACGTTTAGCGTCATCTTCAATTGCCTCTGCGCCGTAACCTGCTTTCTCCACCGCCTGGACTAAATCTTGTGGGGAGGCACTGCCCATCACCAGCGCAGTACGCTCCGCCAGGTTTACCCGTGCCTGGGTGACGCCCGGTACGCTTTGCAGCGCATTTTGTACGCGGGTGACACAGCTGGCGCAGCTCATGCCGCTCAGCAGCAACTGCTGGCTGTCATCGTCATCGGCGGTCGCTGCCGGAAGCTCATCAGAAACCGCTGTCAGTGCTTCCGACGGGATTGATGACTCCGCCAGCGGTTTAGCCTTTGGGTGGCTTACAGATGCGTCATAACCCGCTTGTTTGATGGTTTCGATCAGCTGTTCTGCACTGGCAGTGCCGGTAACGTGTGCTTCAGTGACTGACACATCCGCCTGCTCAACGTCCGGGCGCTGTTCGAGACTTTCTTTCACGCGTTTAACGCAGTGACCGCAGGACAGGCCGTCCAGGGTCAGGTCGATAGTTTGTGACATAACGTACTCCTTTAAGACAGTGTTGACTGACTGTGATAAAGGGTAAACCTTCCAGCAAGGGGAAGGTCAAGAAATTATTTATCAGCGAAATAAAAAGTCGGCAGAGATTAAAAAATTGGCGCAATTAGCATCAGAATTAGACATTTATCTCTTTGTTTTCCTTTATCTAAAGTACGGGTGCTAAGTTAAATCAGGATGCCTGAAAACTGGCATCGGGGTGAGGAAATACCTCCCGCATCTATAAAAAGGAGTTAACAAAAGATGTTAGATGCAAACAAACTACAACAAGCAGTGGATCAGGCGTACACCCAATTTCACTCACTTAGCGGCGGACAAAACGCCGACTACATCCCCTTTCTGGCGAATGTCCCCAGTCAACTGGCGAGCGTCGCTATCGTAACCTGCGATGGCAATATCTATAGTGCCGGTGACAGTGATTACCGCTTTGCGCTGGAATCCATCTCCAAAGTCTGTACGCTAGCCCTCGCGTTAGAAGATGTCGGCCCGCAGGCTGTACAGGATAAAATTGGCGCAGATCCCACCGGACTTCCCTTTAACTCGGTCATTGCCTTAGAACTTCATGGTGGCAAACCGTTATCACCGCTGGTTAATGCGGGGGCTATCGCCGCCGTCAGTCTGATTAAAGCCGAGAATGCAGAACAACGCTGGCAGCGAATTTTACATATTCAACAACAGCTTGCAGGAGAACAAGTCGCGCTCTCTGACGAAGTCAACCAGTCGGAACAAACAACCAACTTCCATAACCGCGCTATTGCCTGGCTGCTGTACTCCGCCGGATATCTGTATTGCGATGCGATGGAAGCCTGTGATGTCTACACTCGCCAATGTTCCACGCTCATCAATACCGTGGAACTGGCGACGCTTGGCGCGACGCTGGCGGCGGGCGGTGTTAATCCGCTAAGTCAAAAACGTATTCTGCAGGCCGACAACGTGCCATACATTCTGGCCGAAATGATGATGGAAGGGCTGTATGGTCGCTCCGGTGACTGGGCGTATCGCGTTGGTTTGCCAGGAAAAAGCGGCGTTGGCGGCGGCATTCTGGCGGTAGTACCTGGCGTGATGGGGATTGCCGCGTTCTCCCCGCCGCTGGATGAAGACGGTAATAGTGTTCGGGGTCAGAAAATGGTGGCATCTGTTGCTAACCAACTCGGCTATAACGTGTTTAAGGGCTGATCATGATGAACGCGGAAGGTGATAACGGTAACAAACCCCTCGGGCTATGGAACGTCGTTTCCATTGGCATCGGGGCAATGGTGGGGGCAGGGATCTTTGCCCTGCTGGGGCAGGCGGCGTTGTTAATGGAAGCCTCGACCTGGGTCGCTTTTGCCTTTGGCGGCATAGTGGCGATGTTTTCCGGTTATGCCTATGCGCGACTTGGGGCGAGTTATCCCAGTAATGGCGGGATTATTGACTTCTTTCGCCGGGGATTAGGGAACGGCGTCTTTTCACTGGCATTATCCTTGCTTTACCTGATGACGCTGGCGGTGAGTATTGCTATGGTTGCCCGCGCATTTGGTGCTTATGCCGTGCAGTTTCTGCATGAAGGCAGCCAGGATGAGCATCTTATTTTGCTGTACGCGCTGGCTATCATTGCGCTGATGACTCTCTTCAACTCTTTAAGCAACCACGCGGTAGGTCGACTGGAAGTTATCCTCGTTGGCATCAAAATGATGATCCTGTTGTTGTTGATCATTGCGGGTGTCTGGTCGCTACAACCTGCGCACATTTCTGTCTCCGCGCCCCCCACTTCCGGCGCGTTCTTCTCTTGTATCGGGATTACCTTCCTTGCCTACGCGGGCTTTGGCATGATGGCGAACGCGGCGGATAAAGTAAAAGATCCGGCGGTCATTATGCCACGGGCGTTTCTGGTGGCGATTGGCGTTACTACGCTGCTTTACATCGCACTAGCGCTGGTACTGCTTAGCGATGTTTCGGCATTAGAGTTAGAAAAATATGCCGATACCGCGGTAGCGCAGGCCGCTTCTCCGCTGCTCGGGCATGTGGGGTATGTGATTGTGGTGATCGGCGCTTTACTGGCGACGGCTTCAGCCATTAACGCTAACCTGTTCGCGGTATTTAATATCATGGACAACATGGGCAGCGAGCATGAACTGCCGAAGCTAATGAATAAATCCCTGTGGCGGCAGAGCACATGGGGCAACATCATCGTGGTGGTGTTGATCATGCTGATGACGGCGGCGTTGAATTTAGGCTCGCTCGCCAGCGTCGCCAGTGCCACTTTTTTGGTCTGTTACCTGGCGGTGTTTATGGTCGCTATCCGCCTGCGTCATGATATCCACGCCTCGTTGCCAATCCTCATCGTTGGCACGCTGGTTATGTTGTTGGTGATCATCGGTTTTATTTACAGCCTGTGGTCCCAGGGCAGCAGTGCGCTGATGTGGATTATAGGCGCACTATTACTAAGCCTTATTGTGGCAATGGTAATGAAACGGAATAAAACGGTATAAACCTTCTTGTGCGCAGTGCTTTCTGCACTGCGCTTTTATTTTTTATCCTTAATTTAATCCCTTGCTTATGCTTTTAATAAATAATTCACACCAAAAAGATATATAGACGATAAAACTGTGATTTCTATCACTTCTTATCGTGGATTATTCTTAACGAGGATGATGGTAAACTAAAAGTCGTAGTGTATTCTTAATAAATAACGTATAAGCTTTTTCACTGCATTTCTTTTAATGGGGGAAGTAAAAACAAAAGAGATGCACAAGTTATTACCCTTCTTAAATAAAATGATGCTGGTTATAAAGATCAGTTAAAATAATGACCTGGAAGGAAGTGACTTATCTATGGCGCGATTACAATTAAAAAACCGTAAAAATAAAGGTCTGATATTTTTAATCAGTTTTATTGTGATGGGTGGAGACGCGCTTGCTGCGCCATTACCGCAATGGGCCAATGCTCCTGCGGTTACGCCGGTTGCCAGTTTATCGTTACAGGAAAGCATATTGCGTGCCTTTGCGCGAAACCCCGACGTCACCCAACAGGCGGCGCAGATAGGTATTGGTGAAGCGCAAATCGATGAAGCCAAAAGCGCCTGGTATCCGCACATCGGTTTAACGGGTAATGCGGGGCCTTCCCGGCAAACGGACTCCAGCGGCAGGCTGGATAACAACGTTTCTTATGGCATAACCCTGACGCAGCTGGTGTATGACTTTGGTAAAACCAGTAACGATATCAAACTGCAAACTGCTGCTCGTGACAGCTACCGCTTTAAATTGATGGCAACCTTAACCGACGTAGCCGAAAAGACGGCGACGACCTATATGGAAGTCAGTCGTTATCAGGCTTTGTGCGACGCAGCGCAACGTAACATTCACTCTCTGGAAAACGTCTACAACATGGCCGCACTACGCGCCAACGCCGGGCTTAATTCATCATCCGATGAGTTACAGGCGCAAACGCGTATAGCGGGAATGCGCTCGACGCTGGAACAATATCAGGCACAGATGACAAGCGCCAAAGCACAGCTGGCGGTGCTCACAGGCGTACAGCCGGAGGCGATAGCTTCGCCGCCAGCCGCATTAGCCGAACAGCCAGTGTCGCTAAAAAATATCGACTATCAGTCCATCCCGCTGGTACTGGCGGCAGAAAACTTACGCCAGTCTGCCCAGTACGGCGTGGAGAAAACCAAATCGCAATACTGGCCTACGCTCAGTATTCAGGGCGGCAAAACGCGCTACCAGACCAGCGACCGCTCGTATTGGGATGATCAGTTACAACTGAACGTCAACGCGCCGCTGTATCAGGGCGGCGCGGTTTCAGCCCAGGTGCAACAGGCCGAAGGGCAACAAAAAATCTCTGCTTCGCAGGTTGAGCAGGCAAAACTGGACGTACTTCAACGAGCGTCGGTGGCGTATGCCAACTGGACTGGCGCACGGGGTCGTGAAGAGGCTGGGTTAGCGCAATCTGAAAGTGCGCACAAAACGAGAGATGTGTACCAAAATGAATATAAATTGGGTAAACGCAGCCTGAATGATCTATTAACCGTCGAGCAAGATGTCTTTCAGGCGCAATCGGCTGAAATAAATGCCAATTATGATGGCTGGGTCGCCGCAGTGAATTATGCCGCTGCGGTTAATAACCTTATTCCATTAGCGGGAATTAAACAGGGCTTATACAACGACTTACCCGACTTGAAATAATCCTGCCATTATTAATATCAGGTATGCATCGTTGTTGAGTGATTACCTTTGTCTTATTTAGATAAATGGACTCGCTAAGGATGTGCGCCATTTATCAGGAATGCCATTATGAGCCTGATTATTGATGTTATTTCGCGAAAAACATCCGTCAAACAAACGCTGATCAATCCTGGCGACGTTACGGTTGTCATTTATGAGCCCTCTGTGGTGCAGGTTCATGCTCAGGCATCTGCCGTTGCGCGTTATGTTCGTGACGGAAATGACTTGTTGATCTATATGCAGGACGGCACGGTGATCCGCTGCAACGGTTATTTCCTGCAAGCGGCAAATACCAGCGAACAATCCGAACTGGTGTTTGCCGATGGTCAACAGCTGACTCATGTCACCTTTGCCGATACCGCGGCAGGTGGATTAGCGCCCGTGGAGCTGACCGCTCAGACCACCGCAATTGAAAGCATTGCGCCGTACCTTGATATTGTCGGTCAGACGACGGCTTTCCCGTGGGGATGGCTGGCGGGGGCGGCGGTAGGTGGCGGCGCGCTTGGCGCTTTACTGGCAAGCGGTGGCGATGATGGCTCAAAAACTGAAGTGGTTAACAACCCACCGCCAGCCGAACCCGGCAACGCCACGCCATCGTTTTTGGTAACCGATAATCAGGGCGATCAACGCGGTATTCTTTCCGCCAACGATACCACCGATGACACTACGCCAACCTTTAGCGGCAGCGGGCAGGCGGGGGCGACCATCCAGATTAAAGACAGCAATGGTGACACCATCGCCAGTACTCAGGTCGGTAGCGATGGACGCTGGAGCGTCGATTTGCCCACGCAAAGCGCGGGCGAACATACCTGGTCAGTGGTGCAGATCGTCGGTAGCACCATTACCAACGCCGGGTCGATAACGTTAACCATCGACAATAGTCAGGCCGCCATACAGCTCGCCACCACCGCAGGCGATAACATTATTAACGCCAGCGAACAGGCCGCTGGATTTACGCTTTCTGGCACCAGTAGCCATCTGGCACAGGGAACAGAACTCACCGTTACGCTAAACGGCAAAACCTACACCACCACCGTTGGGGCTAACGGTGTCTGGAGCGTACAAGTACCGACCGCCGATGCACAGGCGTTAGGCGAAGGGAATCAGGCGGTGCTGGTCAGTGGGAAAGATGCCACGGGCAATACGGTCACTGGCGCGCAACTGTTAACGGTCGATACCCAACCGCCGACACTTGCTATCAACACCATCGCCCAGGACAACATTGTCAGTGCCGCGGAACATAACGCCGCGCTGGTGTTAAGCGGTACATCGAATGCGGAAGCGGGGCAAACCGTAACCCTGAACCTGAACGGCGTCACCCACACAGCAACCGTCGGTAGCGACGGAACCTGGCAAGTGACGCTGCCTGCCGCAGAAGTGCAGGCGCTGGCCGATGGCAACTACGCCGTAAATGCCAGCGTCAGCGACCGGGCAGGAAATACCACCAGCAACAGTGCGAATTTCGCGGTAGACACCAGTGCGCCAGTGGTCAGCGTTAACACCGTTGCGGGCGACGATATTCTTAACACCGCTGAACAGATTGTGGCGCAGATTATTTCCGGTCAGGTCAGTGGGGCTTCTCCGGGGGATATCGTCACCGTGAAGTTAGGTGCCACAGTTCTGACAGGCGTGGTACAGGCAGACGGCAGCTGGAACGTAGCGCTTGATCCGGCGGTAACCCGTACTCTGGCGCGTGGCCCTAACGACATCATCGTCACGGTTACTGATGCCGCTGGAAATACCGGTACAGCGACCCATAACATCACGCTGGCAGGCGTCGCGCCGCAGGTGGCAATAGATACTATCAGCGGTGATAACGTACTGAATGCGCTGGAATCTCAGCAGCCGCTCACGTTAAGTGGCACCAGCAATTTACCTGACGGCGGCACGGTTAACGTGACGCTGAATAATGTCACGTATAGCGCTCAGGTCAGCGGCGGCGTCTGGTCGCTGAATGTTCCGGTGAGCGATGTCCTGAATCTGGCAAACACCAATTACACCGTTACCGCCAGCGCCACCGATGTGACCGGCAACACCGGCACCGCGCAGAGCAATTTGCTGGTCGATACGGTGCTGCCGCAGGTGATCATCAACACCTTTGCAGGCGACAACATTGTTAACAACGCCGAAGCAGCGGCAGATCAAACCCTCAGTGGGCGCGTCGTGGGTGCGGTGCAGGGCGATACCGTCACTATTGAACTGGGCGGTCATACCTACACGGCGACGGTGGCCAGCAACCTTACCTGGAGCGTGAACGTACCGACGGCGGATTTACAGGCGCTGGGCGATGGGGCGTTAACGATAAATGCCTCTGTGACGAACGGGCATGGCAACACTGGTAATGGTGAGCGTGATATCACCATCAGCGCCACGCTGCCGGGACTGCGTATCAATACTGTCTCCGGCGATGACGTTATTAACGCTCTCGAACAGCAGCAGGATTTGGTCATTTCTGGCAGCAGTAGCCATTTACCTGCGGGCACTACCGTGACGGTAACACTCGGCAACGAAAGCTATCAGGGCGTGACCGACAGCAACGGCAACTGGCAGGTGGGTGTTCCAGCTGCGGACTTGCAGGCGCTCACTGCGGGCACGGTTATTGTTACCGCCAGTGCGGAAGATCCGGCAGGTAACCCGGTTTCTATCAACCATAATGTGCTGGTTGATGCGGGTAGCGTGGCGATTGTTATCAATACCGTCTCCGGCGATGACATTATCAATGCCGCAGAAAAAGGTGCGCCGCTGACGCTGACCGGCACCACTCAAGGAGTAGAGGCCGGGCAAACGGTAGTCGTGAAATTTGCCGGGCAAACCCTGACGACCACTGTTCAGAATGACGGTTCCTGGAGCCTGACCGTTCCCGCCAGTGCGGTAAGCAGCCTGCCCGATGGCGCAGCAGAAATCACCGCGACCGTCACTAATATCAGCGGTAACACTGGCGACACCTCCCGCACCATTACCGTCGACAGTCAGGCGCCAGCCTTAAGTATCGATTCGCTGACCGCCGATAACGTCATCAACGCCGCCGAAAGTGGTCAGGATCTGCAAATCACTGGCACCACTGACGCCCAGCCGGGGCAGACGGTGACCGTCACGCTGAATGGGCAGACGTATCAGGGCGTCGTGCAGGCAGACGGCACCTGGAGTGTGACCGTACCTGCCGCCAACGTTGGCGCACTGGCTGACGGCAACGCCACGGTCACCGCCAGCGTGAACGATGTCGCGGGTAACCCGACCAGCGTCTCACGTGTGGCGCTGGTGGATGCCACGCCGCCCGTGGTGACCATTAATCCGGTGGCGAGCGATAACGTCATCAACACGCCGGAACACACCCAGGCGCAAATCATCAGCGGCACGGTCACTGGCGCGCAGGCGGGCGATATTGTCACCGTGACGCTGAATAATGTGAATTACACCACGGTGGTGGATGCTTCCGGCAACTGGAGTCTGGGCGTTCCGGCCTCGGTGGTCAGTGGGCTGGTGGACGGCAGTTATCCGATCAATGTTTCAGTGACTGACCGTGCCGGAAACACGGGTAGCCAGTCACTGACCGTCACGGTCGATACCGCCGCGCCAGTAATTGGTATTAACACCATTGCTGGCGATGATGTGATAAACGCCAGCGAAAAAGGGGCCGATGTCCAGATTACCGGTACCAGCGATCAGCCAGCCAATACCGCCATAACCGTGACGCTGAACGGGCAAAACTACACCACCACGACCGACGCCTCCGGCAACTGGAGCGTCACCGTTCCGGCATCGGCGGTAACCGCACTGGGCCAGGCCAACTACACGGTAACGGCGGCGGTGACCAGCGGTATCGGCAACAGCACCACCGCCAGCCATAACGTGCTGGTCGACAGCGCGCTGCCCGGTGTGACCATTAACCCGGTGGCAACCGACGATATTATTAACGCCGCCGAAGCGGGCGTAGCGCAAACCATCAGCGGGCAGGTTACCGGAGCCGCCGTTGGCGACACGGTAACGATTACGCTGGGCGGCAATACTTACACCACCACCGTCCAGCCGGGATTAAGCTGGAGCGTGAGCGTTCCGGCGGCAGATATTCAGGCGCTGGGTAATGGCGATTTGACGGTGAGCGCCTCGGTCACCAATCAAAACGGCAACACCGGCAGCGGCACGCGGGATATCACCATCGACGCTAATCTGCCCGGTCTGCGGGTCGATACGGTGGCGGGCGATGATGTGGTCAATATCATCGAACACGGGCAGGCGCTGGTTGTCACCGGCAGCAGCTCGGGGCTGGCAGAAGGCACGCCGCTTACCGTTACGATTAATAATGTGGACTACACCACTGCGGTGCAGGCCGATGGTAGCTGGAGCGTGGGCGTCACGGCGGCGCAGGTTAGCGCCTGGCCTGCGGGGACGGTTAATATTGCCGTTTCCGGGGAAAGTAGCGCCGGAAATCCGATAAGCATTACGCATCCGGTAACGGTGGATCTCACTCCGGCGGCTATCACCATCAACACTATCGCCACGGACGATGTGATTAACGCCGCAGAAAAAGGCGCTGATTTAACGCTTTCCGGCACCACCACGAATGTAGAAGCCGGGCAAACGGTCACCGTGACCTTTGGCGGTAAAAACTACACCGCTACCGTGGCGAGCGATGGTAGCTGGACCGCCACCGTTCCCGCCGCCGATCTGGCGTCATTAACCGATGGCAGCGCCTCCGCGCAGGCCAGCGTCAGCAATATCAATGGCAATAGCGCCTCGGCGGTGCATAACTACAGCGTCGACAGCAGCGCGCCGACCATCATTATCAATACCGTTGCCAGCGACAATATCGTTAACGCCAGCGAAGCTGACGCGGGCGTGACGGTGAGCGGCACCACCACTGCCGAGGCAGGGCAGATCGTTACGATAACGCTCAATAGCCCGACCGTGCAGACGTATCAGGCAACGGTACAGGCCGACGGCAGCTGGAGTATTAATATTCCGGCGGCAGATCTTGAGGCATTGACGGATGGCAGCCACACCCTGACGGCGACGGTCAATGACAAAGCGGGCAACCCGGCGAGCACCACGCATAATCTGGCGGTGGATCTCACCGTTCCGGTGCTGACCATCAACACCATTGCGGGCGACGATATTATTAACGCCACCGAGCACGGGCAGGCGCTGGTGATTTCCGGTTCCAGCACAGGCGGAGAAGCGGGAGATGTCGTCAGCGTCACGTTAAACAATAAAACCTACACCACTACCCTGGATGCCTCCGGCAACTGGAGCGTCGGCGTTCCGGCAGCGGACGTCACGGCGCTGGGCAGCGGCCCGCAAACCGTGACGGCGACCGTTACCGATGCGGCAGGCAACAGTGACAGCGAGACGCACACGGTTACCGTTAACCTTACCGCGCCGACCATTGGCATCAACACCATCGCCACCGATGACGTGATTAACGCCACCGAAAAAGGCGCGGATCTGCAAATTTCCGGCACCAGCAATCAGCCCGCAGGCACCACAATTACGCTGACGCTTAACGGACAAAATTACTCCGCCACGACGGACGCCGCAGGCAACTGGAGCACCACGGTGCCAGCCTCCGCCGTCGGTGCGCTGGGCGAAGCCAGTTACACGGTGACGGCGAACGTCACCGACAGCGCAGGCAACAGCAATTCCGCCAGCCATAACGTGCAGGTCAATACCGCGTTGCCGGGTGTCACCATTAATCCGGTGGCGAGCGACGACATTATTAACGCCGCCGAATCGGGCGTGGCGCAGACCATCAGCGGTCAGGTGACGGGCGCGGCGGCGGGCGATACGGTTACCGTGACGCTAGGCGGGAAAACCTACACCACTACCGTGCAGGGCAATTTAAGCTGGAGCGTGGACGTTCCGGCAGCGGATATTCAAGCCATCGGTAATGGCGACCTGACGGTTAACGCCTCGGTAACCAACGGCGTTGGCAATACCGGCAGTGGTACGCGCGATATTACTATCGACGCCAACCTGCCAGGTCTGCGCGTTGATACCGTGGCGGGCGATGATGTGGTCAATAGCATCGAGCATGGTCAGGCGCTGGTGATTACTGGTAGCAGCAGCGGGCTGGCGGCGGGCGCGGCACTGACGGTGGTGATTAACACGGTCACTTACGCTGCGACGGTATTAGCCGATGGCACGTGGAGCGTTGGTGTTCCGGCGGCAGATGTGGGCAACTGGCCTGCGGGGACGGTGAATATCACGGTTTCAGGCGCCAGTAGCGCCGGAAACCCGGTCACTATCACCCATCCGGTCACCGTCGATCTGGCGGCGGTGGCTATTTCCATTAACGCCGTTTCCGGCGACGATGTGATTAACGCCGCCGAAAAAGGGGCAGATTTAACCCTTTCCGGCAGCACTTCCGGCGTTGAAGCGGGGCAAACCGTCACCGTCACCTTTGGCGGTAAAACCTACACCGCCACCGTAGCGGGCGATGGTAGCTGGACAACCACCGTACCCGCCGCCGATCTCAGCGCGTTACGCGACGGCGACGCCACCGTGCAGGCCAGCGTCAGCACTATTAACGGCAACACGGCTTCGGCAACCCACGCTTACAGCGTCGATGCCACAGCCCCGACGCTTGCCATTAACACCATCGCCACCGACGATATTCTGAACGCCGCCGAGGCGGGCAATCCGCTAACCATCAGCGGCAGCAGTACCGCCGAAGCGGGGCAGACGGTAACCGTCACGCTTAATGGCGTGACTTACAGCGGCACCGTCCAGGCGGACGGCAGCTGGAGCGTCAGCGTGCCGACGGCAGATCTCGGCAATCTGACCGCCAGCCAGTACACGGTCAGCGCCTCGGTAAGCGATAAAGCAGGTAACCCGGCGACCGCGACTCACGGTCTGGCGGTAGATCTCACTGTTCCGGTGCTGACCATCAACACCGTCTCCGGCGATGACATTATTAACGCCGCCGAACACGGGCAGGCGCTGGTGATCTCCGGTTCCAGCACTGGCGGCGAAGCGGGCGATGTCATCACCGTCACGTTAAACAGTAAAACCTACACCACCACGCTGGACGCTTCCGGCAACTGGAGCGTCGGCGTTCCGGCGGCAGATGTCACTGCGCTGGGCAGCGGCCCGCAAACCATCACCGCCACCATTACCGACGCGGCAGGGAATAGCGATGACGCCAGCCGCACGGTCACTGTGAATCTCACCTCGCCAACCATTGGCATCAACACTATCGCCAGCGATGACGTCATTAACGCCACGGAAAAAGGCGCGGATCTGCAAATCACCGGCACCAGTAATCAGCCCGCAGGCACCACCATTACGGTGACGCTGAACGGGCAAAATTACACCGCCACTACAGATGCTTCCGGCAACTGGAGCGCCACGGTGCCAGCCTCAGCGGTTAGCGCGCTGGGTGAGGCCAACTACACGGTAACAGCAAACGTCACTGACACGGCAGGCAACAGCAATTCCGCCAGCCATAACGTGCTGGTCAACAGCGCCTTGCCTGCCGTCACCATTAACGCGGTGGCGACCGATGACATTATCAACGCTGCCGAAGCGGGCAATGCGCAAACCATCAGTGGTCAGGTCACGGGCGCGGCGGCGGGAGATACCGTTACCATCACGCTGGGCGGCAACACCTACACCGCCACGGTGCAGGCTAATTTAAGCTGGAGTGTCAGCGTGCCAGCGGCGGATATTCAGGCGCTGGGCAACGGTTCTCTGACGGTTAACGCCTCGGTCACCAATGGCGTTGGCAACACGGGCAGCGGCTCGCGAGACATCACTATCGACGCCAATCTGCCTGGCCTGCGTGTCGATACCGTAGCGGGTGATGATGTTATTAACAGCATTGAGCACAGTCAGGCGCTGGTGATCACCGGCAGCAGCACCGGACTGACGGCAGGAACCGCGTTAACGGTCGTTATCAATAACGTCACTTACGGCGCGACGGTGTTAGCCGACGGCACATGGAGCCTTGGTGTTCCGGCGGCCGACGTCAGCAACTGGCCTGCGGGTACGGTGGATATTACGGTAAGCGGCACTAACAGCGCCGGAACAACCTCCACCATTACCCATTCGGTTACCGTCGATCTGGCGGCAGTCGCCATCACCATTAACACTCTCTCCGGCGATGATGTGATCAACGCCGTAGAGAAAGGCGAAACGCTGGTCGTAAGCGGCAGCACCAGCGGCGTGGAAGCCGGACAGACGGTGACCGTCACCTTTGGCGGCAAAAATTACACCACCACCGTGGAAGCCAACGGTAGCTGGACGGTGAATGTACCGCCTGCCGATCTCGCTGCGTTGCCAGACGGCGCGGGCAACGTGCAGGCGAACGTCAGCAATATTAACGGCAACAGCGCCCAGGCGACTCATGCTTTCAGCGTCGATGGCACCGCGCCGATAATTACCATCAACACCATCGCCAGCGACGATATTCTTAATGTGAGCGAAGCGGGCGCGGGGATCACCATCAGCGGCACCACCACGGCGCAGGCCGGGCAGACGCTGACCGTCACGCTCAATAACAACACGTACCAGACCACCGTCCAGGCCGATGGCACCTGGAGCGTGAATGTTCCGGCAACGGATTTAAGCGGACTGATCGCCAGCAGTTATACCGTGACTGCGACGGTGAGCGATAAAGCGGGTAACCCGGCAAGCGCCGATCATGCGCTGGCGGTGGACGTTACCGCGCCGGATCTCACCATTAACACCGTTTCGGGCGATGACATTATCAACGCTATCGAACACGGGCAGGCGCTGGTGGTGAGCGGCACTAGCACGGGCGCGGAACCCGGCGATGTGGTCACCGTCACGCTCAACGGCAAAAACTACACCACCACGCTGGACGCTTCCGGTAACTGGAGCGTCGGTATTCCGGCGGCGGATGTCACGGCGCTGGCGACCGGTAGCCAGACCATCACCGCCAGCCTGAGCGATCGCGCGGGCAACAGCGACAGCACGACTCACGATGTGACCGTTGATCTCAGCGGCCCGACGCTGACCATCAACACTGTCTCCGGTGATGACATTATTAATAATGCAGAGAAAACCCAGGATCTAATCATCAGCGGCGGCTCCAGCGGCCTGGCGACGGGCTCCACGGTCACCGTGATGTTGAACGGCCTGGCTTACAGCGCCACCACCGACGGTTCCGGCAACTGGAGCGTTACCGTGCCAGCTTCGGCAGTCGGTGCCTTGGGCGAGGCAGTGTATCAAATTAGCGCCAGCGCCACCGACAGCGCGGGCAACAGCGGCAGTACCACCCATACGGTGAATGTCGAATCACTCCTGCCTGGCGTGATCATTAACACCGTAGCAGGTGATGACATTATCAACGCCGCTGAAATTGCCGTTAACCAGACCATCAGCGGTCAGGTTACGGGGACGGCAGCAGCAGGGGACACGGTCACTATCACGCTCGGCGGTAATCAATACACAGCCACCGTGCAGCCAGATTTAAGCTGGAGCGTCAGCGTACCGACGGCTGATTTGCAGGCGTTAGGTAACGGTGAGCTGACCATCACCGCCTCGGTGACCAACACCACAGGCAATACCGGCACCGCCACACACGACATCGTGATAGACGCCAACCTACCAGGTCTGCGCGTCGATACCGTAGCAGGCGATGATGTGGTCAATATTATCGAGCACGGTCAGGCGCTGGTGGTAACCGGCAGCAGTACCGGACTGGCGGTGGGAACGCCACTGACAGTGGAAATCAACAACGTCACCTACGGCGCAACGGTACTCGCCGATGGCAGCTGGAGCGTCGGCGTTCCGGCGGGAGATGTCGCAAACTGGCCTGCGGGGACGGTTAATATTGCCGTCTCTGGCACTAATACTGCTGGAACCACAACCAGCATCAGCCATCCAGTTACGGTCGATCTCGCTGCCGTCGCTATCACCATCAATACCCTTTCCGGCGACGATGTAATTAACGCCACCGAGAAAGGCAGCGATTTGCAGCTCTCCGGCACCACCTCCGGCGTGGAAGCGGGGCAGACCATCACCGTTATTTTCGGCGGCAAAAGCTACACCACCACGGTTGCCGCGGATAATACCTGGGGGCTGACGATCCCCGCCGCCGATCTCGCAACCTTGCCGGACGGCGCAGCAAACGTACAAGCCAGCGTCAGCAACGTAGCTGGCAACATCGCCCAGGCAACACATGCTTACAGCGTTGATGCCACCGCGCCATCCGTTACTATCAACACCATCGCCTCGGACGATATTCTTAATGCCGCTGAAGCCGGAACGGCGCTGACCATCAGCGGCACCAGTACGGCAGAAGCCGGGCAGACGGTGACCGTGACGCTAAACGGCGTCAGTTACAGCGGGAACGTACAGGCTGACGGTAGCTGGAGCGTCAGCGTACCAACTGGCGATTTAGCCAACCTCACCGCAAGCCCCTATACGGTGAGCGCGGCGGTCAGCGACAAAGCCGGAAATCCGGCCTCGGCAACGCATAATCTGACGGTAGATCTCGTTGCCCCAGTCGTCACCATTAACACGGTGGCGGGCGATGACATCATCAACGCCACGGAACATGCTCAGGCGCAGATTATCAGCGGCTCGGCAACGGGCGCGACCACCGGTAACACGGTTTCCGTGACGATTGGCGCCAACACGTATACCACCGTGCTGGACGCCAACGGCAACTGGAGCATCGGTGTGCCTGCCAGCGTGATTTCCGCGCTGGCGCAGGGCGATGTGACCATTACCGCCACGGTCACCGACTCCGCAGGTAACAGCGGCACGGCCTCGCACACTGTCAGCGTGGCGCTCGGCGCACCCGTGCTCGGCATCAACACCATTGCCGTCGATGACATTATCAACGCCACGGAGAAAGGTGCGGATCTGGCGATTTCCGGCACCAGCAACCAGCCTGCGGGTACGCAGGTAACCGTTACGCTCAACGGGCAAAATTACACCACTACTGCCGATGCCTCAGGTAACTGGAGCGTGACCGTTCCGGCATCCGCCGTGAGCGCGCTCGGTGAAGCTACTTACACGGTAACCGCCGTCGCTACTGACGTTGATGGCAACAGTGGTTCCGCTAGCCATAACGTGCAGGTCAATACTGCGCTGCCGGGCGTCACCATTAACGTTGTGGCGAGCGACGATATTATTAACGCTGCCGAAGCGGGCGCGGGCCAGACCATCAGCGGGCAGGTAACGGGCGCGGCGGCAGGCGACACGGTAACCGTCACGCTCGGCGGGGCGACTTACACCGCCACGGTGCAGGCGAATTTAAGCTGGAGCGTCAATGTTCCGGCAGCCGCTTTACAGGCGCTGGGCAACGGCGAACTGACCATTTCGGCCTCGGTGACGAACAGCGTAGGCAATACCGGAAATGGCACGCGGGAAATCACCATCGACGCGAATCTTCCCGGTCTGCGGGTCGATACTGTCGCTGGCGATGATGTGGTCAACATTATCGAGCACGGGCAGGCGCTGGTGATTACCGGCAGCAGTTCCGGCCTGGCGGCGGGCAGCAACGTCACGCTGACCATTAACGGGCAAACCTATGTTGCGGCGGTACTGGCGGATGGCACCTGGAGCGTCGGCGTTCCGGCGGTGGATGTCAGCGCCTGGCCTGCGGGGTCGGTCACGATTGCGGCAAGCGGCAACACCACCGCCGGAAACCCGGTCAGCGTTACGCATCCGGTGACTGTCGATCTCTCGGCGATTGCCGTCAGCATCAACGCCATTACCGCCGATGATGTGATTAACGCCGCTGAAAAAGGCGCGGCGTTAACGCTCTCCGGTAGCACTTCCGGCGTCGAAGCCGGGCAAACGGTCACCGTGACCTTTGGCGGCAAAACCTACACTGCAAGCGTCGCGGCGAATGGTTCGTGGAGCACCACGGTTCCGGCGGCAGAGATGGCAGCCCTGCGTGATGGCGATGCCAGCGCACAGGCCAGCGTCAGCAATGTTAACGGCAACAGCGCCACCACTACCCACGCTTACAGCGTCGATGCCAGCGCGCCAACGGTGACCATCAACGCTATTGCGGGTGACGATATTCTTAACGCTACCGAAGCGGGTACGGCGCTGACCATCAACGGCAGCAGCACGGCGGAAGCGGGGCAGACGGTGACCGTCACGCTCAATGGCGCAAACTATACCGGCACTGTACAGACGGACGGCAGCTGGAGCGTCAGTGTGCCGCCAGCCGACTTAAGCGCTCTGACCGCCAGCAACTACACCGTCAGCGCGGCGGTGAGCGACAAAGCCGGAAACCCGGCCTCGGTTAATCACAACCTGACGGTGGATACTTCCGTTCCGGTCGTCACCATCAACACGGTGGCGGGCGATGATGTGATCAACGCGACGGAACACGCCCAGGCGCAGATTATCAGCGGCTCCGCTACTGGCGCGGCAACCGGTAGCACCGTGACGGTGACTATCGGCACAAACACCTTTACCACCGTGCTGGATGCCAGCGGTAACTGGAGCGTCGGTGTCCCGGCAAGCGTCGTCTCGGCACTGGCGAACGGCACGGTGACCATTAACGCCAGCGTCACCGATGCCGCCGGAAACAGCGGCAGCGCCACGCATCAGGTGACGGTCAATACTGGCCTGCCGTCAATTACCTTTAACGCCATCAGCGGCGATAACGTCCTGAACGCCGATGAAAAAGGCCAGCCGTTGACCATTAGCGGTAGCAGTACGGGGCTGGCGACAGGCGCACAGGTTACCGTCACGCTCAACGGTCATAACTACAGCGCCACCACCGACGCAGCAGGCAACTGGACCTTAACCGTTCCGGTGAGCGATCTGGCGGCTTTAGGCCAGGCAAACTATACCGTCAGCGCCAGCGCCACCAGTCCGGCAGGCAACACCGCCAGTAGCCAGGCGAATTTACTGGTCGACAGCGGCCTGCCGGGCGTCACCATCAATACTGTGGCGGGTGACGATATTATCAACGCCGCTGAAGCGGGGGCCGATCAAACCATCAGCGGGGTAGTGACCCGCGCCGCCGCTGGCGATACGGTCACCGTGACGCTGGGCGGCAACACTTACACCACCACGGTACAGGGCAACTTAAGCTGGAGTATCAGCGTTCCTGCAGCCGATCTCCAGGCGCTGGGCAATGGTGATTTGACCATTACCGCCTCGGTCACCAACGCGAATGGCAATACGGGTAGCGGCACGCGGGATATCACCATTGACGCCAACCTGCCGGGGCTACGCGTGGATACGGTAGCGGGCGATGATATCGTCAACAGTATCGAACACGGACAGGCGCTGGTAATCACTGGCGGCAGTAGCGGCCTGAATGCAGGTGTGCCATTGACGATCACGATTAACGGTACGGTTTATTCCGCCACGGTACAGGCGGATGGGAGCTGGAGTGTCGGCATTCCGGCGGCAAACGTCAGCGCCTGGCCTGCGGGGCCGTTAACCGTTGACGTGGCAGGACAGAGCAGCGCCGGAAATCCGGTCAGCGTCAGCCATCCGTTCACCGTCGATTTAACGACGGTGGCGATCAGCATCAATACGGTTGCCAGCGATGACGTGATTAACGCCGCCGAAAAAGGTACCGGGCTGACCCTTTCCGGCAGCACCAGCGGGATTGAAAGCGGGCAAACCGTTACCGTTACCTTTGGCGGCAAAACCTACACCGCAAGCGTCGCCGCTAACGGGAGCTGGAGTGTAACGGTTCCGGCGGCGGATCTGGCAACTCTGCCAGACGGCGCGGCGAACGTGCAGGCCAGCGTCAGCAGCGCGAGCGGCAACAGTGCCTCGGCGACCCATGCGTATAGCGTTGACGCCAGCGTGCCGACGCTCACCATTAATACCATCGCCAGCGACGATATTCTTAACGCCACGGAGGCCGGAAGCCCGCTCACCATCAGCGGCACCAGCACCGCCGAAACCGGGCAGACGGTCACCGTCACCCTTAATGGCGCAACCTACAGCGGTAATGTACAGGCGGACGGTAGCTGGAGCATCAGCGTTCCCACCTCAGCCTTAGGTGCGCTGACCGCAAGCAATTACACCGTCAGCGCCACAGTCAATGACAAAGCGGGTAACCCCGGCAGCGCCAGCCATAATCTGGCGATAGACACCACCGCGCCCGTTCTCACCATTAACACCGTGGCGGGCGATGACATCATCAACGACGCCGAACACGGGCAGGCGCTGGTGATTTCCGGCACCAGCACGGGCGGGGAAGCGGGCGATGTGGTGAGCGTCGTGCTCAACGGCAAAACCTACACCACCACCCTGGATGCCTCCGGCAACTGGAGCGTCGGCGTCCCGGCGGCGGATGTTACGGCACTCGGTAGCGGTGCGCAGACGATCACCGCCAGCGTCAGCGATCGGGCGGGCAACAGCGACGACGCCAGCCGCACCGTTACCGTCAGCCTCACCGCGCCAGTGATTAGCATCAACACCATCGCGGGTGATGACGTGATCAACGCCACTGAAAAAGGATTGAATCTGGCGCTTTCCGGCACCAGCGATCAACCTGCGGGCACGGCGATCACCGTGACGCTGAACGGACAAAACTACAGCACTACCACCGACGCTTCCGGCAACTGGAGCGTTACCGTACCCGCCTCGGCAGTCAGTGCGCTGGGCGAAGCTACCTATAGCGTGACGGCGAGCGTCACCAACGCCCAGGGCAACAGCAGCACCGCCAGCCATAACGTGCAGGTCAATACCGCGCTGCCGGGCGTCACCATTAATCCGGTGGCGACGGACGACATTATCAACGCTTCAGAGGCGGGCAGCGCGCAAACCATCAGCGGCCAGGTAACCGGGGCGGCGGCGGGCAGTACCGTCACCGTTGAACTGGGCGGCAAAACCTACAGCGCCACCGTGCAGCCAGATTTAAGCTGGAGCGTGAGTGTCCCCTCAGCCGACTGGCAGGCGCTGGGTAACGGTGAGTTAACCGTTAACGCCTCGGTCACCAACGCCGTTGGCAACACCGGTAGCGGCACGCGCGATATCACCATCGATGCCAGTCTGCCAGGTCTGCGAGTCGATACCGTTGCAGGCGATGATGTGGTCAATATCATCGAACACGCTCAGGCGCAGGTGATTACTGGCAGCAGCTCCGGCTTTGCCGCAGGCACGGCATTGACGGTGGTGATTAATAACCAAACTTACGCCGCCACGGTGCTGGCAAACGGCACCTGGAGCGTCGGCGTTCCGGCGGCGGATGTCAGCAACTGGCCTGCGGGAACGCTGAACATTAGCGTTAGCGGCGCGAACAGTGCCGGAACGCAAACCAGCATTACCCATCCGGTCACGGTTGATCTCACTACCGTCGCCATCAGCATGAACAGCATCACCAGCGATGATGTGATTAACGCCGCCGAAAAAGGCGTGGCGCTAACGCTTTCCGGCAGCACGTCCGGCGTCGAAGCGGGGCAAACCGTTACCGTCACCTTTGGCGGCAAAACCTACACCACCACGGTGGCGGCTAACGGTAGCTGGAGCACCACCGTTCCGGCTGCGGATATGGCGACGTTGCGTGACGGTGATGCCAGCGCTCAGGTGCGGGTGACCAACGTTAATGGCAACAGCGCCACGGCAACACATGAATACAGCGTCGATAGCGCCGCGCCGATCGTCACCATCAACACGATAGCCAGCGATAACATCATCAACGCCAGCGAAGCCGCGGCGGGCGTAACGGTGTCCGGCACCAGCACCGCGCAAACCGGGCAGACGCTCACCGTCACGCTAAACGGCACTAACTACCAGACCACGGTGCAGGCGGACGGTAGCTGGAGCTTAACGCTGCCTGCCAGCGCCTTAACCACGCTTGCTAATAACGGCTACACCCTGACCGCCACGGTCAGCGATCTGGCGGGTAACCCCGGCAGCGCCAGCAAAGGCATGACCGTCGATACCACCGCGCCCGTCATCAGCTTTAACACCGTGGCGGGCGATGATGTGATTAACAACGTCGAACATACTCAGGCGCAGATTATCAGCGGCACCGCCACGGGCGCGGTAGCGGGCGACCGCCTGGTGGTGACCATCGCCGGGCAGCTGTATGTCACCAGCACCGATGCCAGCGGCAACTGGAGCGTCGGCGTGCCAGCCAGTGTGATTTCCGGCCTTGCGGACGGCACGGTGACCATCAGCGCCACCATCACCGACAGCGCAGGCAACAGCAGCACGCAGACGCACAACGTGCAGATCAATACGGCGGCAGTGTCACTTTCGGTCAGCACCATCAGCGGCGATAACCTTATTAATGCCGCCGAAGCAGGCAGTGCGCTGACCCTGAGCGGCACTGGCACTAATTTTGCGACAGGCACAGTGGTGACCGTGTTGCTTAACGGCAAAGGCTACAGCGCCACTATTCAAAGCAACGGGAGCTGGAGCGTGAACGTGCCAGCGGCAGACGTCGCGGCGCTGGCGGATGGTACCAGCTACACGGTCAGCGCTTCCGCTCAGGACAGCGCCGGAAACAGCGCCACGGCCTCGCGCAGCGTAGCGGTGGATCTCACCGCACCGATTATCAGCATTAACACCGTTTCGACGGACGATCGACTCAACGCCGCAGAACAACAGCAGCCGTTAACCCTTAACGGCTCGACCAGCGCGGAAGTGGGGCAGACGGTCACCGTCACCTTTGGCGGCAAAACCTACACCGCCACGGTTGCTGCCAATGGCACCTGGGCGCTGAACGTGCCTGCGGCGGATCTGGCAGCGCTCGGGCAGGGCGCGCAGACCATTACCGCCAGCGTGAACGATCGCGCGGGCAACCCCGGACAGGCCACGCACGCTCTGACCGTTGACACCGTTGCGCCAACGGTGACCATCGCCACCGTGGCGGGTGACGATATTATCAACAACGCCGAGCAGCTTACCGGGCAGACCATCAGCGGCACCACCACCGCCGAAGTGGGGCAGACGGTGACCGTCACCTTTAACGGTCAGAGCTGGACCGCCACAGTCGGCAGCGGCGGAAGCTGGTCAGTGTTTATTCCGGCGCAGCAGTTTGCCGGATTAAGCGACGGCAGCTACACCATCAGCGCGACGGTCAGCGATCAGGCCGGAAACCCCGGTAGCGCCAGCCGTGGCGTCACGTTGAACGGCGATGTGCCTACCGTCACCATCAACACTTTTGCGGGCGACGATGTAGTGAACGCGGCGGAACATGGCTCGTCGCTGGTGATCAGCGGCACCACCACCGCCCCAGTCGGGCAGACGCTGACCCTGACCTTAAACGGCAAAACCTACACCACCACCGTGCAGACGGGCGGTAGCTGGAGCTACACGCTCGGCAGCGCCGATGTCACCGCGCTGGCGGACGGCAACGCCTACGTGATTAACGCCTCGGTAAGCAACGCCATTGGCAACACCGGTAACAGTAATCACACTATTACCGTCGATCTCAGCGCCCCGGCGATGGGCATTAATATTGATTCCCTGCAAGCAGACACCGGGCTTAGCGCCAGCGACTTTATCACCAGCGTCAGTCCGGTGGTGGTCAACGGCTCGCTCACCGCCGCGCTTGCCAGTAACGAGACGGCGCAAATCAGTATCGACGGCGGCGCAACCTGGACCACGCTTACCGTCACTGGCACGACCTGGCGCTATAACGACAGCCGCACGCTGACCGATGGCAACTATCTCTATCAGGTGCGGGTGATTGACGCAGCGGGCAACGTTGGCGCGACCGACAGCCAGAACGTGGTGATCGACACCATCGCGCCAGATCCAGCAGTAAAAACCATCGCTATCAGCGCGATCACCACCGATACCGGATTGATCACTAACGATTTTGTTACCAGCGACACGACGCTTGCGGTAAGCGGCTCGCTGGGGGCGACGCTTTCTGCCGGTGAGTTCGCGCAAATCAGCATCGACGGCGGTACAACCTGGCAGAATCTTTCGGTAAGCGGTTTGACCTGGACGTACCTTGACGGGCGCACGCTGGCTGACGGTAACTACAACTATCAGGTGCGGGTGATCGACACCGCCGGAAATATCGGTGCGACCGCCAGCCAGATTGTCACCGTTGACACCACCGCGCCGCTGGCGAGCAAAACCATCGCCATTGCGGGCATCAGCGATGACACCGGGTTAAGCAGCAGCGATTTTGTTACCCGCGATACCACGCTGACCGTGCGCGGTACGCTCGGTGCGGCGCTGGCCGCTGATGAACGGGCGCAAATCAGCCTCGACGGCGGTGTCACCTGGACAACCTTAACCGTTATCGGCACCAGCTGGAGCTATGCCGATGGTCGCACACTGACCGACGGCACCTGGAACTACACGGTGCGGGTGGTGGATCTGGCGGGGAATGTTGGGCAGACCGCAACGCAAAACGTGGTGGTCGACACCACCAGCCCGGAAGCGGCGAAAAGCATCACCATTACCGGCATCAGCGATGACACCGGAGCCAGCAGCAGCGATTTTATTACCAGCGATACCTCGCTTACCGTGCGCGGCGTACTGGGCGCGGCGCTCGGCACTAATGAATTCGCGCAAATCAGCACCGACAACGGTGCAACCTGGGTGAACGTAACGCTGGCGGCAGACGGCTTGAACTGGAGTTACGTTGACGGACGCACGCTAACGAATGGCACGACGACCTGGCAGGTACGAGTGGTCGATCTGGCGGGCAACGTTGGCGCAACCGGCAGCCAGTCGGCGCAGATCGACACCGTTAACCCGGCGCAGGTGTTGACCATCGCCAGCATTAGCACCGACACGGGGAGTTCGTCCACCGACTTTATCACCAGTGATACCACGCTCACGTTGACCGGTTCGCTGGGGGCGGGGCTTGCCAGCGGCGAAGTGGCGCAGATTAGCCTTGATGGCGGTGCGACCTGGATCACGCTCACCACCAACGGCACGCAGTGGACTTACACCGACAGCCGCACGCTGACCGATGGCAGCTACGTTTATCAGGTGCGGGTGCTGGATCTGGCGGGGAATACCGGCCCGGTGGTATCGAAAACGGTGGTGGTCGATACGATTAACCCCACCGCCACGCCGACCATTGTGTCGTATACCGATGATGTCGGGCAGCGGCAGGGGACGTTAAGCAGTTCGCAGGCCACCGACGATACCACGCCACTGCTGAACGGCGTGCTCTCCGGCCCGCTAGCCAGCGGTGAAGTGGTTTACCTCTACCGCAACGGCCTGCTGTTAGGCGCGGTGACGATGGTAGGTGCGCTGAACTGGACCTACAGCGACAGCGGTCTGGTCAGCGGCGCCTATACCTACAGCGCGCGGGTAGTGGATCTGGCAGGGAATATCACCTCCTCCAGCGATTTTATCCTGACGGTCGATACTTCTATTCCGACCACGCTGGCGCAAATCACCAGCCAGACCACGCGCGATACCACGCCGATTATCAGCGGGGTGATCACTGCCGCGCTCGCCAGTGGGCAGTATGTCGAAGTGGTCATCAATGGCAAAACCTACACCTCGCAGCCGGGCGGTGCGGTGGTAGTCGATCCGGCACACAACACCTGGTATGTGCAACTGCCGGATACCGATGTGCTGGCGGCGTCCGCGACCGCCTATAACGTCACCGCGCAGGTAAAAAGCTCGGCGGGCAACGGCAACACCGCCAACGTCAGCAACGGCACGGTGACGGTCAACGCGGCGATTGATTACACGCCCGCCTGGACAACTGCCAATAAAACGACCGCCTGGGGGCTGACCTACGGCCTCGACAACCACGGGATGTGGACGGTGCTGGCTAACCAGCAAATTATGCAATCAACCGATCCGCTCACCTGGTCGAAGACCGCACTGACGCTGGTGCAAAGCGGCAACAACTACGCCACCAGTTCCATTGCCGATTACGATCGTAACGGTACAGGCGATCTGTTTATCACCCGTGATGACTACGGTACGGGCTATATCAACGGATTTACCAATAACGGCGACGGCACCTTTTCCAGCGCGATTCAGGTGAACGTCGGTACGCTGACGTGGTATGGCTCGATTGTGGCGTTTGATAAAGAGGGCGACGGCTATCTCGATTTCTGGATTGGCGACGCAGGCGGGCCGGACTCCAACACCTTCCTGTGGAATAACGCAGGCACCTTGGTAGGCAACTCCACCACCGCCAACAACGGAGGGAGCGCCACGGTCGGCGGGGTGGTGAACGGCTATCTTTCCCTTAACGAAGGTTCCGGCGTCGATCTCAACAATGACGGCAGGGTAGACCTGGTTCAGCACACCTTCAACCTGAATAACTACTACACCCTTTCATCGCTCATCAGCCAGGGCAACGGCACGTTTGTCTGGGGGCAGAACACCATCAACACCTTCCTCAGCGTTGCAGGCAGCGGTGGTAACTCGACGTCTGTGTCCATGACCTGGGCAGATTTCGATGGTGACGGCGATATGGACCTCTTCCTGCCCGCCAGCCAGGGAAGAGCTAACTACGGCTCGCTGTTATTCAATACCAACGGCGTGTTGGGGAATCCGGTGGCGGTGGGGGCTACGGGTACAACCTATGCCAGCCAGTTCAGCGTGGCAGTGGACTGGGATCATGACGGGTTAATGGATATCGCGCGTATTGCTCAGACCGGGCAGTCGTACCTCTATACTAACGTCAGTAATGCCAGTAACTGGACACAATCTACCCTCGGCGGCAGCCAGAGCGGCATCACCAGCGGCGTGGCGGCAATGGATTACGACTGGGACGGCGCGGTGGATGTGCTGGTGACCAAACAGTCGGGCAGCGTGTTCCTGATCCGCAATACTAACACGGTGAGCTACGGTACCTCGCTGCACCTGCGCATCACCGATCCCAACGGCATTAACGTCTATTACGGTAATACCGTAAAACTCTACAACTCGGCGGGAGTGCTGGTCGCTACGCAAATCATCAATCCGCAGTCGGGGATGGGCGTCAACGACACCTCGGCGCTGGTCAATTTCTACGGGCTGAATGCCGGGGAAACTTACAACGCGGTGCTGATCAAATCCACCGGCACCACTGCCAGCAATATCGACCAGACGGTGAATACCAGTTGGGGCGGTTTACATGCCACTGATGCTACCCACGCTTACGATCTCAGCGCCGAAGCAGGCACGGCGAGCAACAACGGTAAGTTCGTTGGTACCGGCTATAACGATACCTTCTTCGCTACCGCAGGTACCGACATCTACGACGGTTCCGGCGGCTGGGTGTACAGCTCCGGCACCGGAACCTGGCTGGCGAACGGCGGAATGGACGTGGTTGATTTCCGCCTCTCCACAGTGGGGATCACCGCCAACTTAAGCACCACCACTGCCCAGGCGACCGGCTTTAACACCTCGACATTTACCAATATCGAAGGCATTTCCGGCTCCAACTTTAACGACACCCTGACGGGCAGCAGCGGCGATAACCAACTGGAAGGGCGCGGCGGTAACGACACCATCAACATCGGCAACGGGGGCCATGACACCTTGCTCTATAAACTGCTCAACGCCAGCGATGCCACCGGCGGCAATGGCTCGGACGTGGTGAATGGCTTTACGGTAGGGACATGGGAAGGCACCGCCGACACCGATCGCATTGATATCCGCGAGCTGTTACAGGGCAGCGGCTATACCGGCAACGGCAAAGCCAGCTACGTCAACGGCGTGGCAACGCTGGATGCGCAGGCCGGAAACATCGGTGATTTTGTCAAAGTCACCCAGAGCGGCAGCGACACCATCGTGCAGATCGACCGCGACGGCACGGGCGGCACTTTTACGGCAACTAACGTGGTCACGCTGACGGGCGTGCATACCGACCTCGCCACTTTGCTGGCGAATCATCAGTTGATGGTGGTGTAGATAATGAAAAAAAATGCCCAGTCCGTGGAAGCCTGGCTGGAGGCGATGATCGCCGTGGCGCGCTATTATCGCCTTGATTTTTCACAGGAGAACGTGCGCGCGACCGTCAACTGGGAGCGCGACAGCAAACGGGAAGAGTTACTTACCGACATGGCGCGGCAATTGGGAATGGGGCTGCGATTGGTGGAGTTTTCTGCCGATTCGCTTAACCCGTGGCGGCTGCCGCTGATTGCGGTTTTTGATAATCAGCAGATTGGCGTAATCACCCGCCGCGACAACCACGACAATATCAGCATTCAGTTCAGCGGTGACGAAGGGCTGGAAACCACGCTGAACGTCGCGGATATTGAAGATAAAATCGTCGAACTGGCACTACTGCGCCCGCTTAGCGCCATCCCTGATGCGCGGGTGGATGACTACATTCGCCCGTATCAGGCGAACTGGTTCTGGAGTCTGTCGCTGAAAGACTGGCGGCGCTACGGCGATATTATGCTGGCCTCACTGGTGGCGAACGTGCTGGCGCTGGCGGCGATGATTTTCTCGATGCAGGTTTACGACCGCGTCGTTCCGGCGCAATCGTACCCGACGCTGTGGGTGCTGTTCGCCGGGGTGATGATGGCGATTCTGTTTGAGTTCTGTATGCGCATGGTGCGCACGCACCTCTCGGATATGATTGGCAAGCGGGCGGATCTGCGCATTTCGGATCGCGTTTTTGGTCACGCATTACGGCTGAAAAACAACGTGCGATCGAAATCCACCGGATCGTTTATCTCGCAGATCCGCGAACTGGAATCAGTGCGGGAACTGATCACTTCCACCACCATTGGCGCGGTGGCGGATCTGCCGTTCTTCCTGCTGTTTGTCTTTATTCTGTGGATGATCGGCGGCTGGCTGGTGCTGGTGGTTTTGCTGGCGCTGCCATTACTGGTGATCCCCGGCCTGCTGGTGCAACGCCCGCTGGCGCGGCTGGCGAACGAAGGAATGCGCGAGTCAGCGGTACGCAACGCTACGCTGGTGGAAGCCGTGCAGTCGATTGAAGATATTAAACTGCTGCGCGCTGAACAGCGTTTTCAGAATCAGTGGAATCACACCAACGACGTGGCCTCGTCCATCAGCATGAGGCAACGTTTTCTCACCGGGCTGCTGCTCACCTGGACCCAGGAAGTGCAGTCCATCGTCTACGTGGTAGTGCTGTTGGTGGGCTGCTTTATGGTGATGAACGGCGACATGACCACCGGTGCGCTGGTCGGGACGACGATCCTGGCTTCGCGCACCATTGCGCCGCTGTCGCAGATATCCGGCGTGCTCTCGCGCTGGCAGCAGGCGAAAGTAGCGCGCAACGGGCTTGATGAACTGATGAAGCGCCCGGTGGATCAGCCGGAACACGGCAAACTGGTGCATAAAGCGGTGCTGCACGGTAATTATCAGTTCAGCAACGCGGTGTTTTATTACGACGAAGAAGAGAAAATTGCCGATGTGGCGATTGGCAAACTCAACATTCAGGCCGGAGAGAAAATCGCCATTCTCGGGCGCAACGGCGCGGGTAAATCAACGCTGCTGCAAATGCTCGCCGGAATGCGTATCGCCCAGCAGGGGCAGGTGCTGCTGGATAACATCAGTATTGGGCAGCTTGATCCGGCGGATCTGCGCCGCGACATGGGGCTGCTCAGCCAGACCGGACGACTGTTCTTCGGCTCGCTGCGGGAAAACCTGACGATGGGGATGCCGGAAGCCAGCGATGAAGATATCGAACGCGCGTTAACCCTCAGCGGGGCGCTGCCGTTTGTGCAGAAGCAGAAAAACGGCCTCAACTACATGATTCAGGAAGGGGGATTTGGTCTTTCTGGCGGCCAGCGGCAAACGCTGCTGCTGGCGCGGCTCCTCATCTCTCAACCGAATATCGTCCTGCTCGACGAACCCAGCGCTTCGCTGGACGAAATGGCGGAAGCGCACTTAATCGAGCAACTGAAACAGTGGATTGGACATCGCACGCTGGTCATCGCCACTCACCGCACGGCGATGCTGCAACTGGTGGACAGGATAATCGTGATGGATCAGGGGCGGATTGTGATGGATGGCGCAAAAGAGGCCATTTTGCGTGAACAGGGCGAACCCACGGCGCGACGGGTGGTGTTGCAGGAGAAGAATAAGGGGTCTGCCGCATGAACGGACAACTGCAATATAACCGTGGCCTGACTGAACCCCGCCTGCCGCGCTCGGCGCTGGCGGTACGTGTGACCGTCGTCATGCTGCTCTGTTTTCTCGGCTGGGCGTGGTATTTCCAGCTTGATGAAGTGACCACCGGCAGCGGCACGGTAGAACCTTCCGGGCGCGAACAGGTGGTGCAGTCGCTGGAAGGCGGGATTTTGTATCATCTCGACGTGAAAGTGGGCGATATTGTTGAGCAAGGCCAGCCGCTGGCGCAGCTTAACCGCACCAAAACCGAATCCGACGTGCAGGAAGCAATGTCGCGGCTGTACGCGGCGCTGGCAACCTCGGCACGGCTGCGGGCGGAAGTCAGCAATAAACCGCTGGTGTTCCCCGACGAACTGAATAAATTCCCCGAGCTTATCGAGTCGGAAACGGCGTTGTACAACACTCGCCGCGACGGGCTGAACAAAGCCACCACCGGGCTGACACAAGGAATTAGCCTGGTCAATCGCGAACTGGCGATGACCCAGCCGCTGGTGAAACAGGGGGCGGCGAGCAGCGTCGAAGTGCTGCGTTTGCAACGACAGGCCAATGAACTGGAAAACAAACTCAGCGACGTGCGCACGCAATATTACGTTCAGGCACGGGAAGAGTTAGCAAAAGCCAACGAAGAAGTCGAAACCCAGCGTTCGGTGATCCGCGGGCGGGAAGACTCTCTCACCAGGCTGGACTTTACCGCGCCGGTGCGTGGCATTGTCAAAGACATTGACGTCACTACGGTTGGCGGCGTCATCGCCCCAGGTGGTAAACTCATGACCATCGTGCCGCTGGATGAGCAACTGCTGATTGAGGCGAAAATCTCCCCGCGCGATGTGGCGTTTATCCATCCGGGGCAAAAATCACTGGTGAAAATAACCGCTTACGATTACTCCATCTATGGCGGCTTACCAGGAGAAGTTGCGGTGATTTCACCGGACACCATTCAGGATGAAGTACGGCGCGATGTTTATTACTATCGAGTGTACATTCGCACCTTCAGCAACCATCTGGAAAATAAACATAAACAGCAGTTTCCGATATTCCCCGGTATGGTGGCGACGGTCGATATCCGCACGGGTAAAAAAAGCGTGCTGGATTATCTGTTGAAACCCTTTAACAAAGCACAGGAGGCGTTGCGCGAACGATGAACATTAGCGATGTGGCAAAAATTACCGGCCTGACCAGCAAAGCCATTCGCTTCTATGAAGAGAAGGGACTGGTGACACCGCCGATGCGCAGCGAAAACGGTTATCGTACCTATACGCAGCAGCATCTCAACGAACTGACCTTACTGCGCCAGGCACGCCAGGTGGGCTTTAACCTGGAAGAAAGCGGCGAACTGGTGAATCTGTTTAACGACCCGCAGCGTCATAGCGCCGATGTAAAACGGCGCACGCTGGAGAAAGTCGCGGAGATCGAGCGACATATTGAAGAGCTGCAAGCCATGCGCGACCAGCTACTGGCATTGGCGAATGCCTGCCCCGGCGATGACAGCGCCGACTGCCCGATTATCGAAAATCTCTCCGGCTGCTGTCATCATCGGGCGGGGTGAAAATCAGTTAATCCCCGTTTGCACTGAAAGAATATGCTGCAAACTTTCTACCATAATGCGCCCCGACTGAAATAAGCCTTCCTGGATTTCGTTGTTAACATTCACAGCGTGAACCAGGGAGGCTAATAACACCACTTGCAGGAAGGCAAAAATAAACGCACCGATAATCATAATATGCGTCATGGCTATTTTCTTTTGCTCCTTCATTTTAAATAGCCCACAAACTGGCCTTCTTTCATTAAGGCGACTTTTCCTGTGTGATGATAAACAATGACGTTATACAGACCCGACTGATATACGGTGGCATCTTTATTATCTTCATCTATGGCACATAACGAATCATTGAGATAAGCGAAGTTCTTACTGCTCATTCTGAAGGTAAGGCCAAATCCTTTATAAATGGATTTTTTAGTGGCCTGGGCATGTTGTGCGGCTTCTGCATTTTTAAATGCCTGCGCCTCGGATGCACTTAAAATAGCCGCCTGACGCTGTTGTTCTGCGAGATAACAGGTGTCATGACTGACGCCCTGCGCCTGGCAATCTGCGATGCGGGAAGTGGGGGAGCTACAGCCAGCCAGTAATATAACCGCCAGCAGGGAAAACGATTTAATGGTGCTATTCATCATTGTTAACCTTAAATAATGTGCGGATAATTGCGAATAAGAAATTGCTATTAAAATTAGAACGAATATCCCACGCCGACACCTGCGCCAAAATCAGATTGTGTATCCGCTGAGACTCCCGCTTTAATTACCGTATGAATTCCGGCATTAAAAGATGTTCCGACAGACACCGCAGATTCACCGTTGAACGTTCCTGCTCCCGCTGACACCATCATTAAATCACCGGTTTTCACCTGCGGCTGTGAGGCAATGGCAATGGCTGACGCGATCCCCGCATTAGCATCTTTACGGTTATCTTCAACTTCGTTTTTCAGCGAACTGAAATTGTTATTGAGCGTTGTAATCTGCTGGCTGTTATCAGCGACCCGGTTTTGGGTGTTGGTTAACTGTTGCTGCGTTTGTGCGGAATCTTGTCTCAGACTTTCAATTTGCTCATGTGCCTGGGCTGACTTCTGCGCCAGACTTTGCATTTGTTTATCGTATTGAGTCCTTTCATTTTGCTGTTGTGCTGCCACATCGGTTGTCAGCGCATTCATTTTCTGCCCTTGTTCAGTGGTAGTGCGCTGATTAGCCTCATTTTGAGCCGCCAGTCTGGCATTAATCATCTCCTGATAATGCGCGGTATTTTGCGTATCTCCAGTCGCGGCGAGCGTTTTTTGTGTGGCTACGATCTGCGCCTGTTGCTCTGTAATTTGCGTTTGCTGGGCATCAGTTACCGCAGACTGTCGGGCGTTGATCATGCTCTGATAACGGGCAGTTGTCTGTACATCACCTGTAGCGGCAACGGTTTTTTGTCCTGCGTCAGGATCTGTCTGGACAGGGGGAGTCTGAGTGGTATCAGATGTTTCAGAAGGGATGTAGTGATGTTCAGTCAAATAGGTATACGCAGCGGGGCTGTTGTCTGTGCGTTCTAAAAAGCGGGTAATCTTCTGCTCAATCTCCGATTGCGACATGCCAGAGTTAATGGCTGAAAGCTCTGTTGCCGCCGCTTCAATGGTATCACCAGCTAAAACAACAGGGCTGGATGTTGCTGAAATTATGAGTGCCAGTAAAGCTACGTTTACAGTTTTCATTCATTTTCTCTCGTGCAAAATAAGTCGCATTAGTGTTTCTATAAGAAACAAATAACACTATTTTAAGAAATAAACTACGTTGCAATTTAATCGAAATCTACGCCGCCATTTGTGTGATGTAAAGCGCATTTTTGGTTGGTATAAGCGTAAATATTGCCAATAAGAAACAAAAAATGTTTCTTATATAAATAAAATAGAAAATCATTTTGTGCTCTTTCAATGTAAAAAAGAGTAAAGACTTGTTTTGATAAGCGAAATAAATGTTGTTTCTGGGCTAAACGTGAAGCTGTTCCTGATGTGTGCTAGAATGCGTTTCTTTGATAAATCTCAATTTTTAAGAGGTTTACGCCAGGCAGGAAAATTAAATGAATGAATTTGAGAAGATTTTTAATGAAATGAATCTGGACAGGGCGCTGCTCCCCATCCTTTTTCGTTCGAATCGCTCTACGGTGTGGAAGTATTTAAGCGGCGATAGTACGGCTCCTGCCTCTGCCATGTCGCTGATCATGCTGTTGCAGTTGATCCAGAAGAGAAACCCCGATCTGTTAGCCGAATGGTTAACGCTTTCTGATTTCACCATTCCGCCAGAAGTTTACCTGGACCAGCCAGATTACTGGAAAGGGTGGGTGTATACCCAACACAAGGTCAATAAAAACGTCCTGGAATATCTAAAAAAACACTATCCGGATGAAGACCAAAAAAACATGAATAAAGGCAGTGACGAGTAATTTGCCTATGCCAGTTAATATGGCGGAGGCGGCCGACGCGCCCGCGTTGCATCAGGCGTCGGTGCGCGACTGCCGGATGCGGCGTAAACGCCTTATCCGGTCTACGTTCAGGCACAGATTTGTAGGCATGATAAGACGCGTCAGCGTCGCATCAGGCGATGACCGCACGGATGATCAGCGTTATCCCTTCAATCGCAATAACCTCAACATGCGTACCTGCACCGAGATCCTCGCTGGCGCTGACGGGCCATGAACTGTCGCCGACGCGCATATGACCGCGCCCGTTGACTAACGGTGATTCCAGCACAAATCGTCTGCCGATCAATTGCTGTCCGCGCTGGTTTAAATGACTGTCACTGTGCTTTTGTTCGCGCACGCCTCGTGCCAGCCATTTCCACCACAGCCAGGCGGCAAGTAGCGTCAGGACGGCAAACATCACCCCTTGCCACTCCCAACCCAGCGGCAGCAACCAGACCACCAGGCCAGTAATCACCGCCGCGACACCGCTCCACAACAGATAACCATTGCCGCCCAACATCTCGGCTGCCAGCAGCAGACCGCCGAGACTCAGCCAAAAAATATGCGGATGGATAGCTATCATCTCGATCATGATTTATTTCGCTCGTTCGCGCTGTCTTTCACCAGTTCAGCAATCCCGGCAATCGATCCCATCAGGCTGCTGGCGTCTAATGGCATCATCACCACTTTGCTGTTGCTGGAGGAACCAATCTGCTGTAACGCTTCGGTGTATTTCTGCGCCACGAAGTAATTCACCGCCTGGATATCACCAGAAGCAATGGCTTCAGACACCATTTGGGTCGCGCGTGCTTCTGCTTCAGCCGAACGTTCACGCGCTTCAGCCTGTAAGAATGCCGACTGACGTTCACCTTCCGCTTTCAGGATTTGTGACTGTTTTTCACCTTCGGCTTTGAGGATTTCCGCCTGACGAATCCCTTCTGCTTCAAGGATGTAAGCGCGTTTGGTACGTTCCGCTTTCATCTGCGCGTTCATTGAAGAGATAAGTTCAGCCGGTGGGCGCACATCGCGAATTTCAATACGGGTGACTTTTATCCCCCACGGATTAGTGGCTTCATCGACAATATGCAGCAGACGCGAGTTAATGCTGTCGCGCTGAGAGAGCATTTCATCAAGTTCCATCGAACCCAGAACGGTACGGATGTTGGTCATGGTCAGGTTGATGATTGCCAGTTCCAGATTGCTAACTTCATAAGCCGCGCGCGGGGCATCAATCACCTGAATAAAGCAAACGGCGTCGATAGTGACGTTGGCGTTATCTTTCGAGATAACTTCCTGGGATGGGATGTCGAGCACTTGCTCCATCATATTGATCTTACGACCAATGCGGTCCATAAACGGCACCACCAGACTTAGCCCCGGCTGTAACGTTTTGGTATAACGACCAAATCGTTCTACCGTCCACTGATAGCCCTGCGGCACGATTTTGACGCCCGCGCCAACAATCACCAGCGCGACAAAAATGAGAATCGGGATAAAAATAAGCATCGGAAAAACCTCCTGTTGTACCGTCCATAAAGAGCAAAATTGCTGCTTGATTAAACAAATTATACCTGATTACTGAAAGAGAGTTCCCCCTTATTCTTGCGGAGGATAAACTGTTTTTAGTAAAAATCAGAAAAAGGGATGGGCAATGCAGGAAAATAGTCTTTTGCTCCAACTGCAAAATGTTGGATATCGGGCGGGCGATACGAAGATTCTCAATAACATCAATTTTTCGCTGCGTGCTGGCGAATTTAAGTTAATTACCGGCCCTTCTGGCTGCGGTAAAAGTACGCTACTAAAAATAGTTGCTTCATTAATCAGCCCGACCTGCGGAACGTTACTGTTTGAAGGTGAGGATGTCAGCACACTAAAGCCAGAAACCTATCGCCAACAAGTTTCTTACTGCGCCCAAACGCCGGCTCTGTTTGGCGACACGGTCTACGATAACCTGATCTTTCCCTGGCAGATCCGTAACCAGCAGCCTGATCCGGCCATTTTTCTCGATTTTCTCGAACGTTTTTCCTTGCCGGACACCATTTTGACGAAAAATATCGCCGAGCTATCTGGTGGTGAAAAACAACGCATCTCATTGATTCGTAACCTACAATTTATGCCGAAGGTTTTATTGCTCGACGAAATCACCAGTGCGCTGGATGAAAGCAACAAACGCAACGTCAATGGGATGATCCACCGCTATGTACGTGAGCAAAATATTGCTGTGTTGTGGGTGACGCACGATAAAGACGAAATTAATCATGCGGATAAAGTGATTACACTGCAACCGCATGCCGGAGAAATGCAGGAAGCACGCTATGAACACGCATAATATTACCAACGAGTCACTGGCACTGGCATTAATGCTGGTGGTTGTCGCAATCTTAATTAGCCATAAAGAAAAACTGGCGCTGGAGAAAGATATTCTCTGGAGTGTGGGGCGCGCGATAATTCAGCTGATTATTGTCGGCTATGTATTGAAATATATTTTCAGCGTTGATGATGCCAGCCTGACATTATTGATGGTGTTATTTATCTGCTTTAATGCGGCGTGGAATGCGCAAAAACGCAGTAAATATATTGCTAAAGCTTTTATCTCATCGTTTATTGCCATTACGGTCGGGGCGGGAATTACCCTGGCAGTGCTGATTCTCTCAGGGTCGATTGAATTTATCCCGATGCAGGTGATCCCTATTGCCGGGATGATAGCCGGTAACGCGATGGTGGCGGTTGGGTTGTGTTACAACAATTTAGGGCAACGGGTCATTAGCGAACAGCAACAGATTCAGGAGAAACTGAGTCTTGGGGCGACGCCGAAACAGGCTTCAGCGATATTGATTCGCGACAGTATTCGCGCGGCTTTAATTCCAACGGTGGATTCAGCAAAAACGGTTGGCTTAGTGAGTTTACCGGGAATGATGTCCGGGCTGATATTTGCCGGGATTGATCCAGTGAAGGCGATTAAATATCAGATTATGGTGACCTTTATGTTGCTCTCAACCGCCAGCCTGTCGACCATTATTGCCTGTTATTTAACCTATCGTAAATTTTACAATTCGCGCCACCAGTTGGTGGTGACGCAATTGAAGAAGAAATAATGCGATGCCGGATGCGCAGCATCGCATCCGGCGTTGTGGTTCATGCGCCGATCAACGGAAAATCAATACAACAACGCATACAGCTGGCGGCGATACTTCGACGCCAGTGCATCCCCCGTACCCAGCGCAGCGAGGATCTCCTGGAACGTTTTACGCGTCTGACCGTCTGCGGCGGTGAGATCTTTACGCAGATGCCCAAACAGTAACTCCAGCGCCTCTTCATTGCGCCCAACTTGATGCAGTTGCAGTGCCAGTTGCGTCGCCAGTGCGGCATCTTCTGGGTTCTCCGCCACCTGCTGTTGCAGCTGTTGAATTTCCGGCGTATCTGCCGCCTGCTTCAGCAGTTCGATTTGCGCCACCAGCCCCTGATAGCGGGTGTCCTGATCCTGCAACGGAATGGTTTTCAGCACGGCTTCTGCATCTTCAGAACGGTTCAGCGCAATCAGCGTTTCTGCCAGCAGCAGGCCGATCTCCCCGTTCTGGTTCGACAACTGCCAGGCGTCTTTCAGCAATGGCAGGGCGTCGGTGTAATTGCCTTCTTGCATCAGTTGCATCACCTGCTGCGCTTTCAGCTCTTCTTCACGCGGCAGCACTTTATCCAGCAGGGCGCGGATCGCTTCTTCCGGTTGCGGTCCCTGGAAGCCGTCTACCGGTTGCCCGTTCTGGAACAGATACACGGTCGGAATAGCGCGCAGACCAAACTGGGCGGCAATCATCTGCTCCGCGTCGCAGTCCAGCTTCGCCAGAATAAATTGCCCGTTGTACTGTGCCGCGAGGCTTTCCAGAATTGGGGTTAACTGCAAACAGTGCTGGCTACGTTCAGACCAAAAATAGAACAGCACAGGTGTGGTCATTGACTGTTCAAGAACCTGTTGCAGGTTAGATTCGTTAATGTTGACAATATTTTCTACGGACATGGAGTCGCTCTCTGTTGTCGATATTTTCTTTGACATGGGGGCTTAAGCGCGCGCTTCAACTCACCCCTGCAATATTTTGTCCATCGCGCACCCCGGCAGCAGGCGCTTAAGCACCATGACTGCCCAGGTCACCAGCGTCACCGGATAGCGCATCTTCGGCTTCTCGCTGATAAAAGCATGGCGCACTTTGGCAACCACCGCTTCCGGCCCCAACGTAAAGCGGGCGGCGATGCCGGGGTTTTCGACCGGTTTATCGCTTTGCGTCTGGTTGACGTTGTCGGTGAAACGAGTACGAATGGGACCTGGCTCAATCAGGCTAACTTTAATTCCGCTGTGACGTAGCTCCATGCGCAGTGCGTCTGACCACGCCTCCAGCGCATATTTACTGGCCGCGTAAGCGCCGCGGCCCGGTGTGGAGATTAATCCCATCACCGATGAGGTCATCACAATACGCCCTTCACCGTGCGGCAACATAGCCGGTAACAGGCGCATGGTGAGCTGGTGTGCGCCGAAAAAGTTGGCGGAAAACTGCTGTTCCATCTGCGCACGGCTGATGGTGGAAAGGGGGCCATACATGCCGAATCCGGCATTGTTAAAGATCCCATACAGACAATTATCGGTCAGGGCGATCACTTCGTCGGCTGCGCGATCAACACTTTCTGGCGAATCCAGATCGATCAACACGCCGGTGAATCCCATATTGTTCATGCGCTCAACATCATCCGGTTTCCGGCAACCTGCCAGCACATGAAAACCCTGGCGTTTTAATTCGAGCGCGCTTTCCAGGCCAATTCCACTGGAACATCCGGTAATTAAGACCGATTTTTGCATAACTTTACCTGTCAGGATCTCCGTTGCTTTATGAGTCATGATTTACTAAAGGCTGCAACTGCTTCGCCATCCAGTCGGCAATAAACGGCTGGGCGTCGCGGTTGGGATGAATACCGTCATCCTGCATCCATTGTGGCTTGAGGTAGACCTCTTCCATAAAAAAGGGCAGCAGCGGAACATCAAACTCTTTGGCGAGTTTGGGGTAAATGGCGCTAAAGGCTTCATTATAACGGCGACCATAGTTTGCAGGCAGACGTATTTGCATTAACAATGGTTCAGCGTTGGCGGCTTTGACATCCTGCAAAATCTGGCGCAGCGTTTGCTCGGTTTGTTGTGGCTGAAAACCACGCAAACCGTCATTGCCGCCCAGTTCAACCAGCACCCAGCGCGGCTGATGCTGTTTCAGCAGAGCCGGAAGGCGCGCCAGCCCTTGTTGCGAGGTGTCGCCGCTGATGCTGGCATTGACTACCGACGTTTTGCTCTGCCACTTATCATTCAACAAGGCAGGCCAGGCCGCGCTGGCAGACATTCGATACCCGGCGCTCAGGCTATCACCCAGAATTAATAACGTGTCCGCTGCGGCGGCACGGAAAGTTAACAGGACCAGGAACAGGAAGGGCAAATGCCAGCGGAAAACATTGTTGAAGTTCATCATCTTAAGAAGTCCGTCGGTCAGGGGGAGCATGAACTCTCCATCCTCACCGGAGTTGAGCTGGTTGTCAAACGTGGCGAAACCATCGCGCTGGTGGGCGAGTCGGGATCGGGTAAGTCAACCTTGCTGGCGATCCTCGCCGGGCTGGATGACGGTAGCAGTGGCGAAGTGAATCTGGTAGGACAACCGCTACATAATATGGACGAAGAAGCGCGGGCAAAGTTGCGCGCGAAGCATGTAGGCTTTGTTTTTCAGTCATTTATGTTAATTCCGACCCTTAACGCGCTGGAAAACGTCGAGCTTCCGGCGCTGCTGCGCGGTGAGAGTAGCGCGGAAAGTCGTAACGGGGCGAAAGCATTGCTCGAACAGTTAGGGCTGGGCAAACGTCTTGATCATCTTCCGGCACAGCTTTCCGGCGGCGAACAGCAACGTGTGGCGCTGGCGCGTGCCTTTAACGGTCGGCCAGATGTGCTATTTGCTGATGAACCTACCGGCAACCTTGACCGCCAGACGGGCGATAAAATTGCCGACCTGCTGTTTTCCCTTAACCGTGAGCATGGCACCACGTTGATTATGGTGACCCACGACCTGCAACTGGCGGCACGCTGCGACCGCTGCTTACAGCTGGTGAACGGGCAGTTGCAGGAGGAAGCATGATTGCACGTTGGTTCTGGCGCGAATGGCGCTCGCCGTCGCTATTAATTGTCTGGCTGGCGCTAAGCCTGGCGGTGGCCTGCGTGCTGGCGCTGGGCAATATCAGCGATCGCATGGAGAAAGGTTTAAGCCAGCAAAGCCGGGAGTTTATGGCGGGCGATCGGGCGTTGCGCAGTTCGCGCGAAGTGCCGCAAGCGTGGCTGGAGGAAGCGCAAAAGCGCGGCCTGAAAGTCGGCAAGCAGCTGACTTTCGCCACGATGACATTTGCAGGCGACACACCGCAGCTGGCGAACGTCAAAGCGGTGGATGATATCTACCCGATGTATGGCGATCTGCAAACTAATCCCCCTGGCCTGAAACCGCAGGCGGGCAGCGTATTGCTGGCCCCACGCCTGATGGCACTGCTTAACCTGAAAATCGGCGATACCATCGACGTGGGCGATGCCACGCTGCGGATCGCCGGAGAAGTGATTCAGGAACCGGATGCCGGTTTTAACCCCTTCCAGATAGCCCCACGCCTGATGATGAATCTGGCGGATGTCGATAAAACCGGAGCCGTGCAGCCGGGGAGTCGGGTCACCTGGCGCTATAAATTTGGTGGCAGCGAGAATCAGCTCGACGGCTATGAGAAATGGCTGTTACCCCAGCTTAAACCCGAACAACGCTGGTACGGTCTGGAACAGGACGAAGGCGCGCTGGGGCGCTCGATGGAACGCTCGCAACAGTTCCTGCTGCTTTCGGCGCTTCTGACCTTGCTGCTGGCAGTGGCTGCGGTGGCGGTGGCGATGAATCATTACTGTCGCAGTCGCTACGATCTGGTGGCGATCCTCAAAACGCTGGGGGCAGGGCGAGCGCAACTGCGTAAGTTAATCGTCGGTCAGTGGTTGATGGTGCTGGTACTTTCAGCCGTTACCGGCGGGGCGATAGGTCTGTTGTTCGAAAACGTGTTGATGGTGCTGCTCAAACCCGTGCTACCTGCCGCTTTACCTCCTGCCAGCCTCTGGCCATGGCTGTGGGCGCTCGGCACCATGACAGTCATCTCTCTGCTGGTGGGGCTGCGACCATACCGCCTGTTGTTGGCAACGCAGCCTTTACGCGTGTTACGTAATGATGTGGTCGCGAACGTCTGGCCGCTGAAGTTTTATCTGCCGGTTGTCACTGTGGTGGTTGTGCTGCTGCTCGTCGGGCTGATGGGCGGCAGTATGCTGCTGTGGGCGGTGCTGGCGGGCGCGGTAGTACTGGCTTTGCTGTGCGGTGTGCTGGGCTGGATGCTGCTGAATGTACTTCGCCGCATGACGCTGAAATCGCTGCCTCTGCGCCTTGCGGTCAGCCGCCTGTTACGTCAGCCGTGGTCAACGTTAAGCCAGCTTTCGGCATTTTCGCTCTCCTTTATGCTGCTGGCGCTGCTGCTGGTGTTGCGTGGCGATCTGCTTGACCGCTGGCAGCAGCAGCTACCTCCAGAAAGCCCGAACTACTTTTTAATTAACATCGCCACAGAACAGGTTACGCCGCTAAAAGCGTTCCTCGCGGAACATCAGATAGTCCCGGAATCATTTTATCCAGTGGTGCGTGCGCGGCTGACAGCGATTAACGACAAGCCGACAGAAGGTAATGACGATGAGGCGCTTAACCGCGAACTCAATCTTACCTGGCAAAATACGCGGCCCGATCATAATCCGATTGTCGCTGGTAACTGGCCGCCAAAAGCCGATGAAGTGTCGATGGAAGAGGGGCTGGCGAAACGCTTAAACGTTGCCCTCGGCGATACCGTGACTTTTATGGGCGATACCCAGGAGTTCCGCGCTAAAGTGACCAGCCTGCGCAAAGTGGACTGGGAAAGTCTGCGGCCTAATTTCTATTTTATTTTCCCTGAAGGGGCGCTGGATGGACAGCCGCAAAGCTGGCTCACCAGTTTCCGCTGGGAGAATGGCAACGGCATGTTGACGCAACTCAACCGTCAGTTCCCGACCATTAGCCTGTTAGACATTGGCGCGATTTTAAAACAGGTCGGTCAGGTGCTGGAGCAGGTAAGTCGGGCGCTGGAAGTGATGGTAGTGCTGGTCACCGCCTGCGGTATGTTGCTGTTGCTGGCACAGGTGCAGGTGGGAATGCGTCAGCGTCATCAGGAGCTGGTGGTGTGGCGCACCCTAGGCGCGGGCAAAAAACTGCTGCGCACAACATTGTGGAGTGAGTTCGCCATGCTCGGGTTTGTTTCTGGTCTGGTGGCCGCAACTGGTGCGGAAACGGCGCTGGCAGTGTTGCAGGCGAAAGTGTTCGACTTCCCGTGGGAACCGGACTGGCGGTTGTGGATTGTGCTGCCGTGCAGCGGTGCACTGCTGCTGTCACTTTGCGGCGGCTGGCTCGGCGCGCGACTGGTTAAGGGTAAGGCGCTGTTCAGGCAGTTTGCGGGGTGATGACAGGCGTTAGATTGCCTGATGCGCTACGCTTATCAGGCCTACGAGGATCGTGCAATATATTGATTTTGCAAGATTGTGTAGGCCGGATAAGGCGTTTACGCCGCATCCGGCAGTCTTGCTACTAGCGTCGGGATTGTATCGCCAACATAGCTGTTTGAATATGTAGGCATCCTGACTTATAATTCACTTGCTAGATGAGGACTGTTTCATTTCTGCCCGGAACCACCAAGTCTTGGGCGGGAAAAATAAAAAAACCGACTGTCATGTCGGTTTTTTTATTTCTGTATTCTGGTGCAACCATTCTGTTCTCACGACAATCGCCGTTTCAGAATACCGCCCATCACCGCGCCTTAACCCATTCCGCCACTTCCGCCCACTCACCGCGAAAGACAACTTTTTCCGCTTTTTTCTCAAGCTGATAGCGATACATCGGGTCGTAATACTCTTCAAGCAGCGGCACCAGCCAGGCCAGATGACCGTCGGTTGTGCCGGTTGAGAGTTGCGTTGTCAGCGCTGCATCCAGCCTTGCAGCCAGTTCGTTATAGCGCTGTAACCCCAGCCGACGCTTAATCGCTGAAAGCCCATGATGCAGGTATTCGCAATACTCTTGCCAGCCCTGTTCGTCGCCGTACGCATGGGTAAAATCATGATGCATACGCAAGAAATACTCTTCGTTCAGGCGTTCAAGACGGATCTCAAACGGATCTTCTACCACCGCAATCGCCGCCTGAGTCATTCGCTCGCGCAGGCATTCCGGCAGGTGATTAGAACCGATCATCCGGCTTTCATCTTCCAGCACCCACAGGCGCAGCTCCTGACGGGCGTCGGTTTTTAGCATTTCGGCAGCCAGCAGGTTTTCAAAACTCGCCTGGCTAAGTTGCGGCTGCAATGTGCGACCAAAAGCAGAACCGCGATGGCGCGCCAGCCCTTCCAGATCAACACCGTTCGGCTGTTGTTGCACTAACAGCGTTTTACCGCTGCCGGTACAACCGCCAATCAGCACTATCGGTTTTTGTGCCAGTTCAATGGTCGCCTGAATCGCAGTCTGGCGCAGTACCTTATAACCGCCTTCCACCAGCGGATAATCAATCCCCGCTTCATGCAGCCAGCGTTGCACAATATGTGAACGTTGACCGCCACGGGCGCAGCAGAGAATACCTTGCGGATTTTGCAGACACGCTGCCCGCCAGGCATCCATGCGCTGCTGACGAATTTCACCCGCCACCAGTTTATGCCCCAGCGCCAGCGCCGCGTCAGACCCTTGCTGTTTATAGCAGGTGCCAACGGCGGCGCGTTCATCATTATTCATTAACGGCAGATTGATAGCGGCGGGCATTGCGCCTTGCTCAAACTCGATGGGGGCGCGAACATCAATAATGGGCGTATCAGCAATCAGCAGGGCACGATAGTCCTGTTCCGTGTGTCTCTCTTGCATAGTAAAAAGTGAACCTCAAATCAGCTTGCGCGCTATTTTACGCGCCAACGCGCAAGGAAACTTGATTTTTAACTGTGTGAGTTGCCGAAAATTTCTAAAAATCCACTGATTTCCGGCCTGCGCTGGGTAAATAAGGCCACAATATCTTCCACCGCTTTGCCGCTGCCAAATTTACGCCATGCCAGACTCAATGGCGAAGGCGGGCGCATCGTCGGGATGACCCGGCTGACCAGTTGTTGATTATCAATCATCGACTGGCAAAGTGATTTTGGCAAAAAACCAATGCCAACGCCCGCCAGATGGGCGGCGATTTTCGTTTCCATATCAGGAACAATAATCTCTTTTTGTCCCGGCAAACGCCAGGCGACGCGTTTGGTTAAGGTGCGGGCGCTGTCTTCAATATTGACCGCAGGAAAGCGCCGCAATTGCGCTTCTGTTAGCGGCTCTTCAACCTTTGCCAGTGGATGATCTGCCGCCATGACAAAGCGCCATTGCACCGAACCTAAGGGATCAAGGCTAAAAGTATTTGCCAGTGCTTCTGTTCCCGTGACGCCGATAGCCAGTGAAAAACCTTCGTACAATAGCGAGTCCCAGACGCCCATATAGATTTGTCGGGAGATGTGAAACTGGGTAAAGGGGTAACGTTCATTCAACCACGCCAGCAGTTGGGCGACGGCCTCGGAATTATAGAGCAGGTTGTTGATGACGATATTCACCTGGCGTTCCACGCCATCATTCACCTGTTGCAGCTCGCTGGGCATGCTTTCCAGCCAACTCAGCCAGTCTCTGGCCTGACAAAGCAGATGCTCGCCAGCCGCTGTCAACGTCACGCTGCGAGTCGTGCGGAAAAACAGCGCTACTCCGGTATTCTCTTCCAGAAGCTTAATGCGATAACTGATGGTCGCCGTCGTTTTACATAATCGTTCTGCCGCTTTTGAAAAACTTCCCGTTTCGGCAACAGCAATGAAAGTCCGCAAAGTTTCTGGATCAAACATCTTCAGGTATCCCCTTTTAAATCCGCAGGTTGCGTGATTTTCCTGTCCTTTGATTTACCTGTATTTTCACATGATAACCCTGCGTGATTTGTGGGCTAAATCTAGTTTTGGAAAAATATTCCAACTTTTGTATTGATGTTGTTCTCTTAAGGTTTTAGATTGCCTATTATTGAAACCTGGCTGACCGGTCGGCGGTGGTTGAACGGAATTATGTTACAAGGACAAAAAGATGAAACTTCAGGTATTACCGTTAAGTCAGGAAGCCTTCTGTGCTTATGGCGACGTTATCGAAACGCAGCAACGGGATTTTTTCCATATTAACAATGGCCTGGTGGAGCGCTATCACGATTTGGCGCTGGTTGAGATTCTTGAGCAAGACCGTACGCTTATCAGCATTAACCGCGCGCAACCGGCGAATCTGCCGCTGATCATCCACGAACTCGAACGTCACCCGCTGGGTACTCAGGCATTTATCCCGATGAAAGGTGAAGTGTTTGTAGTGGTCGTGGCGTCAGGTGACGATAAACCAGACCTGTCAACGCTGCGGGCGTTTATCACCAACGGTGAGCAGGGGGTGAATTATCATCGTAACGTCTGGCATCACCCGCTTTTCGCCTGGCAGCGCGTCACCGATTTTCTGACTATCGATCGCGGCGGCAGTGACAACTGTGATGTTGAAAGTATTCCTGAACAGGAACTCTGTTTTGCGTGACGCCTGCAACCGACTTGCATAAGATAAACTAATTGTTCATTGTTTATGCTCACTTGTAGGTCGGAGTTAACGTAGGTATGACGGAAGTTAGACGGCGCGGCAGGCCAGGACAGGCGGAGCCTGTGGCACAGAAGGGCGCACAGGCGTTAGAGCGGGGAATTGCGATTCTGCAATATCTGGAAAAAAGTGGAGGAAGTTCGTCGGTTAGCGATATTTCTCTCAATCTGGATTTGCCGCTCTCGACGACCTTTCGCCTGTTAAAGGTTTTACAGGCAGCGGATTTTGTCTATCAGGACAGTCAGTTAGGCTGGTGGCATATAGGATTAGGTGTCTTTAACGTCGGCGCGGCGTACATCCATAACCGTGATGTCCTCTCCGTTGCCGGGCCGTTTATGCGCCGCCTGATGCTGCTTTCCGGCGAGACGGTCAATGTCGCGATTCGTAACGGCAATGAAGCGGTATTAATTGGTCAGTTAGAGTGTAAATCGATGGTCAGGATGTGTGCGCCGCTGGGCAGTCGTCTGCCGCTGCATGCTTCCGGTGCGGGCAAGGCGCTGCTTTATCCGCTGGCGGAAGAGGAGCTGATGAGCATCATTCTGCAAACCGGTTTGCAGCAGTTTACGCCAACTACGCTTGTGGATATGCCCACCTTGCTGAAGGACCTGGAACAAGCGCGTGAACTGGGCTATACCGTAGATAAAGAAGAGCATGTTATAGGCCTGAATTGCATAGCTTCAGCAATTTACGATGATGTAGGTAGTGTTGTTGCTGCTATCTCCATCTCCGGGCCTTCATCAAGACTGACAGAAGATCGTTTTGTCAGTCAGGGTGAGCTGGTCAGAGACACCGCCCGCGATATCAGCACGGCGTTGGGACTGAAAGCACATCCATAGTGTCTGTCGCATCCCGCTCTGCGGAGCGGGTTTTTTTGACAAAATTTGAAAGTTGGAAAATTTTTCCAATTAATAGAGGTAGGAATAAAATGGCAAAAATGAGAGCCGTTGACGCGGCAATGTATGTGCTGGAGAAAGAAGGTATCACCACCGCCTTCGGCGTTCCGGGAGCTGCAATCAATCCGTTCTACTCAGCGATGCGTAAGCACGGCGGTATTCGTCACATTCTGGCGCGTCACGTGGAAGGTGCGTCGCACATGGCGGAAGGCTATACCCGCGCAACGGCTGGGAATATCGGCGTTTGTTTGGGAACTTCGGGACCAGCAGGCACTGACATGATCACCGCGCTCTATTCTGCTTCTGCTGATTCCATTCCTATTTTGTGCATCACCGGCCAGGCACCGAGAGCCCGTCTGCATAAAGAAGATTTTCAGGCCGTAGATATTGAAGCAATTGCTAAACCGGTCAGCAAAATGGCGGTTACAGTTCGTGAAGCGGCGCTGGTGCCTCGTGTGCTGCAACAGGCATTTCACCTGATGCGTTCTGGGCGTCCGGGTCCGGTACTGGTGGATTTACCGTTCGACGTTCAGGTTGCGGAAATCGAGTTTGATCCTGATATGTACGAACCGCTGCCAGTCTACAAACCTGCAGCCAGCCGTATGCAGATCGAAAAAGCGGTAGAAATGTTAATTCAGGCCGAACGTCCGGTGATTGTTGCCGGGGGCGGGGTGATCAACGCCGATGCCGCGGCGCTGTTACAACAGTTTGCCGAACTGACCAGCGTTCCGGTTATCCCAACGCTGATGGGCTGGGGCTGTATCCCGGACGATCACGAACTGATGGCCGGGATGGTGGGTCTGCAAACTGCGCATCGTTACGGTAACGCAACGTTGCTGGCGTCCGACATGGTGTTTGGTATCGGTAACCGTTTTGCTAACCGTCATACCGGTTCGGTAGAGAAATACACCGAAGGGCGCAAAATCGTTCATATCGATATTGAACCGACGCAAATTGGCCGCGTGCTGTGTCCGGATCTCGGCATTGTCTCTGATGCTAAAGCGGCGCTGACGCTGCTGGTTGAAGTGGCCCAGGAGATGCAAAAAGCGGGTCGTCTGCCGTGTCGTAAAGAGTGGGTTGCTGAGTGCCAGCAGCGCAAACGCACTTTGCTGCGCAAAACCCACTTCGACAACGTGCCAGTGAAACCGCAGCGCGTGTATGAAGAGATGAACAAAGCCTTTGGACGTGATGTTTGCTATGTCACCACCATCGGCCTGTCACAAATCGCTGCGGCGCAAATGCTGCATGTCTTTAAAGACCGTCACTGGATCAACTGTGGTCAGGCAGGCCCGCTGGGCTGGACCATTCCGGCTGCGCTGGGCGTGTGTGCTGCTGATCCAGAACGTAATGTGGTGGCGATTTCCGGTGACTTCGACTTCCAGTTCCTGATTGAAGAATTAGCCGTTGGCGCACAGTTCAACATTCCGTACATCCATGTGCTGGTGAATAACGCCTATCTCGGCCTGATTCGTCAGTCACAACGCGCATTTGATATGGATTACTGCGTACAGCTCGCGTTCGAAAATATTAACTCCAGTGATGTGAACGGTTATGGCGTTGACCACGTGAAAGTAGCGGAAGGTTTAGGTTGTAAAGCTATTCGCGTTTTCAAACCGGAAGATATTGCTCCAGCCTTTGAACAGGCGAAAGCCTTAATGGCGCAGTACTGTGTCCCGGTGGTGGTGGAAATTATGCTGGAACGTGTAACCAATATTTCGATGGGCAGTGAACTGGATAACGTCATGGAATTTGAAGATATCGCCGATAACGCAGCGGATGCACCGACTGAAACCTGCTTCATGCACTATGAATAAGGGAGATAAATAATGTTACGTTTCTCTGCTAATTTATCGATGTTATTTGGTGAATATGATTTTCTCGCCCGTTTTGAGAAAGCTGCACAGTGTGGTTTTCGTGGCGTTGAATTTATGTTCCCTTATGACTACGACATTGAAGAATTAAAACAGGTGCTGGCGAGTAATAAACTCGAACATACGCTGCACAATTTACCGGCAGGTGACTGGGCGGTGGGCGAGCGGGGTATTGCCTGTATTCCTGGCCGTGAAGAAGAGTTTCGGGATGGCGTAGCAGCAGCGATTCGATATGCTCGTGCACTGGGTAATAAAAAAATTAACTGTCTGGTCGGTAAAACACCGGCAGGTTTCAGCAGTGAACAGATTCACGCAACGCTTGTAGCAAACCTACGTTATGCCGCGAATATGCTGATGAAAGAAGATATTTTATTACTGATTGAACCTATTAACCATTTTGATATTCCTGGTTTCCATCTCACCGGAACTCGGCAGGCGCTGAAATTGATTGATGATGTTGGTTGCTGCAATTTGAAAATTCAGTATGACATTTATCACATGCAGCGGATGGAAGGTGAATTAACCAATACCATGACTCAGTGGGCCGATAAAATTGGTCACCTGCAAATTGCCGATAATCCACATCGCGGCGAACCAGGGACCGGAGAAATTAATTACGAATATCTCTTTACGGTAATTGCGCAATCAAACTACGATGGGTGGGTAGGATGTGAATATAAACCGAAGACCACTACGGAAGAGGGATTAGCGTGGATTACCCCTTACTGCTAAATTAAAATATGCTGCAGACAAGGTTTTTAATACCTGGCTGGTGGGGAATGAAGTTATCTGTATTCGATAAATGATAGCAGTTGGCGCGATTTTAACAGGTGTTCCTATGTTTAATATTTCATTTAACCGCGAAAATATGTTGTCTGGTTTTCAGTGGTTTTTCTTCATTTTTTGTAACACCGTAGTGGTTCCGCCAACGTTGCTTTCGGCATTTCAGCTACCGCAAAGCTGTTTGCTGACACTGACGCAATATGCATTTCTGGCAACCGCATTAGCCTGTATCGCTCAGGCATTTTTCGGTCATCGCCGCGCTATTATGGAAGGGCCTGGAGGTTTATGGTGGGGAACGATCCTCACCATCACGTTGGGTGAATCATCGCGAGGTACACCGCTCAATGATATTGCCAATAGTCTGGTAGCAGGAATTGCGATTTCCGGCGTACTGACTATTTTAATTGGTATTAGTGGGTTAGGTCACCGTCTGGCACGCTTGTTCACCCCAACCGTGATGGTCGTTTTTATGTTGATGCTGGGCGCGCAGCTTACCACTATCTTCTTTAAGGGAATGTTAGGTTTGCCGTTTGGTATTGCTGACCCAAATTTTAAAATTCAGTTTCCAGCGTTTGCTCTGTCGGTAGCGGTAATGTGTCTGGTGCTGGCGATGATTATTTTTCTTCCCCAGCGTTTGGCACGTTATGGGGTATTGGTGGGGACAATACTAGGTTGGCTACTTTGGCGTTTCTGCTTTCCTTCATCGCCAATCATTCATTCTGAACTGCACTGGCAATGGTTTCCCTTGGGGAGCGGAGGCAAGTTATCCCCAGGGATTATTGTGACGGCGGTAATTACCGGTCTGGTTAATATCAGCAATACTTATGGCGCAGTCCGGGGTACTGATATTTTTTACCCACAACAAGGGGCGGGAAACAGACGTTATCGTCGAAGTTTCGTGGTCACAGGGGTGATGACGCTGGTGACGGTGCCGATGGCTATTATTCCCTTTTCGCCGTTCGTTTCGTCTATTGGTTTATTAACGCAAACTGGCGATGCGACACGTCGTTCATTTCTCTACGGTAGTGCGATTTGTTTGTTGGTAGCGATGACTCCGCCACTGACGCGCTTATTCAGCAGTATTCCGCTGCCGGTAACGAGTGCGGTAATGTTAGTGTCTTATTTGCCATTACTCTTTTCTGCGCTACTTTTTAGCCAACAAATTAACTTTACGGCGCGTAATGTTTATCGACTCGCACTACCGTTATTTGTTGGGATCTTTTTAATGGGATTACCGCCTGTCTATTTACAGGATCTGCCATTAACGCTTCGCCCATTATTAAGTAACGGATTGCTGGTTAGTATTTTGTTGGCGGTGTTAATGGATAATCTGATTCCGTGGCATCGGCTGAAATGAGGTGACGGGTGACGAGAATTAGCCACCCGATATGGCTCAACTGAACTTACTCTGCGCCCACATCACGCCGCTGGCATACTCCGGCGGCAGTAATGGGATCAGCGCTTCCAGCGTCGCGGTCAGACGCGATGTGTCGCTGTCGGTCAAATTCAGATGACCCACTTTACGGCCCGGACGGACTTCTTTGTCGTACCAGTGCAGATGCACCAGCGGCAGTTTCAGCCAGCCATAATTCACATCGCTACCAATCAGGTTGATCATCACCGACGGACTATTCACTACTGGTTGCGGTAACGGCAGATCGGTAATCGCCCGCAGATGCAGCTCAAACTGGCTGATGCTGGCGCCGTTTTGCGTCCAGTGACCGCTGTTATGCACACGCGGTGCCAGTTCGTTGATCAACAGACCTTGCGGGGTGACAAAACACTCCATCGCCATCACGCCCACATAGCCCAGCTCCTGCATAATCGCCGACAACATCTCTTCAGCTTGCGCCTGCTGCTGCGCGTTAGCCTGCGGGAACGCGACGCTGGTGCGCAAAATACCGTCCTGATGCAGGTTATGCGTCAGCGGATAAAACACTGTGCTGCCATCAAAGCCGCGTGCGCCAACCAGCGACACTTCACCAGAGAAGTTAATGCCCTGCTCGACAATACATTCGCCGTAACACTCTGCCGGTAACTGTTCGGTTTCATCGGCGCGTAAACGCCATTGACCGCGACCGTCATAGCCACCAGTGCGACGCTTAACAATCGCCAGCTCACCTAAACGATCAAACACCGCAGGCCACTCGCTACGATCGGCAAGTAACTGCCACGGCGCGGTCGGCAGGTGGAGCTTATCGAAAAGCTGCTTCTGAGTCAGACGGTCGGCAATAATCGGGAACACATCGCGGTTTACAAATGCCGGATGGCGCGCCAGCTCGCGGGTTAATGCGGTTTCCGGCCAGCGTTCGATCTCAGCGGTAATCACGCTTTGTTGAAAAGGCACCGCCGCCGGTTCAGCGTCCAGCCCGACCGGCCAGACAGCAATGCCTAACGGTTCGCCAGCCTGGCGCAGCATACGGCCTAACTGCCCGTTACCGAGGACGCAAACCTGTTTCATGCCGCACCTCGAGGGTCCGGGTTTTCCAGCACTTCGTCGGTCTGGGCTTTGCGCCAGTCATTCAGACGCTGGTGCAGTTCTTTATCATGAGTCGCAAGAATTTGTGCTGCCAGTAACGCCGCGTTTGCCGCGCCTGCTTTACCAATCGCCAGCGTACCTACAGGAATGCCGCGCGGCATTTGTACGATGGAGTAGAGGCTATCGACACCGCTCAGTGCGGCGCTCTGTACGGGCACGCCCAGCACTGGCACCAGCGTTTTGGCGGCAATCATGCCCGGCAGGTGTGCAGCGCCGCCTGCGCCAGCAATAATCACCTGATAACCGTTCTCTTCGGCGCTTTCGGCGAAGCTGAACAGTTTATCGGGGGTACGGTGAGCAGAAACCACTTCAACGTGGTGCGGGACATTCAGGATTTCGAAGATTTCGGCGGCGAACTGCATGGTAGCCCAGTCACTTTTGGACCCCATCACGATGGCGACACGCGCCGGATTATTGCGGGAAGACATGCGTCTTAAAACTCCTGTGGTGCACAACTCTCGGCTTTAGAGGGCACAGAGAATAGCACGGAAAGAGAGCAAGGAAAACGGTTGCGTAGGCGGAATTAACCGTCAGTTGTTGAGTTTTTAGTCTGCTCTGCGTGTTGATTATGCGCTCTGGCTGAACTGGCAAAGAATGCCCATATCAGCACAATGCTCCACGGAAAAAAGCAAATACCAACAATCAATATAAATCTTTCTACAAAGCGTTGGTTGTGAGGGCGGGTGAGTACTAAATAAATGAGCCAGAAATAGACTATCCACGAAATGACCGCCGCAGCTACCAGTGACAATGCGCCAAAATAGAAGCCGACAAGACCGAACCAGCTAATACACAGAGGTGCACCTGCCGTAAGAGCGATGCCAGAAATCAAAAATCCGTTGCAGCGTTGCATAATAATATTCCCTGTTGTTATTTCACTCAGGGATTTATTACCTTGCTGGCTCAGAAAAAGATATACAGGTTGCGTTAGTCCGGCGCTTTTTCAGAATCTATTCATTCGTGTTCAGAAGGGAAAATGAATTAATTCAACGTCATCTGCCGTGACTTTCACCATTGAACCTTTCGTATGCCAGGCACCGAGTACCACGCGAAAAGCCGGTTGCGCATTGGCGATGAGCTCATGCACCGCCGGGCGATGGGTATGCCCGTGGATCAGCCATTGCACCTGATGTTTTTCCATCGCACTGACCACCGCGTTTTGGTTAACGTCCATGATCGCCAGCGATTTGCTGCTGTTGGCTTCTTTACTGTTCGCTCGCATTCGCGCGGCAATACGTTTGCGTACAAACAATGGCAGGGCGAGGAATAACGTTTGCAGCCAGGGTTTGTGGACTTTAGCGCGAAAAGCCTGATAACCCACATCGTCAGTGCACAGCGTGTCACCATGCATAATCAGCACCCGACGACCATAAAGTTCGAGCACCTTCTCTTCCGGCAATAATGTCATGCCGCTTTCACGGGCAAAGCGTTTGCCGAGCAGAAAATCACGGTTGCCATGAATGAAATAACAGGGAACGCCGGAATCGGATACCGCTTTGATCGCAGCCGCCATCTGGCGATGAAACGGGCTGGGATCGTCGTCGCCAATCCAGGCTTCAAACAGATCGCCAAGAATATACAGCGCGTCGGCCTTGCGGGCTTCTCCCGCTAAAAAACGCAGAAAACCGGCGGTGATCGCCGGTTCTTCCACGCAGAGATGAAGATCTGCAATAAAGAGTGTCGCCACGATTACTCGCTAACGGTCACGCTTTCAATGATAACGTCTTCTTTTGGCACGTCCTGGTGCATACCGCTACGACCGGTAGCGACACCTTTGATTTTGTCGACTACGTCCATGCCTTCAACCACTTCAGCAAACACGCAGTAACCCCAACCTTGCAGGCTCTCGCCGGAGAAGTTCAGGAAGTCGTTATCAACCACGTTGATGAAGAACTGGGCAGTTGCAGAGTGCGGTGCCTGAGTACGGGCCATTGCCAGCGTACCACGGGTGTTTTTCAGACCGTTGTTGGCTTCGTTTTTGATCGGCTCTTTGGTGGCTTTTTGTTTCATGCCCGGCTCAAAACCGCCGCCCTGAATCATAAAACCGTTGATAACACGGTGGAAAATGGTGTTGTTGTAAAAACCTTCGCGGCAGTAGTCCAGGAAGTTTTTAACTGTTTCAGGTGCTTTATCGTCAAAAGTTTTGATGACAATATCGCCGTGATTGGTGTGGAAAGTAACCATTTTTGCATCCTGTTCCGTTTGATTGGTGCTTCAACCCGGTTCGGGTCATATATAGGGTGGTGTTATAGCATAACCGCACGATCGGATCATCTCGCAATGTATGCTGATTCGCGCGGGAAATATGGGTATTATACGCAACTCAATTACCCACACATGTCTAAACGGAATCTTCGATGCTAAAAATCTTCAATACTCTGACACGCCAAAAAGAGGAATTTAAGCCTATTCACGCCGGGGAAGTCGGCATGTACGTGTGTGGAATCACCGTTTACGATCTCTGTCATATCGGTCACGGGCGTACCTTTGTTGCCTTTGACGTGGTTGCGCGTTACCTGCGTTTCCTCGGCTATAAGTTGAAGTATGTGCGTAACATTACCGATATCGACGACAAAATCATCAAACGCGCCAATGAAAATGGCGAAAGCTTTGTGGCGCTGGTGGATCGCATGATCGCCGAAATGCACAAAGATTTTGATGCTTTGAACATTCTGCGCCCGGATATGGAGCCGCGCGCGACGCACCATATCGCAGAAATTATTGAACTCACTGAACAACTGATCGCCAAAGGTCACGCTTATGTGGCGGACAACGGCGACGTGATGTTCGACGTACCGACCGATCCGACTTATGGCGTGCTGTCGCGTCAGGATCTCGACCAGTTGCAGGCAGGCGCGCGCGTTGACGTGGTCGACGACAAACGCAACCCGATGGACTTCGTTCTGTGGAAGATGTCGAAAGAGGGCGAACCGAGCTGGCCGTCTCCGTGGGGCGCGGGCCGTCCTGGCTGGCACATTGAATGTTCGGCAATGAACTGCAAGCAGCTGGGTAACCACTTTGATATCCACGGCGGCGGTTCAGATCTGATGTTCCCGCACCACGAGAACGAAATCGCTCAGTCCACCTGTGCCCATGATGGTCAGTATGTGAATTACTGGATGCACTCCGGGATGGTGATGGTTGACCGCGAGAAGATGTCGAAATCGCTGGGTAACTTCTTTACCGTGCGCGATGTGCTGAAATACTACGATGCGGAAACCGTGCGTTACTTCCTGATGTCGGGCCACTATCGCAGCCAGCTGAACTACAGCGAAGAGAACCTGAAGCAGGCGCGTGCGGCGCTGGAGCGTCTCTACACTGCGCTGCGCGGTACAGACAAAACCGTTGCTCCTGCTGGTGGCGAAGCGTTTGAAGCGCGCTTTATTGAAGCGATGGACGATGATTTCAACACCCCGGAAGCCTATTCCGTGCTGTTTGATATGGCGCGTGAAGTGAACCGTCTGAAAGCAGAAGATATGGCAGCGGCGAACGCAATGGCATCTCACCTGCGTAAACTTTCCGCTGTATTGGGCCTGCTGGAGCAAGAACCGGAAGCGTTCCTGCAAAGCGGTGCGCAGGCAGACGACAGCGAAGTGGCTGAGATTGAAGCGTTAATTCAACAGCGTCTGGATGCCCGTAAAGCGAAAGACTGGGCGGCGGCAGATGCGGCGCGTGACCGTCTGAATGAGATGGGGATCGTGCTGGAAGATGGCCCGCAAGGGACCACCTGGCGTCGTAAGTAATTGCTCTATCGCCGGATGCGAGTTCTCGCATCCGGTTATCGCCTGCGCCACCACAACATTCCCATCAGCACCATCCCCGGCAACCATACCCACATCAATTCGGAAATTATCACCTGATGCCCGTACGGCGTGGTGTAACGAGACAAGGCAAACGGCGCGACTTTAATCACCTGCCAGGGAGCGAAAAAGCGTTCATCTGACCACGGCCACAGCCAGCCAACGCCCTTACCGCCAGTGGTTACCGAATCCAGCAAACTGTGCGATAACAACGAGACGGTTAAAAACAGCCAGCAGCGAATCAGCCCAGCCCTGAACCATCGACGCCCAATCAGTACGCATAACAGCGGGACAACAAACGCAAACACCAGCGAATGGGTAAACCCGCGATGACCAAAAACATTGCCGTAAGCAACGCCAAATTTAAACGACAATACATCGGCATCGGGCAGCATCGCCAGGACGATTCCGGCAAATAACAGACGCGGCGGGATGATTTTCGAGCCCAATCCTAAACCAATACAAAGGGGAACGGCGGCGTGGGTAATAACGGTTGGCATGATGATCGCTTCGGCAAAATGTCGACGCTATCAGCCTGTATGAAAGCGACGAAGAGGGCAAAGGTCTGAAAAGAGAATCGGCCTGCGTACAGGCAGGCCGAAGTGGGCTCAGGCAACAACCTGTACGCTGTGACCCGCAAAACTCACAGTCTGACCGGCGACGATTTTGCAACGTTTACGCGTTTCAACTTCGCCGTCGACTTTTACCTGGCCTTCTGCAATCGCGATTTTCGCCTGCGCGCCGCTTTCGCTCCAGCCTTCCAGTTTCAGCAAGTCGCACAGCTCAACGTGCGGATGTTTACCTAAAGAAAATGTCGCCATGTTACTCACCCTGTGGATCATGATATTCAACGCACGCCTGTAGCGTGTTTTCAATCAGCGTGGCAACCGTCATCGGGCCAACGCCGCCGGGGACAGGCGTAATCCAGGAGGCGCGTTTAGCCGCGTCTTCAAACACTACGTCGCCCACAACTTTGCCATTTTCCAGACGGTTGATGCCGACATCAATCACAATTGCGCCTTCTTTGATCCAGTCACCTGGAATAAAGCCCGGCTTACCGACGGCAACGATCAACAGATCGGCGTTTTCTACATGATGACGCAGATTTTTAGTGAAGCGGTGAGTCACGGTGGTGGTGCAACCTGCCAGCAGCAGTTCCATGCTCATCGGGCGACCAACGATATTCGATGCGCCAATCACCACGGCGTTGAGGCCGAAAGTATCAATGTTGTAACGCTCAAGCAGCGTGACGATACCGCGCGGAGTGCAGGGACGTAGACGCGGCGCGCGCTGGCACAGACGACCGACGTTGTAAGGATGGAAACCGTCCACGTCTTTGTCCGGGTGAATACGTTCCAGCACTTTGACGTTATCAATACCTGCCGGTAATGGCAGTTGTACCAGAATGCCATCGATGGTGTTGTCGGCATTCAGTACATCGATAAGCTCCAGCAGCTCTGCTTCGCTGGTGGTTTCCGGAAGGTCGTATGAGCGGGAGATGAATCCCACCTCTTCGCAAGCTTTGCGTTTGCTTGCGACATAAATTTGCGATGCAGGGTTGCTACCCACCAGCACAACGGCCAGTCCCGGCGCCCGCAGTCCGGCTGCAATACGCGCCTGAACTTTTTGAGCAACCTCAGAGCGCACCTGCTGCGCAATCGTTTTACCATCTATAATCTTTGCTGCCATCAGAGAGAGGATTCCATCTGTTACGTAGGTCGAAGGGGATGCGCCTATTTTGTCAGAAGCGGGGCGCGCTGTCAGGTTTCGTTTTCTGGACTATCTGTAATCCACTGTTTTTTTGGCAACAGAGAGTTGCTGGTTTGATAGTTACCCGGCTCATATAAACGCACAATTATTCGTAACGTAAGAAAATTGTACTCTTTATCAATGAAAACAGGTTTACCTGTCCCAGACTGAGGGCGGATATGTGTTTCCTTGCTCTCATGGTGAGATAAATAGACACCGCCGTACACTTGTTCAGCAACCGGTTCAAAAGCCATTGACTCAGCAAGGGTTGACCGTATAATTCACGCGATTACAGCATCTCGCGGTGTAATGCGCCCTTAGCTCAGTTGGATAGAGCAACGACCTTCTAAGTCGTGGGCCGCAGGTTCGAATCCTGCAGGGCGCGCCATTACAATTCAATCAGTTACGCCTTCTTTATTTCCCCATATTTTCAGAAATGGCACATCTTTGGGATATCATCACCAAAAATGTCGTCAGTTTTCCTCGCGTGCTCCGTCAAATGATTAGGCGCAAGGTGAGCATATCTACGCACCATTTCTATGGATTCCCATCCGCCCATTTCCTGAAGCACTGATGAAGAACATCAATGAATGCACCAGGAGGAAACCAGTGAGTTAGGTTCAAACTGTAGTACAATTCTCTTCGGTATTAACAGGAAAGAATATGCTATGAACCCTTATATTTATCTTGGTGGTGCAATACTTGCAGAGGTAATTGGTACAACCTTAATGAAGTTTTCAGAGGGTTTTACACGGTTATGGCCCTCTGTTGGTACAATTATTTGTTACTGTGCATCATTCTGGTTATTAGCTCAGACGCTGGCTTATATTCCTACAGGGATTGCTTATGCTATCTGGTCAGGAGTCGGTATCGTCCTGATTAGTTTACTGTCCTGGGGATTTTTCGGCCAACGACTGGATCTGCCAGCCATTATCGGCATGATGTTGATTTGTGCCGGAGTGTTGGTAATTAACTTATTGTCACGAAGCGCACCACATTAAAAATAGTTTCGTTCGAGTTTAATAAAATGCATCAGCCCGTATGTTTATTCGGGCTGCTTTTTTATACTACGGGTAAATATTTTTAAGCACGTGGAGCTGGGGATTACCACATTTGCGTTCTGAACAGTAGCAATAAAGTTTTCGGTGAGAAATGCTGTCGGCATTTGTGATTAAATGATTTATAGCAATATAAAAAGGAACTCTTAAGTCTGTTTATTTTTTTAGATTCATACTCATCGTGGATAAAAATCAGAACCACCCGCTGAACGGGTGGTTTTACGTAAGTTTAATTTTATAATTTCAGTGATTTTTTTACGCTACAATAATGCAAATGATAGTGGACAAAAAACACAATCAGTCAATGGGGTCACTGTAGGATGCAACTGCCTGAGCATGGTAACCTGCCCCAAATTGCTGTCTGAACCCATCATTGCTAAGATAATAATAAGAATTATTATCTTTATTAAAGGCGTAAATGCCACACAAACCGGAGTCCTCATTAATTGTGTTCCATCCGCTATTAGCTACATTACCCCATTCCTGGTAAAGTCCTGCGTTAACTTCTCGCTTGATAATATGTGTTGCATAATGATCATCATAATCGTAACTATCGATATCCTGCGCTTCAGGAAATTCCCCGTTCATTTTTTTAATCCACGGTAAAACATCTTTAACCGATTTATAATTTTCAATGCTGTATTTGAAAAAACGCTTTACGATAAATAAATAAACACCGGCAGATTGATTTGTTATTTTATCAGTGGCGTAAATACCAAATAACTTCCAAACACACTTTTCATCTACGTTCGGAAAAGTCACTGTGCCATCCTGACTCACCGCCAGAACATTATTGTCTGCATCAGTGACACAGCTCCATGTTACCTTATCATTATTAACAGGGTCATTATCAATGACCATCTTGAAGGTGGCTCCAGGGAACAAGCTGTTAGGAAAATTGTAACCATACTTCATATCATTGTTAATATCATAGATATGGTTATCAACTAAAACACCTGTAATTTTACTCATCATTGACTCTCTTTGTTTATTAAATAAAAGGTTATATTCCTGTGTAAAGGAATATGCTGATATTAATGCAGTCAATGAATAAGTGTTCTTATTTAAAATTTATATAGTGGTATGAATATTATTATATACCCCCTCTGAGTAGTGGCTACGCCGATTATTCGTGTCTTGTACGGGAATATCTAGAAAGTGCCAAATCGCCGCAAGTGTAAGCCTGAGCAGAAGTCATCCGAAAATCATTTATTATTTCAGGCGTCAGCGCAACGACAAGAGCCAATGATCTGGTTGGTATTCTTACCGGATACAAGGCTTACGGAGCGATAGCCGGTTGTACGTTCTTCATTGCGTGTGGTGGGACGGTTTTGAACCACGTGCGTGGGATGCTGGAAGCCTGATGGATTTTGCCGTACCGGTGGTGGCATGGCTGCTGGTCTGGCTGTTGTTTCGATGAATATCGTACAACGCAGGATAATATGGGGTACTGGCAGAATGATTCTGCCAGTGGGGACATATTAACGCAAAAGTTGCAGAACGTTCTGCGGAACCTGATTAGCCTGGGCCAGCACAGAAGTACCTGCAGACTGCAGGATGTTAGCGCGGCTCATTTCAGACACTTCAGATGCGAAGTCAGCGTCGAGGATACGAGAACGAGACTCAGACAGGTTGTTAACGGTGTTGTTCAGGTTGCTGATAACAGAATCGAAACGGTTCTGTACAGCACCGAGGCCAGAGCGCAGTTTGTCAACCTGAGCAAGTGCCGCGTCGATTTTTTTCAGCGGATCGGCAGTGGATTGCGTTGCTACCATAGCCGTTTCCGTAAATTTTATTTCAGCATTATATGCTGTATTGGTTATGGTCAAATCAACTTTTGCCAGGTTACCTTTACCATCATCAGTGTAATAATTTCCTTCGTTATCTTTCGATAATGTTTTACCTCCTAATCCAGCCACTGAATTTGCATCTATTGTAATATCTGCAGAATATTTTTCACCCACGACTGAGTGTAAATTATTTTCATCTAAACCCGATATTGGTATTGTATTATTAACACCAAGATATCCATTACCCTTATTAACAAACTGGTAATAATTATTATCATCACATTTTCCGTACATTATCCCTGTCGAGCTATCCTTCACAATATCGGTAATTTGGGGTTTGCCGGGTTGGGTAAAAACTGCATCTACATCGGCAATATCATAAGTTCGTTCTGACTCGAACGTGTCACCGACATTTAAAGTGGTCAAATTTCTTACAGTTACTCCACTAACATTGAATCCAGTCATTTTTAAATTATCAGCATTCATTTCGTTTAACTGAATATCAATGGTCTCATTATCATTAGCTCCGACTTGTATAGAGAGATTTTGATCTTTGCTTAAAACTTTCACGCCGTTAAATTCAGTCTGATCGGAAATACGATCAATTTCAGCCAGACGGGCATTAATTTCATCCTGGATAGACTGGCGGTCTGAATCAGAGTTAGTACCGTTCTGCGCCTGCACCGTCAAACGACGGATATTCTGCAGGTTATCGTTAACTTCGTTCAGCGCACCTTCAGTGGTCTGCGCGATAGAAATACCATCGTTGGCGTTACGGGAAGCCTGAGTGAGGCCTGAGATACTGGCGGTGAAACGGTTGCTGATAGCCTGGCCTGCAGCATCATCTTTTGCGCTGTTAATACGCAGACCCGAAGACAGGCGCTGAATTGCCGTTCCCAGAGTGGACTGAGATTTGTTCAGGTTATTCTGTGCAACAAGGCTCAGAGCATTAGTATTGATTACTTGTGACATCTATGTGATTCCTATGCGTTGGGCGGGAGAAGCCGCTGACATCTAATTAAAACCAAATATGAAAAAGTGTTTGGCAGCATGAACTATTTAAAAAAACACATGCAATGTTGCTGCCGTATGTCAAATATCGGCAGCTAAGTGAAATGACTAAAGGGACGAAAATGGAGATATGGAATGAAAAATGCAGGAGTGTCGTACAAGAACGCGCTGCGACTGGGTAACTTATTGACTTAAAATGACGTCCCAGGAACTTCTAAGTCGTGGGCCGCAGATTCAAATCCTGCAGGGTGCGCCATTTCCTCTCCATATGTTTGAATCCTTTTCGCAAATTAAACCATCACTTTTTTGTCGCGGTTTTGCTAAACAATTAATACAGACAGGATTCTGACCAGGAAAGTGAAAAGGAAAGGAGCAAGCAAAGTTGCTCCCTTAAATCATTAATACTCAAGAATGCCGTGAGCGACAGGCAAATAGCGCAGGGAGAAATAGAGCACGTCTTTACCACAGGAGGAACGTTTCGCTAACAGCGAAGCAATTTCTGCATCCGGTTTTGGTTTTGCTTCAAAGGTTTTACCTTTACCGGCGACAAACAGTTCATAAACAACGCCGCTGGCGGGGGAGAAAGTTTGGCAATCGGCACTGGCCTGCAGATAACGCTCACGCTGTTCGGCAGTAAGTTTATCGACGCCGCTACCATCCTGAACCCAGACGTGGATGCCAGTAGATTTCACTTGTTCAAGCAGTTGCCGATAGCCATCGGGTGACATGTTTCCGGCGAAAAAGCTACTGATATAAACCGGTTTTGCCGAAACATCACTGATCAGCCGTTGTGAGTTGTTTAACCATTTCAGCAATGGCTGACGAGCGGCTTCGCTGCGCCAGTTCAGGTCGTCAATTTCTGCGCTGATATACCAGCCATCCGGCGTAACGCCGGGTGCGGCGCTCCATAATCTGGCCTGCTGGAGATCGGCGACCAGCAAGCGATTAAGATAGCTCTCCAGCGCCGCGGACGACTGCTTCTGATGCAGAAAAAATTCCGGATCGGCATGCAAACCGACAATCAGCTTCAGGCCAGCTTGTTGCGCTGCTGCGGCACGTCTGAACAATAATGTCCGCTGTTCTGGCTGGGTGAACGCATCGCCGTAACGGGTCCATTGCAGAATCAGGGTGTCGAATCCTTGCAAATGCAACTGACTCATCAGCCCACGCCACTGGGCGTCGGTGACCTGACTATCGCGATTTTGTGGCTGCCAGATAATACCTTTCATCGCAAAGGAAAAAGGACTGACCAACAAAAGTGTCAGCAATACGAAAATTAACTTACGCATTTACCAGTGCACTCCAATGGTGAGAAACGCGTTGTTGCGCTCCCCTGTACGTTGATTAATCGCCTTAAAGGTATGTTGATATTCGACGCCGAGACTGACTTTGTGCGGCCAGGCGTCGTAGTGCGTCTCGCCGGTCCAGATGTTCCAGCGAACGCCGACGCCGCCCACCTGCGCGCCCTGAGTACCTTTATCCCGATAGCCGTTACCTTGTACGTGAGCGTAAGGTTCAATAGTCTGCCCGTTCGCTACCTTCTGGTGCCAGCTAACTCGATAATCTGCCGTCCACGCCTGAATATCCTGACGAAAATATTGCGCCGCATCGAGATACAGGTTTTGCGCAAACCAGCCAGAACCGTTCGGGTGCCACTCATCGCTGTATTTTCCGCCGTTAAAGAACGAGGCGCTGGCACGCAGCATGGTGTCGGAGGCGCCATTTTGCCCGTTTAGTGGGAACTGCTGTTCAACGGCGAGGAAAAAGATCTGATCGCGCAGCGGCTTCCAGCGCAATCCGGTGCCGGACATCGGATTTTTCACCGGCATCATCACTCCGTTTTCTCCGGTATCGGCAAAGACGCGGCTATAAACCGAGAGCAGGTCGCCTTCCAGCAGCATATTGCGCCCGATGCGGTACTCCGCTTCCAGCTGCCCGTAACTGCGATAGCTTTTACCTGGCGCCGAACCGCCGACATTATTGCTTGCCGAGCTTATTGCCCCTGAGCGTAACCCGATAGAGGAATCAAAATTAAAACTCCAGCGGCGACCGGTATCCTCATGCAAACGACGGAAATTAAAGCGTTGTTGATTTTGTTCCGGCGTTAGCGGTGTAATCAGCGCCTGATTATCAATGTCATCAATCACCTGCCGTGCGTAGTGCTGCGTCGCAGGCATGTCATCCAAACGCTGGTTCACGTAGGCCAGTTGTCGGATCAGTGCCGGATCGTCCGGTAGTCCTTTATGCGCCTGTTCCAGCATCTCCCGCGACTGCGCGATATCACCACTATCCCACAGGGCGTAGCCGAGCGCCGCCTGGGTGTTGCTGTTATTGGGCTCCAGTTCAAGCGCGGCGCGCAGATCGCTCACTGCCGCTGAGACATTATGACGTTGCCGATAAATCGTTGCCCGCGCGACGTAAGCATTGGCAGAAGGCGCAATGTTAATTGAGCGAGTGAGATCGTTCAGTGCAAGTTCTGGCTGAGCTGGGATATAACGTTGCGCATGCAGCCACCAGTATTGGGCATTGTTTCCCAGCCCGCGTTGTTCTGCCTGTTGAAGCCAGCGATCGCGAGCCGCGCCATTTCCCGCCGCCTGAGCGGTATTGGCGGCGGCGAGCAGATCCTCATTGCTCATATCGTGAAGGCTGATTTTCTCCCAGGCTGCCAGGGCGGTGTTGTAGTCTTCCACCTGGTATGCCTGATAAGCCACTGCGCGGTGTTGCCAGGCGTTCGGCTGCCTTTTTTCCGCCTGAAGCCATGCATATAACGCCACGCCGGGGAGTGTTTCCCGATAACACTTCGCCAGGCGGTTCCAGGCGGCAGCATCGTAAGAAGGTGACATATCCCCAAGCAAACTAACGATTGCCGGGCAATTATCCGCAATACCCGGTAACTGGCTTTGCCACTGACGTTGCGCCGCCAGCGGCAAGGGTTTCGATAAAATCGCCACTTTTGCAGGCGTCGCCAGGTAAGGATGACTTTCCAGCAGAGAAGCCAGCCGTGTCATTAAAGTCTGGCTGACACGCGCATCGCCCTGGAAGGGATAGCGTTGCAATAATAAATCGGCAGCTTCGCGTGACTGCCCGGCCTGCATCAGTTGCCAGGTGAGTTGATCCAGTCGCGTAAGATTTGCCGGTTCTCGCTGATACAACAATCGTGCCAGACGCAGCGCTTCTGCTTTATTATGGGTCGCCACGCTGATGGTATAACGCTCTTCAAGCATTTCATCGGCGGGGAGGGTAGCGAGCAGTCTTTGCGCCGCGTCGTACTGACCTTCTTTTAACAGCACCGGTAACGTTGCGCCAACAACATACTGGCGGTTATCGGCAAACTGTACCTGATGATTCGCTAATGTCTGCACGGGATTGGCGCTGTATTTCGATAACAGATAGAGCCAGCTTTTCTCTTGAGCATCCGTGGTAAATAGCGGCGTATTTTCAGCGAGATAACGCTGGAGACGTGTTTTTTCGCCACGATAAGCCAGCGCGGTCGCGTAAGTAATGTATGACTGTGGATCGGTGAAGATTCCCACTGATTGCAGAGCAAGGATCCGATCGTCCAGCTGCCCGGCAAGAAGCACGTCAAACCACTGACGGCGCTCTGCCGCGTTTAATGTATTCTGCTGGCGTGCTTCATTGTATAGCGTATCTGCCTGCGACCATTGTTTCAGATAGATTGCCCGTTGTAGCAGATCGGTTCGCAGCGTTTTTCCTTCCGGCGATGCGGCAAACGTTGCATCGTTCAGTTGCGCTCTGGCGACAGGCAACTGCGCCAGCCGCAGGGCATTCTGCCCGACTTCACTGCGACAACGCAGGGTCGGTGCAGCATCGCACGCTTTTTGCTGGGCGAGCAACTCTTCAACAGTAGTGACGCTTTTCACTTCCACTGGAATTGCCGCCAGATTTCGCTCAAGCCGGGCATCCCCTGGGTGACGTTTCAGTTGATCCTCAAGCAACAGCCGCGCGCGGTCATCATGACCAAAATGGCGATAGGCTTCCGCAAGGTATAACGTCAGCGGAATATTATCCGGCACCTGCTGGTGTATATATTCAAATTCGCGGATGGCGGTTGCTTCGTCGTTATTTTTCTGTGCCTTCAGCGCCTTATCGAGACGGGGATAAATAACAAAATGGCGATAGTCGCTCAGCCCCAGCTCTTTTGCGCTGGTGCCGATATTGTCTGCGAGTGCGCTGGTACTCAATAAAGACGTCAGCAGTAAACCAGACCATCCGATGACGCGATTAAGGTTATTCTCCTTCATTTTCGGACTCCAGTTGCGCAACCTGTTCTGTGTTTAAACCTGCTTTGAGTAATAATGATTGCATCGAAACTTGTAATTCGCGTTGAATTGACAGTACGCGATCCAACGTTTCCTGGCTGATAACGCCTTCGGTGACCAAAAACTTGCCGAGCGGCAGAGAACTGCGTTCATGGCGCAATAACAACACGTTAATGGCTGAACGATTAATATGACCGAGCGTGGTCAGTATTTCGGCGAACAGGAACTGATGCGGCACATATTGCCGCCAGATTTCACCGGCCTGCTGTTCCGTGAGCCACTGATGCTGAACCGCATTGTACAACATTGCCCGTGGATCGTGGCCGCGCCGACGTGCATACCAGTGACGTAATCCAGTGACAATTTGTCCACGCAGAACAATGACGTAACGTACTTTCCGTCCGACCTTACGCGCCAGCGCTGCCAGAGAAACCGGGTCAATACCGTCTTCACTGCCGACAATTAACTCATCATTTTCCAGACGCAGCGGCAGCACCGCATAATGTAGCGCCACAGAGGCCGGCATTTCGGCAATCAGCGAAGAAGGGATCTGCCAGGCATCGATGGATTCCCACGCCACGCCGTTTTGTTCAGCCAGCGCTTGCGCCAGTTGTTCGGCGCTGATCAATCCTTGCATTAGCATCGAACCGCCGAGACGTAAACCTTCGACACGATTACGCAGTGCTGTATCGAGTTGCTCTTCGGTGATGACCTGATTTTCCAGCAGAATTTGACCTAATGGGCGCAACGAACGGGTATCGCCAGTCACGCTGGGGAAATCGTGCGTCGTTTTATCCCACGCCACGCGACGCGGATCGCCGTGCTGAAGAACCTGTTTCAGCGCGCGCCAGTTAGCCATAAAGTTAATCAGGTTGCCCCAGAACAGACGCAGGATGGAAAGCAGGCCCTGTGTCAAACCGTAGTAGCCGGTGACAAAAATCACCCGCTGCACAATGCGGTTAACCATCAAGCCAAAGTTTAGCCACAGCAGGGTCATAAACCATGCACTGCCGCTGAAGATAGAAAGGAAATGCCAGGCATCAGGCCACAAGCTTTCATACGCCAGCAACAGCAAAAGCTGGATCATTACCAGCATCGCGAGGAAGCTGACAAAGTTACTGATTGCCCCTTTGCGGTCGCGCCAGAGAAAGTAGTTCAGCGTCAGGCTGGAGGTCCATTTGTGAGTTTTAAAACCCTGGAAAACAATGCCGATGATCCAGCGAGACTTTTGCCGAACCGCAGTCGAAAAGGTATCGGGGAAATATTCGCGCACGCAGATCATGTTTGATGTCCGTGCGTGCTGTAAAAATTTACGCTGCTCGCGTTCTTTGGCTTCGTCCACCACCGGAAAACGGACAAAAATTTCCGTCATACCTTTCTCTTTCAGGCGGAAACCAATGTCGTAATCTTCAGTAAGACTCTGCACGTCGAAAGCGATACCGTCACCGTCGGCTAACAGCGCGGTCACGGCGCGGCGGCTGAAGCAGGTACCGACGCCTGCGCTAGGCACCTGTCCGGCGAGAGCTTCACGCACCGGAACATCTTTGCCATGCAGTTCTGAAAACTCATCGATATAGGTCATGCTGGTGAAGTGCGTCCATTCGCGTTCGAACGGATACACCGGGATCTGAATCAGATCTTTACGCTCGACCAGATAGTTGAACAGACGCAATTCCATTGGCGAAATCACGTCTTCAGCATCATGCAGGATAAAACCAGCAAAGGCGAAATTGGCGCTACGTTCAAACTGGGTAATGGCATCCAGCACATTGTTCAGACAGTCTGCTTTACTGGTGGGGCCAGGACGCGCGCAGACCACCTTGTGCACGTTCGGGAAGCGAGCGCACACTTCGTCAACATCACGCTGAGTGTCAGGGTCGTTGGGATAAGTGCCAACAAAGATATGATAGTTTTCGTAGTCGAGCGTGGTCGCTGCCAGCTCGGCCATATTGCCGATGACGCCTGTTTCGTTCCACGCCGGAACCATAATCGCTAATGGTTTTTCATCCGGCTTATACAGTTCGCGGTAACTCATTCGCGGGTAGCGGCGATAAACACTCAACTTGCGCTTAATGCGGCGTACCCAGTAGACGACATCAATGAAAAAATCGTCCAGCCCGCTGATGAACATTATGACCGCTAACGTTATCGCGATTACTTTTAAGCCGTAGAGCCAGGTAGCAAAAACATCAAGAAGCCAGTCCACACAAAAACCTTACATTAACGCTGGTTATGTTTAGGGTGGCGTATATTAAGGTTTTTTATGAATTGTGACAGCTTTTTACCGTTAATAGGTATGACTATTGCGGCACGTTATTTTTACACTGGTTATAAAAGCTGCCGATTGCGTAGAATGTAGACAAAAGCGTGGTGTCAAGGAGGGGAGGTTAACGTCATAGTGAAGAGGAGCGGTGGCACCGATCAGGTCATCATGTAGTGGAAGTGCCTGGAGGAGGTGAGCAGGGGAGATCATTTTCCCCGTGCTGAACAAAAAGACGGCGTTGCTGTGGGTACAGGAAGGTTAACTTCATTTCTCTTTCGACTATTAAAGTTTAATATTCAACCAGGAAATAAAGAACATTAAAATAACAAAGGAAAAAATAATCAAAGAGACATTCCTGAAAAATTCGTGCTCATAAAAAAGATAAAAAACGTACAAAATTGCGCACGCAACTTTCAGGACGTTTTTATGTTTAGAATTTTCTTTATCTTTAAAATTACATAAAAATATAAAGAAATATGAAAGCATGGCTGAAAACATCATTGATAAAGCGCGATATGGCAATCCTGAATTAAAGGTTTCGACTCCTAATAATATTATCGATAGCGTTGCAATTATAATTGCCACTTTTTTACTAGATGTGAAGGTGACGACAAAAAATATCAATGATATAAATAAGAAAGAAAAAAATATATAAATATTCGTTGATATATGTACTTTATGAGGAACAGTAAAATAGGTATAAATGATTGTAATTATGATGGAAATTATTCTGTATAGCATGCATGCTAACAGGCCAATCAGTAGTTTGTTTGCAAATTTATAAGGGGATTCGCTATTGGTAGATTGCATGGTTATTATGCTCTTAAGTTGTGTATTTTATTGGAACATTTCCTGGTTGACTAAAACAATGCTTTTAATAGGTGGTGGTGTAAATATCAATGTCATGCTCATTATCACAGACTACTATTACTCTACGAGTTATGTCAAAAAATAACGTTAAATCATAGGTTCCCTGTTCTCTGAAAATACTCTGCACAAATGAGGTGAAATTATTCCCATTTATAACTATTTTTACTTTACCTTCATAGATAAGCCAGCAACGGAAGCATTCAGCTGTACCAGATAATGTCACTATCTGACTGATTAGAAGATTTATATTGACCGGATGAGGTAAAAAAAGTCTGTCGTTGAGGCAATCAATATTATGTGTTTGATGAAACTCTTTTCTCATTAATGACGAGTTATCATATAGCAGGGTTATACTAAACGAGTCAATTCCATCAAGCTTTTGCATAAATTTGTTTGCTTTATAAATAAGCAACTTTGCTTGTGTTTTTGTCATGATGGTGATCTTTTATGCAAGGGGGAATTATTGGAATTCAAATGTTTTATATTCCTCTGTAATCATCTTTAAACTTAACATAGCCATGTCTCGGGTATCTTCATCATCAGATTGTAGAGAAATATTTAATCCTTTAATTAAGGTGTTATCGGGAAAAGCCATTGCTAATAATGAACACCAATATCGGACACTTTTTATTGTCAGAGGATTTTCCAGTATGTTGGCTATATTTGAAGCTACAATGTTTTTATCACACTTGTACAAAAAATCTTCGACCAACTGATATACACCGAAGCCATCACCTTCCCCAAACGATTGTAAAAATAACGGTATGGCTTCTTCTGCGTGATTTGCACCAAAATAAAGCCTTACATTGTTATATTTATTGATAAGTTCCTGAGTGATGTCATAATCATTTGGCATAGGTTGGTTTAGAGCAAGGAATGCTAATGCTTCTTTTTTAGTCATATTCATAATGGTTAATATTGCTTGCTGGAAGAATTAAGGTAAAAATGGTTCATAGACAGAATTAAATAGGAAGTCTTGTTTCCAGATAACTTTATCATGAAAAAGAGATTTGGCTTGATGCGTATAAATAATATGAGGATAAATAGTTTCTCCACCATAAATCATGTTCTTTCCCGTTACACCGGAGAATTCATTGGTTTTAATCTGTCGTTTAAGCCAGTGAATGACTTTACATAAGCATATTAATTTATCCGCAGAATCAGTTGTATTAATTTCTGTAAGTTGTAAAATTTTTTCCCCATTATACTCAATTAAATGCCCCGGCTTTATTTCAATCCAACCGCAACAACGATCAATGCTACTAAACTTTATTCTTCTATTGTTAGGTCTAATTCTGGGAATAAGATAAATTCGATGTGCTACAGCAGGGATTTTTTCTGTTAAGATATCTAATTGCTTAGAGTATTCATCTTGTAGTGCAAACCAAATTGTATGTAATTGATACTTTGAGGCTATAATAGCGAGCCAATCAGACAACTCTTCATTCGTGCAAAAAACATTTATCCTGGCAGTTGCCATTCTTAATCCTTTTTATATAAAGATTTTTATCCGCATCTTATAAACTTGCTTACATCATTGGTTGAAATGATTTTTAATTGTGATTGTATGAACATCACCGAAATAACTTGATATGAATAAAATAGCTAAAGCGAAATGGATGACGTGTTACTAAAAAACCATCCTGAAAAGGAAGCCTGAAAAAACGAGATGACGAAACTTCCACTCTCCATATTTCATCTGAAAAATAACTAAATTCGATATGGTTTTCATATAATCTCATTTCACGTAAGGTTCCGCTACCATAGGGGATCGCAATAGTAACGTGTTCCTGAATATCCTGTTTTATATCTATCAATAGCAATTCAAGAGATTCTTCAAAAGGTACGTCTTCAGTCACAAATAGTAAATAACGCCCATCATCTAATAAAATTGCAGTTTCAAGATAATCTGCAGGAATTGTAATTCCTGTATTTTTACCATGTGTACAGACTTCAGATTTAGAGCCAAAACGAGAGCGATCATCTATTTTTTGAATGAGTGATAGCGATATATAATTAACTTTTTCCATATCTTTTTACTCAAGATAAATGGATGAGATTACGAAAGCATTAAATGAGAAATTCATTATTTTGATTTTTTTTTGCATGTTATTTTTAATCAATTTTGTAATCATGGGAATAGTTATACCTTTACTCTAAAGAACCACTGGTTATATATTTTTACCTACGGCTCATGTCTAAATATTTCTCGAATTTCAAAAGTTGAATATCCTTCGGTTTCCAATAAATCAATAAGCTCTTCCTTTGTTAGTTGATAAACACTAATAGGAAATGATATGCCAAGTCCTGAAATTGAACTTAGTAGTTCTTTATCTAAAATTTCAAAATTGCATTGATGTGAATAATATACATTGTAAAATAAATCTACACGGTCGACACCGTTCGTGGTAAATGCTATATGATTTTTTAAAATAAAATCGATATACCATTTTTGGTACTCGGTTAATTTATATTCAATGCCAATACAATCTGGATGTTGAAGTGATAGTGCGCCAAAGTCGTATTGGCGGTGCCGTATTTTATCAACATCGGTCTTTTTGTTTGAATCAATAAATTTGAATGATTCTTTAAGTTGTGATAATAATTTATGCGGAGATAAATTATCACCATATAAATCGAGTGTAATACGAATTATTAACAAGAGTTTATCCATTAAAAATAATATAAGTTGTTTTTATAAAAATAATATATTTGGCTGGTGAAGTTATCCGGATAATACATTCATGTTATATATATTATCCAAAGGCAGTTGCGCTACCGCCATACCCTGATAAAACTCACCATCTGCACGAAACGGATTTTACGCTTTTTCTGTCGACGAAATATAAATTTCTCAATTCAAATAATATCCATTGCGTTATCCGACCAGTCACTCCCTCTCCGGCAGCACAATCACAAACCTTGTCCCCCGCGCATCCGACGTTACCGCAACCGTGCCTTTATGCGCCACAACAATTGATTTCACTATCGCCAGACCAATGCCGCTACCTTCGCCTTTTCGCTGACGGGAAGGGTCAACGCGATAGAAACGGTCAAACAATCGTGGTAAGTGCTCGGGCGCAATGGGCGTTCCGGGGTTTTCGACGGAAACTTGCACCTGGTGATCGACCGTCTGGCAGCGCACTACAATTGCCTTTCCGGTTGGCGTATAACGCAGGGCGTTAGAAAGCAGGTTGCTTAACGCCCGACGCAGCATCAGCGGATCGCCCGCAACCTGACACTTGTCGCCAACAAACCGCAACTCCACGCCGCGATCTTCTGCTAACGCCTCAAAAAAATCGAACACTTTGCCGACTTCATCCGCCAGGTTGAGCATTTTCTTTTCGGGGATTAACTGGTTGTTATCGGCCTGGGCGAGAAACAGCATATCGCTGACCATTTTCGCCATTCGCGTCAGCTCTTCGAGATTAGAGTAGAGCACATCTTCCAGCTCCTTCTGGCTGCGAGACTGGCTGAGGGCGATTTCGGTTTGCGTGATGAGATTGGTAATCGGCGTGCGAATTTCGTGAGCGATATCCGCTGAGAAATTGGACTGGCGGGTAAAGACATCCTCAATACGCTCGATCATATGGTTGAACGACAGTACCAGCTGTTCCAACTCAATGGGCACGGTCTGCGGGTCAAGGCGAACGTCGAGATCTTTCGAGGTGATATTCTGGATTTGACGGCTGACGCTACGGATCGGCGCGTGACCTTTATGTACCGCCAACAGCACGATAAAGACGATCAGGATGCTGATGATCGATGCGGTCATAATAAGTTTATTCATCAAATCATTTATGTAATGAAGATGAAAATCGATCGAAAGCGCGATGTAGAGCGTATAAATCGGTTTGCCGTCCACCAGCGGGCCAACCGGCAAGCTAATCATCCGCCAGTTGCTGTGTTCCATATGCCCGTGACCGTGGCCCGGCATCATAATCGTCGGGCCGGAGAGGAGAAACACTTCGCCACCTTGGGCATCTGTATCGGGTATTGCGTCACGAGCAAATTCGCGGATATCCGGCGCACCGGGGGAGTGATACACCGTTTTACCGTGGCTATCTGCCAGGGAAATCAACACGTTGGAATAACCACTGACGATATCTTCCAGCGTCATTAAGCGTCGGGCTTGCGTTTCGTCAGGGTGATTAAGTACCCGTTCAAGGGTAGCGCTAATCTCTTTTAAATCATTAATATCCTGCTCGGCAAAATGCACTTTTACCGAGTGGATCATGATCCAGGCAAAGGCGAAAAACGCCGCGATGGTGGCAAGGCTGATAAAAAAGGTCAGGCGGGTTGCCAGTGAAAATGGGCGCTGAAACGGCTTACTGGCCATCCGGCACCTCAAGCATATAGCCTACGCCGCGCACGGTTTGAATCAGCTTTGGTTCAAAGTCGTTGTCGATTTTGCCGCGCAGCCGCTTAACCGCCACATCAATGGCGTTGGTGTCGCTGTCGAAATTCATGTCCCACACCTGCGAGGCGATAAGCGAGCGGGGCAGCACTTCGCCCTGATGACGAAGGAAAAACTCCAGCAGAGTAAATTCTTTACTGGTCAAAGTGATGCGCGTGCCGTTGCGGGTGACTTTGCGGCTGACGAGATCGACCATCAAATCGGCAACCTGAAACTGACTTTCGATAATCACCGCCGCCCCGCGCCGCAGGAGAGTGCGCACCCGCGCCAGCAGTTCAGCAAAAGCGAACGGCTTCACCAGATAGTCATCCGCTCCCAGCTCCAGCCCTTTGACGCGATGTTCAATGGTGCCAAGCGCGGTAAGCAACAGAATCGGCATCCCTTTATTGGCGGAACGCAACATGCGCACGATATCCCAGCCGTTCACGTCCGGTAGCATAATATCGAGGATTATCAGGTCATAATCACCGGTCATCGCCAGATGGTAGCCATTCAGCCCGTTGTCGGCCAAATCGACCACAAAACCGGCTTCGGTTAACCCTTTGGTCAAGTATTCTCCGGTTTTCTTTTCATCTTCGACAATCAACAGTTTCATATTTCCTCCACATGTTGCCCGGGCAATTCTAGAGTAGCGGGATCAGATGGCAATCGCTTATTGGCAAAATGACAATTTTGTCATTTTCCTGTCACCGGAAAATCAGAGCCTGGCGAGTAAAGTTGGCGGCATAAAATCACCAGAAATTATGCGCCTATGTCTCATTGTAAATTCCTGACACTTTGTGTGGCCCTTGCGCTAAGCGGTTGCTCACTGGCACCGGATTATCAGCGTCCGGCAATGCCCGTGCCGCAGCAGTTCTCACTCAGCCAGAACGGCCTGGTTAACGCAGCGGATAACTACCAGAACGCGGGCTGGCGCACCTTTTTTGTTGATAATCAGGTGAAGACGCTGATTAGCGAGGCGCTGGTGAATAACCGGGATTTGCGCATGGCGACGCTGAAAGTTCAGGAGGCGCGGGCGCAATATCGTCTGACCGATGCCGACCGCTACCCACAGCTCAATGGCGAGGGCAGCGGCAGCTGGAGCGGCAATCTTAAAGGCGATTCCGCCACGACGCGGGAGTTCTCGACTGGCCTTAACGCCAGCTTTGACCTCGATTTTTTCGGTCGTTTAAAGAACATGAGTGAAGCCGAGCGACAGAATTATTTAGCCACTGAGGAAGCCCGACGCGCGGTGCATATTCTGCTGGTTTCTAATGTCGCGCAAAGCTATTTCAATCAGCAGCTGGCTTATGCGCAATTGCAAATAGCCGAAGAAACGCTGCGTAATTATCAGCAGTCCTATGCGTTTGTCGAAAAACAATTGTTGACCGGTAGCAGCAATGTTCTGGCGCTGGAACAGGCTCGCGGAGTGATAGAAAGTACCCGTAGCGACATCGCTAAACGTCAGGGGGAACTGGCGCAGGCAAATAATGCATTGCAACTGTTATTGGGAAGCTACGGCACGCTACCGCAAGCGCAGACAGTAAACAGCGACAGCCTGCAAAGCGTTAAATTACCGGCGGGCTTGTCGTCGCAAATCTTATTGCAGCGCCCGGATATTATGGAAGCTGAACACGCGTTAATGGCGGCTAATGCCAATATTGGCGCTGCGCGTGCGGCATTTTTCCCGTCTATAAGCCTGACCAGCGGAATATCGACCGCCAGCAGCGATCTGTCGTCATTATTTAACGCCAGCAGCGGGATGTGGAATTTTATACCCAAAATTGAGATCCCTATTTTTAATGCCGGACGCAACCAGGCAAATCTGGATATCGCCGAAATTCGCCAACAGCAGTCGGTGGTGAATTATGAACAGAAAATCCAGAATGCTTTTAAAGAAGTGGCAGATGCGCTGGCATTACGTCAAAGCCTGAACGATCAAATCAGCGCCCAGCAGCGTTATCTGGCATCGCTGCAAATTACTTTGCAACGGGCGCGGGCATTATATCAGCACGGCGCAGTAAGCTATCTGGAAGTGCTGGATGCCGAGCGTTCTTTATTTGCAACCCGACAAACTTTACTTGACCTGAATTATGCCCGTCAGGTTAACGAAATTTCTTTATATACCGCACTTGGTGGCGGTTGACACCAATATACTCGTCATACTTCAAGTTGCATGTGCTGCGTCTGCGTTCGCTCACCCCAGTCACTTACTTATGTAAGCTCCTGGGGATTCACTCGCTTGTCGCCTTCCTGCAACTCGAATTATTTAGAGTATGACTTTTAACTCCAGGAGAGAATAAATGAAAAAAGCACTGCAAGTCGCAATGTTCAGTCTGTTTACCGTTATTGGCTTTAATGCCCAGGCTAACGAACATCATCATGAAACCATGAGCGAAGCACAACCACAGGTTATTAGCGCCACTGGCGTGGTAAAAGGTATTGATCTGGAAAGCAAAAAAATCACCATCCATCACGATCCGATTGCTGCCGTGAACTGGCCGGAGATGACCATGCGCTTTACCATCACCCCGCAGACGAAAATGAGTGAAATTAAAACCGGCGACAAAGTGGCGTTTAATTTTGTCCAGCAGGGCAACCTTTCTTTATTACAGGATATTAAAGTCAGCCAGTAACCCAGGTTTAATGAGATGAAAAAAATCGCGCTTATTATCGGCAGCATGATCGCGGGCGGTATTATTTCTGCGGCAGGTTTTACCTGGTTTGCCCAAGCTGAACCGCCCGCAGAAAAAACGTCGACCGCAGAACGTAAAGTCTTATTCTGGTACGACCCGATGTATCCCAATACGCGGTTCGATAAACCAGGTAAATCGCCGTTTATGGATATGGATCTGGTGCCGAAATATGCCGATGAAGAGAGTTCTGCGTCTGGTGTGCGCATTGACCCGACTCAGACGCAGAATCTGGGAGTGAAAACGGCTACCGTCACGCGCGGGCCGCTGACTTTTGCCCAGAGTTTCCCTGCCAATGTCAGTTACAACGAGTATCAGTATGCCATTGTGCAGGCCCGCGCCGCCGGGTTTATCAATAAGGTTTATCCGCTTACCGTGGGCGATAAAGTGCAAAAGGGCACACCGCTTCTCGACCTGACCATTCCCGACTGGGTGGAAGCGCAGAGTGAGTATTTACTGCTGCGCGAAACCGGCGGTACGGCGACCCAGACTGAAGGCATTCTTGAGCGGCTGAGACTGGCGGGAATGCCGGAGGCGGATATTCGCCGCCTGATTGCCACGCAAAAAATCCAGACTCGCTTTACGCTCAAAGCGCCCATTGATGGCGTGATCACCGCGTTTGATCTGCGTGCGGGTATGAATATCGCCAAAGATAACGTGGTCGCGAAAATTCAGGGTATGGACCCGGTATGGGTCACTGCTGCGATCCCGGAATCCATCGCCTGGCTGGTGAAAGATGCCTCGCAGTTTACGCTCACCGTTCCGGCGCGACCCGATAAAACACTCACCATCCGCAAATGGACGCTGCTACCCGGCGTGGATGCTGCGACCCGCACGCTGCAGCTGCGTCTGGAAGTCGACAACGCCGACGAGGCGCTAAAACCGGGAATGAACGCCTGGTTGCAACTCAATACCGCCAGCGAACCGATGCTGCTCATTCCGTCACAGGCGCTGATTGATACCGGCAACGAACAGCGGGTGATTACCATTGATGCCGACGGGCGCTTTGTACCGAAACGCGTTGCCGTTTTCCAGGCATCGCAAGGCGTCACCGCGTTACGCTCTGGTCTGGCAGAAGGTGAAAAGGTGGTTTCCAGCGGCCTGTTCCTGATTGATTCCGAAGCCAATATTTCTGGCGCACTGGAGCGGATGCGCTCTGAAAGTGCTACCCATGCGCATTGAGGGAATAACCAATGATTGAATGGATTATTCGTCGCTCGGTGGCAAACCGTTTTCTGGTGCTGATGGGCGCGTTGTTTCTAAGTATCTGGGGTACCTGGACCATCATTAACACGCCAGTGGATGCGTTGCCGGATCTCTCCGATGTGCAGGTGATTATTAAAACCAGCTATCCCGGTCAGGCACCGCAAATCGTTGAAAATCAGGTGACTTATCCGCTAACTACCACCATGTTGTCGGTGCCTGGCGCGAAGACTGTGCGCGGTTTCTCGCAGTTTGGCGACTCTTATGTGTATGTCATTTTCGAAGATGGCACCGATCCGTACTGGGCGCGCTCGCGGGTGCTGGAGTACCTCAACCAGGTACAGGGTAAGCTGCCTACGGGAGTCAGCGCCGAGCTGGGGCCAGATGCCACGGGTGTTGGATGGATCTATGAATATGCGCTGGTGGATCGCAGCGGTAAGCACGATCTGGCCGATTTACGCTCATTGCAGGACTGGTTTCTCAAATATGAGCTAAAAACCATCCCTGACGTTGCGGAAGTGGCGTCGGTGGGCGGTGTGGTGAAAGAGTATCAGGTGGTTATCGATCCCCAGCGCCTGGCGCAGTATGGCATCAGTCTCGCCGAAGTGAAAAGCGCGCTGGATGCTTCAAACCAGGAAGCGGGCGGTTCGTCGATCGAACTGGCGGAAGCGGAATATATGGTGCGCGCCAGCGGCTATCTGCAAACGCTCGACGACTTTAATCATATCGTTTTAAAAGCCAGTGAAAATGGCGTGCCTGTTTATCTGCGTGATGTTGGCAAGGTCCAGATTGGCCCGGAAATGCGCCGGGGTATTGCCGAACTGAACGGCGAAGGCGAAGTGGCTGGCGGGGTGGTGATCCTGCGCTCCGGCAAAAACGCCCGTGAAGTGATCGCCGCCGTGAAGGACAAACTGGAAACGCTGAAAAGTAGTCTGCCGGAAGGCGTGGAGATAGTTACAACATACGATCGCAGCCAGCTCATTGACCGGGCCATCGATAACCTCAGCGGCAAGCTGTTGGAAGAGTTTATTGTGGTGGCGGTAGTCTGTGCGCTGTTTCTCTGGCATGTGCGCTCGGCGCTGGTGGCGATTATTTCGTTGCCGCTGGGGTTGTGTATTGCTTTTATTGTCATGCACTTCCAGGGACTGAACGCCAATATTATGTCGCTGGGCGGTATTGCGATTGCCGTCGGGGCGATGGTCGATGCCGCCATCGTCATGATCGAGAATGCGCATAAACGGCTCGAAGAGTGGCAGCACCAGCATCCTGACGCCACGCTGGATAATAAAACGCGCTGGCAGGTGATCACCGATGCATCTGTTGAAGTAGGTCCGGCGCTGTTTATCAGTCTGCTGATTATCACGCTGTCGTTTATCCCGATCTTCACCCTGGAAGGGCAGGAAGGGCGTCTATTTGGCCCGCTGGCGTTCACCAAAACTTATGCGATGGCGGGGGCTGCGCTGCTGGCGATCGTAGTGATCCCTATCCTGATGGGGTACTGGATCCGTGGCAAAATTCCGCCAGAAAGCAGTAACCCGCTCAATCGCTTTTTGATTCGTATTTATCATCCGCTGTTGCTGAAAGTATTGCACTGGCCAAAAACCACGCTGCTGGTGGCGGCACTTTCGGTGCTGACGGTTCTCTGGCCGCTCAATAAAGTTGGCGGGGAATTTTTACCGCAGATCAATGAAGGCGACTTGTTGTATATGCCATCGACGCTGCCAGGGATTTCCGCAGCGGAGGCGGCGAGCATGCTGCAAAAAACCGACAAGCTGATTATGAGCGTACCTGAAGTGGCGCGGGTATTTGGCAAAACTGGGAAAGCAGAAACCGCCACCGATTCTGCTCCGCTGGAGATGGTCGAAACGACCATCCAGCTTAAGCCGCAGGATCAGTGGCGACCCGGCATGACGATGGACAAAATCATTGAGGAACTGGATAACACCGTGCGTCTGCCGGGGCTGGCGAATCTGTGGGTGCCGCCAATTCGTAACCGTATCGATATGCTCTCAACCGGCATTAAAAGCCCCATCGGCATTAAAGTTTCCGGCACTGTGCTGGCGGATATCGATGCGATGGCGGAGCAAATTGAAGAAGTGGCGCGAACGGTACCAGGCGTGGCTTCTGCTCTTGCCGAGCGTCTGGAAGGTGGGCGCTATATCAACGTTGAGATTAACCGTGAAAAAGCCGCGCGTTACGGTATGACGGTGGCGGATGTGCAGTTGTTTGTGACTTCTGCAGTGGGCGGGGCGATGGTTGGCGAAACGGTGGAAGGGATTGCCCGTTATCCAATTAATCTGCGTTATCCGCAAAGCTGGCGCGATAGTCCGCAGGCGCTGCGTCAGCTGCCGATCCTGACGCCGATGAAGCAGCAAATTACCCTCGCAGACGTGGCCGACGTTAAAGTCTCTACCGGACCGTCGATGCTGAAAACCGAGAATGCGCGCCCGACGAGCTGGATTTATATCGATGCCCGCGATCGTGACATGGTGTCGGTGGTTCACGATCTGCAAAAAGCGATTGCCGAGAAAGTGCAGTTAAAACCGGGCACCAGCGTGGCATTCTCCGGGCAGTTCGAGTTGCTGGAGCGCGCCAACCATAAGCTGAAACTCATGGTGCCGATGACGTTGATGATCATCTTCGTGCTGTTGTATCTGGCGTTCCGTCGGGTGGGCGAAGCGTTGCTGATTATCAGCAGCGTACCGTTTGCGCTGGTGGGCGGTATCTGGTTGCTGTGGTGGATGGGCTTTCATCTTTCCGTGGCGACGGGTACCGGTTTTATTGCCCTTGCCGGGGTCGCCGCCGAATTTGGCGTGGTGATGCTGATGTATTTACGTCACGCCATAGAGGCCGAGCCGTCGCTGAATAATCCGCAAACATTCAGCGAGCAGAAGCTGGATGAGGCGTTATATCACGGCGCGGTACTGCGCGTGCGCCCGAAAGCAATGACAGTGGCGGTGATTATCGCCGGTCTGCTGCCGATTCTGTGGGGAACGGGAGCAGGTTCAGAGGTGATGAGCCGCATCGCCGCGCCGATGATTGGCGGCATGATCACCGCACCTCTGCTATCGCTGTTTATTATCCCGGCGGCGTATAAGCTGATGTGGCTGCATCGGCATCGGGTTTGGAAATAAGGGTAGAGCCGGGGAAGGATACCCGGTTTAACTGTGTGGATTGTGTCTTGCGACGATGGGCACTAAATGTTAAAAGGTGCCCCTCAACAAAAAAGACACACAGGGGAAAGGCGTGAAAAACGCGTCAACCGTATCGGAAGATACTGCGTCGAATCAAGAGCCGACGCTTCATCGCGGATTACATAACCGTCATATTCAACTGATTGCGCTGGGCGGCGCTATTGGTACTGGTCTGTTTCTTGGCATTGGCCCGGCGATTCAGATGGCGGGTCCGGCTGTATTGCTGGGCTACGGCGTCGCCGGGATCATTGCTTTCCTGATTATGCGCCAGCTTGGCGAGATGGTGGTCGAAGAGCCGGTATCCGGTTCATTTGCCCACTTTGCCTATAAATACTGGGGACCGTTTGCGGGCTTCCTTTCTGGCTGGAACTACTGGGTGATGTTCGTGCTGGTGGGAATGGCAGAGCTGACCGCTGCGGGCATCTATATGCAGTACTGGTTCCCGGATGTTCCAACGTGGATTTGGGCTGCCGCCTTCTTTATTATCATCAACGCCGTTAACCTGGTGAACGTGCGCTTATATGGCGAAACCGAGTTCTGGTTTGCGCTGATTAAAGTGCTGGCGATTATCGGCATGATCGGATTTGGCCTGTGGCTGCTGTTTTCTGGTCACGGCGGCGAGAAAGCCAGTATCGACAACCTCTGGCGCTACGGTGGTTTCTTTGCCACGGGTTGGAAGGGGCTTATTTTGTCGCTGGCGGTGATTATGTTCTCCTTCGGAGGGCTGGAACTGATTGGTATTACTGCCGCTGAAGCACGCGATCCGGAAAAAAGCATCCCTAAAGCAGTGAATCAGGTGGTGTATCGCATCCTGCTGTTTTATATCGGTTCACTGGTGGTTTTACTGGCACTCTATCCGTGGGTGGAAGTGAAATCCAACAGTAGCCCGTTTGTGATGATTTTCCATAATCTCGACAGTAACGTGGTGGCTTCTGCGCTGAACTTCGTTATTCTGGTAGCATCATTATCGGTGTACAACAGCGGGGTTTACTCTAACAGCCGGATGCTATTTGGTCTTTCTGTGCAGGGTAATGCGCCGAAGTTTTTGACTCGCGTTAGCCGTCGCGGCGTGCCGATCAACTCGCTGATGCTTTCCGGAGCGATCACTTCGCTGGTGGTGTTAATCAACTATCTGCTGCCGCAAAAAGCGTTTGGTCTGCTGATGGCGCTGGTGGTGGCAACGCTGCTGTTGAACTGGATTATGATCTGCCTGGCACATCTGCGTTTTCGTGCAGCGATGCGACGTCAGGGGCGTGAAACACAGTTTAAGGCGCTGCTTTATCCGTTCGGCAACTATCTCTGCATTGCCTTTCTCGGCATGATTTTGCTGCTGATGTGCACGATGGATGATATGCGCTTGTCGGCAATTCTGCTGCCGGTGTGGATTGTATTCCTGTTTGTGGCGTTTAAAACGCTGCGTCGGAAAGCGAAATAATAGTGCCGATTGGATAAGGCATTCACGCTGCATCCGACAAAACGATGACAACAATCTGAAGCCGCTCTCATCCATTCGATGAGAGCGGCTTTTAATTACTGCTTAAATGCGTCCGCCAGGGAGCGAATATCATTGCTGGTTGGCGACTGATGAAGTCGCAGACCAAACTCTTCGACGATCGCAAATATATGGTCGAATATATCAGCCTGAATGCTTTCATATTCCAGCCACACCACGGTATTAGTAAACGCGTAGATCTCAAGCGGTAAACCGTTATCGTCCGGAGCTAACTGGCGCACCATTAAGGTCATATCTTTACGAATCCGCGGATGGTTACGCAGATATTCGTTCAGATAGGCACGAAAGGTTCCAATATTGGTCATTCGGCGCAGGTTTAATACCGACTCCGTAGAACCTTGCTGGCGATTCCACTCATTAATTTCCTGATGGCGGCTGGTTAAATAAGGCTTTAACAAATGCGCTTTATTCAGCCGCTGCATTTCAGTTTCATCAAGAAAACGAATACTGGTGACATCAATACTGATACTGCGCTTAATACGCCGCCCACCGGATGCCGACATCCCGCTCCAGTTTTTAAAGGAGTCAGATACCAACGACCAGGTGGGAATAGTGGTAATAGTATTGTCCCAGTTGCGCACTTTGACGGTGGTTAAGCCGATATCAATTACTGCGCCATCCGCGCCGTATTTTGGCATTTCCAGCCAGTCGCCCAGTTTCAGCATATCGTTCGCGGAAAGCTGAATGCCGGCCACCAGACCGAGGATCGGATCTTTAAACACCAACATCAGCACGGCGGCCATCGCGCCAAGACCACTGATCAGAATTGCCGGTGACTGACCAATCAGCAGTGAGATCATCAAAATGCCGACCAGAATCGCGCCGATCAGTTTAATCCCCTGAAATATCCCTTTTAACGGCAACTGTTTTGCCGCCGGGAATTTCTGTGCCAGATTCAAAATAACATCCAGCAACGAGAAGACTGAAAGCAGCGCATACATCATGATCCACAACTGCGCGCAGGTGGTCAGAATATCAGCTGCTTCGGTGCCTTTTTGCAGCCAGAATACCGCCTGAATATTGACGATAATCCCCTGGAGGGTAAAAGCTAAACGGTGGAAGAGTTTATTTTGGGTAATGATTTGCAGCCACAGCCGTGAACTGGCAATGGCACGTTTTTCGAAAGTACGTAGTACCACCCAGTGCAAAATAATATGCACTACAACGGCAGTCAGAAAAATAATACCGAAAATCATCACCATCGAGGTGGTGTGATCGATCTCAATACCCGCTAAATCTTCAACCTGGGATATTAAATCCTGCATAACGTCTCCTTTATACAACAGCAGCCTATGATGACGGCTGAAACAGGGTTATGCAAATCAGGAGAATCTGAGGGGAAATAGCCGGGCAGATGCCCGGCAAGGGAGAATTACACTTCGGTTAAGGTAATGTTTTGCGGCAGACGAGATTTCGGCAGCGTAGCGTTAAAATCTTCAACGCTGTGATGACCCACCGGAACAACCACCAGACTGGTGTAGCCTTTCTCTTTCAGACCAAATTCTGCATCGAGGATGGCGGCGTCAAAACCTTCGATGGGTACCGCGTCCAGACCCAGAGCCGCCACGCCCAGCAGGAAATTACCGACGTTGAGATAAACCTGTTTTGCCATCCACTCTGCATCATCATGCAGATCTTTACGGTGCATATCGGCGAAGAACTTGCGACCTTTATCGTTCGCGGCTTTCGCTTCCGGCGTGGCAAAGCGGCCATCAGCATCTTCCTGGTCAACAACCAGCTTCAGCCAGGCATCGTCCATCGCGGTTTTTGCACAGAACACCACAACGTGCGAGGCATCAAGTATTTTACGTTCGTTGAACACATAATTACCGGCAGCGGATTTGGCAACACGCGCTTTACCTTCTTCCGTGCTGGCAACAATAAAATGCCACGGCTGGGAGTTGGTGCTGGATGGGCTGTATTGCAGTAGAGTTTTGATCTGCTCGGTCTGTTCCGGGGTAAGTTTTTTGCTGGCATCAAATGCCTTAGTGGAATGACGCTTTAAGGCGACAGAAATGATATCCATAAAGACTCCATGTGAAAGTAATTTTGCGTGCCAGCAGATTACAAGGTTCAACGAGAAATGGTAAGCGAGAAAAATGCGCTATAGATTTACGTTTTAGCCAGGGCGCAGCCTTTTTTGATCGCGTTTAGCTAAGCCATCAACCACTAAATTCCATGAATCGTTGATCAGATCGCGAAGTAACGCTTCGGAGATTTCTTCGCCGGGATAGACCGAAATCCAGTGCTTTTTATTCATGTGATACCCAGGCTTAATGCTTGGATATATCTGCTGATTTAACAGGGATTTTTGTGGATCGGACTTCAAATTGATAAAGGGAACGCCGCGCAGTTCTGACGACAACATAAAAATCTTGCCGCCAATTTTAAACACATCAAACTCCGGGCCAAACGGCCAGCAAAGCTCGACAAAGGGTAACTCAAGGGCTAGGCGTTTCGCCGTTTCGTGCAGTGATTGCTTATCCATAAACGTTCCTTTAGGCGAAGGAGAATAAGCAAAGTATGCCGCGAAGCACGACGATAATCGACGTTTAATCCGCCAGCGAGAACCAGCGTCGCCAGATAAAGCGCAGAACAAAATACTCAATAGCGCCCAGCACTAAAAACCACAGGCAAAACAATAAAGTGTAAAGCTGGCTAAGATCCATCAAATGGAACGAGGTCACCAGTTTTTGTGCCAGCGTCAACCCTAGTGCGGGGGCGGGCAGCAGCAGGCAGGAGAGAAAAGCCATCAGCAAAATGCCTGCTGCGGTGGTCAAGGTTTCTAAAGGGTGTTTCATAACATTGTTAAATGTAAGTTAAAACACCATTGTCAGGGATATTCTTCTGTAAGGCAATTCCCGGCTTAGTCACCGGCCCAGATCTCACAATGCTTTTTCACCAACCCAATCAGCGAGCCGCCATCGGCGACGAAATCGCGCATCAATTGTGCTTCATTCAGGCCGCTGGCAACTTGGCGATACAGGGCCTCAATCGCACTCGACGCGCCAATTTTATGTGCGGAAGGGGCGATTTTTTCCAGTAAACGCAAGGTGTCTTCCGTTAGAGGCCGACGATCGCCGGTGTGCGGATCGGTAATGACGCCTTCCAGACCATAACGGCAGGCCTGGAAACGGTTGAATTTATACAGCAGGTAATCTTTCTCCTGATGTTTGAGTGGGCGTTCCGTCAGTAACCAGTGGGCGGTAGCCTGAATCAATCCTGCCATATTTACCGCATGGCTAAGAGTTAACGGGGTATCCATCACCCGAACTTCTACCGTACCAAAATGGGGGCTGGGGCGAATATCCCAGTGCAGATCTTTAATGCTGTCGATCATCGTGGTGTAACTCAGACAGCGAAACAGGGCTTCAAATTGTTGCCAGTTACTGACCCACGGCATCGGGCCATTATCGGGAAAGGCGGAAAAAATATTGGGTCGTGAGGAGGCAAAGCGTGTATCCGTTCCTTGCATATATGGCGACGCGGCGGAAAGGGCGATAAAGTGCGGCACAAACCGTGACAAGCCGTGCAGCAAATAAATAGCGTCATCGCCACTGGCGCAGCCAACATGGACATGCTGACCAAAAACGGTCGCTTGCTGGATGAGATAGCCAAAGTTTTCCAGCGTTCGTTGATAGCGTTCGTTATCGCATACCTCCTGACGCTGCCATTTCTGAAACGGGTGCGTGCCACCGCCACAAATTTCCAGATGATAGTCTGCGGCTGCCTGCAATACGACTTTCTGCATCGCTGAAAATTGCCCGGCAGCCTGGTTGATATCACGGCAAACATCCGTCGCCAGCTCCAGCATACTTTCGGTGATATCGTGCTTTACTTCTCCGGCAGTGATCTCATTTTTAACCGCGTCAATCAGCGTTGAAGAGTCCTGGCTTAAGTCATAGCCCGGCGGATTAACCACCTGCATTTCCAGTTCAATACCGAGGGTAAAAGGTTCAGAAACATGAAAATCGGGTAATGGCATAGGTTTCTCTTATGTTGGCGTTTTCTATTCAGTATAGAAGTGGGAGCGGCTGGGCGAGATGCGGAAGTTCTGGAATGTTTCTTTCTTGTTGTGATTGCGAACTGATATAACAGTTTAAAACATCAGCAAAAGGGGAAGGTCGTGCCGGAAATTAATCAATATGGACAGACGGTCGGCGATGCGCTGCCGGACTGGCAAGGTGCAGCGGTTTTACCGCGTCATTTATTGGAAGGACAATGGTGTCGACTGGAGCCACTAGACGCGCAACGTCACGCAGGCGATCTGTTTGATGCATATGCTCAGGCGCCAGACGAGCGTGACTGGACGTGGCTTGCCAGCAGTCGTCCGGCAAGTGTTGCTGCTACCGAGTCATGGATTGCTGGCAAAGTGAATGATCTTTCACTGGTGCCCTTTGCCGTGGTTGATAATCGTTCTGCGCGGGCCGTTGGGCTGGTCTGTTTTATGGCAATCGAACGCGAACATGGTTCGGTTGAAATCGGCCATGTTACCTGGTCTCCGCGAATGAAAAATAGCGTGCTCGGTACAGAAGCGATCTGGTTACTTTTGCAATGCGCGTTTGCTCATAATTATCGGCGCGTGGAGTGGAAATGTGATTCGCTTAATCTGGCATCACGCCGCGCTGCTGAACGTTTAGGTTTTGTTTTTGAAGGTCGTTTCCGGCAGAAAATCGTGCGCAAAGGGCGTAACCGTGACAGCGACTGGTTATCGATTATTGATAGCGAATGGCCGCAATGTGGCAAGGTGCTGCAGAGCTGGCTGGCGGAGGAGAATTTTGACGAGCTGGGAGGGCAGAAAAAAAGCCTGGCCCAGTTGAGGATCGGATAATGAATGACGGAAAGTCCGAAACAGAACTTACTGTATAAATAAACAGTAATTTTGCTAAGGAAGGGTAAGATAACTGCGGGTGCCTGAAGCTTTCCGGTTTCAGGTTTACTCTGAGGTCTGGAAAGATGAAGCCCCAGGAGATATTTCTATCAACCCTGGGGCTGCCACTCCGAACCTCAACAACTCGGATGGTAGTCCCTTCTTCGCATGGAGGCAATATAAACATGCTGACGAAATATGCCCTTGTGGCAGTCATAGTGCTGTGTTTAACGGTGCTGGGATTTACGCTTCTGGTCGGAGACTCGCTGTGTGAGTTCACGGTAAAGGAACGTAATATTGAGTTTAAGGCTGTTCTCGCTTACGAACCGAAGAAGTAGCCGTTGTGCGGGGAGCAATCCCCGCATATCCGGTTGTCAGGTCAGGATGGTAAGGCACCTGCTTTACACTTTCGCCCGCGGTCAGTGATGGCTGCGGGCGAACCGTACCAGATGTTGTCAATTAATCGTGTTGGCACAGCGTTATGACTATCTTTTGTTTAAGCTGCCAGTGCACAGCAAACTGCTCATCCTCTCGTCGAATGATGATCCGCTGTTTATTCCAGCTAATTATCTGATAATCCAGAAAACCTGGAGCAGCCTGTATCTTGTTTGCCTTAAATGCACTCTCTTTGGCGGAAAATGCCAGTGTCAGCGCCAGAGAAAAGGCTAAACCGCAGTCTGCGAGTCGCTCGTGTTCCGCTGGCGTAATAATGTTGTCTGTCAATTCTGCCGCTGTTTGCGCAGAAAAAATTTCTTCGATATCAATGCCAATCGGTTGACGAGATACCACGGCTAATGCCGTAGTCCCGCAGTGGCTAATACTGCCATTTAACCCCGCAGGCCACACAGGTTGGCGTAGCTCGCCGATTGCTGGTACACCTTTATAGCCATATTCCCGCAACGCATAAACAGCAGCGATCCGCCCGGCCAAATGTTCGGCTTTGCGTTTCCGTCCAGCGTTTTGCAGTTGCGCGTAGTGCGGCAGCCAGAGTAAATCCTGCTCGTGAAAACTCGCCGGATCAAACTCAACAAAATGCAGCGTATGTCCGGCAAAGGGGAGGGTGGTATGCGTAGTTTTCATGTCGACCATATTAGAGACTGATGACAAACGCTAAACTGCCTGATGCGCTACGCTTATCAGGCCTACGTGGTCCTGCAATATATTGAATTGACAAGATTTTTGTAGGCCGGATAAGGCGTTCACGCCGCATCCGGCATGAACGACGCGCACTTTGTCAACAATCTGACGTTAGCATCAGAAGTGAGTATTAACGCTCATGTACCACGTACGTCCCGGCTCGTTATAGGTATACGCCCCGGCACCTGCGATATAGTTGGCGCCTGCCAGATCGCCTGTGGTCTGGGCATTACCCGCACGCCACAAACGCTTGTCGAACAGGTTGTCCACGCCGCCGGTCAGACTGACATTCTTCGTCACATCCCAGGTCGCGCTCAAGCCAACAATGCTGTACGGACTGATTTCTTTGGTTTCCGGGCCAACCGCTGGCTGACCTTTATAGTTGTACTTCTTCGGTTGCTGCTTGCCGTACCAGGTGAAGGTCGTTTGCATCGACAAATCTTCCCGTGCCTGCCAGCTCAGCGTTGAGTTCAACGTATATTCCGGGATGATCGACAAACGGTCGCCCGTGGTTTTGTTTTCACTCTTCAGCATATAAGTGATGTTATTGGTCCACATCACCGTTTCGCTAACCGGTACGTTTAACGATCCTTCCAGACCTTCAACCACCGCTTTCGGCACGTTATCCCACTGGTAGAGATCGGTGCCAGCCGCATTTTGCCCTACAGCCACATAGCCCGCTTCAATCTTATTGCGATAATCGTTACGGAACCAGGTGACGCCCGCCAGCCAGCCGTCGCGTTTGAACTCCAGACCAATCTCTTTGTTGATACTGGTTTCCGCTTTCAGGTCATCGTTCCCCTGCAGATAGCAGCCGCCCGCGCTGGCGTAACAGCCCTGACCTTTACTGTAGAGAATGTAGTTCGGGTTGGTCTGGTACAGGCTCGGCGCTTTATAGGCGCGGGCAATGCCCATTTTCAGCGTGAAGTCATCGCCTAAACCTTGCGATATGTTCAGCGCCGGACTCCAGTTATCGCCAACAATGCTGTGATGATCGAAACGCAGCCCTGGCGTTACGATGGTGCTGTCAGTCAGCTCCATGTTGTTTTCGGCAAACAACGAGAAAATTTCTGCTTTTGAATATGGGCTACGGTCGGTGGCGCTCACGCCATCAATAGCACCACCGGTATTCGTTCCGGTCAGCGCCTGGGTGTTGGAACTCAAGTCCTTCATCCGCTGCTGATTCCACTCCGTACCCAGCGTCAGCGTCTGGTTAACAAGGAAATCAATCGGCAGGTTAACTTCGCTGTGCAGCATCACGTCATCAAGATCGATATCGACGAAATCCTGTGTCGCTTTTTCGTTAAATTTCCCTTCGGTGCCGCCCGCCAGACCTTCCGGGATACGCGAGTTACGCGTGTGTTCGTACTGTACCCAGTTGCTGGTGGTCACGCCGTTATCCCAGCCGCCGTTCCAGGTCAGTGAGTAGTTCTGGCGATACAAGCGGTTGGTTTCATCACCATATTTCGAGCGGGTATAGGAATCGGAGTTGGTGTTCTGGGTGTCGCCCGCATACAGGTTGCCCTGGCGGCTGTAGCCTGCTTCCAGTTCGAGTGATTGCAGAGGCGCGAAGTCCCAGCGAACTACGCCATTAATATCCTTGTTGATCACCCCTTCGCGCCCGGCGGGCAGCGTATCCGCATATGTACCGGCACGCGCGGACTGATGCCCCTGGTTAATATCCCACGCGTCGGCCTGGGTTTTGTCGAGGTTGCCATATAGACGGAAGCTGAATTCATCTCCCAGCGGACCGGTCAGGCTGAAGTTGGTTCGTTTGGTGGCACCTTCCTCTTTATGTTCTGGGGCGTTGAAATAAGCATCCCATGAGCCGTGCCACTCGCCGCTGCCTTTTTTGGTAATGATGTTAACTACGCCGCCCGCCGCGCCGTTGCCATAACGCGCAGCTGCCGGACCACGCAGAACTTCAATACGTTCAATCATTTCAGGCGGCACCCAGGAAGTATCACCACGGGTATCGCGCTCGCCACGCCAGCCCTGACGCACCGAGTTGCGGCTGCTGACCGGCTTGCCGTCAATCAAAATCAGCGTGTTTTCCGGCCCCATGCCGCGAATATCAATCTGGCGGTTATTACCACGCTGACCACTGGTGGAGTTGCCGGTCAGGTTAACGCCTGGCATGGTACGGATGATTTCCGACACATCGCGGGCAACGGGGTTTTTGCGGATTTCATCTGCGGTGATGGTAGAAACGCCAGGCGCCTGCAAGTTCTGCTCGGCGGCGGTAACGACAATGGTATCGTCATGTGAAACAGGAGTATCGGTTGGCTCTTGTGCCTGTGCTACCCCATAAATCCCCAGATTGACCAACAAGGCCAGGGAATGAATCTTCTTGTTCATTGTTTTATTCCTGCATTTTTGCCACGAATTGCAACTGTCGGGCATGGTCGTCATCAACACGACGTATCCCGCTACCGCGAAAACCTTTGATCCTGAAAGACACGCAGTGCAGTTGGTTAATAAATGTCCGCGCTTCCCACGGCGCGCCATTACGCTATTGCAAATGCAAATAGTTATCAATAATATTATCAATATATTTCTGCGATCAATGAAAAAATTAACAATAAACATAAGGTTATGATGTGGCGGCGTTAAAGGTGGGAAGTGATAGCTGGTGGCAATCGAAACATGGCCCTGAATGGCAGCGTCTTAATGACGAAATGTTTGAGGTCACTTTCTGGTGGCGTGATCCACAAGGTTCTGAAGACTACTCGACAATAAAGCGCGTATGGGTCTACATCACTGGCGTCACCGATCACCATCAAAATAGCCGCCCCCAGTCGATGCAGCGAATTGCAGGTACCGATGTCTGGCAGTGGACGACACAACTCAATGCCAACTGGCGCGGCAGCTACTGTTTTATTCCCAGCGAACGCGATGACATTTTTTCTGCACCATCCCCTGATCGCCTCGAGTTACGCGAGGGATGGCAAAAATTACTCCCCCTGGCGATAGCCGATCCGCTGAATCCACAAAGCTGGAAAGGCGGGCGAGGGCACACTGTTTCTGCACTCGAAATGCCGCAAGCGCCCCTGCAACCAGGTTGGGATTGTCCGCAAGCGCCAGAAACGCCTGCTAAAGAAATTATCTGGAAAAGTGAACGGTTGAAAAATTCACGCCGTGTATGGATTTTTACCACCGGAGATGTCACAGCAGGAGAACGCCCGCTGGCAGTTTTGCTTGATGGCGAATTTTGGGCGCAGAGTATGCCCGTCTGGCCTGCGCTGACTTCGCTGACCCATCGTCAGCAACTTCCTCCCGCCGTGTATGTGTTGATCGACGCTATCGACACCACGCACCGCGCCCACGAACTGCCGTGTAATGCTGATTTCTGGCTGGCAGTACAGCAAGAGTTATTACCCCTGGTGAAAGCTATTGCCCCTTTTAGCGATCGTGCCGATTGCACCGTGGTCGCCGGACAGAGTTTTGGTGGGCTTTCCGCGCTGTATGCCGGACTGCACTGGCCTGAACGCTTTGGTTGTGTATTAAGCCAGTCAGGATCGTTCTGGTGGCCGCATCGGGGCGGGCAGCAAGAGGGCGTGTTACTTGAACAGCTAAAAGCTGGTGAAGTTAGCGCCGAAGGTCTGCGCATTGTGCTGGAAGCGGGTATTCGCGAGCCGATGATCATGCGGGCCAATCAGGCGCTGTATGCGCAATTACACCCCATAAAAGAATCCATTTTCTGGCGTCAGGTTGACGGCGGACATGATGCGCTTTGTTGGCGCGGCGGCTTGATGCAGGGGCTAATCGACCTCTGGCAACCGCTTTTCCATGACAGGAGTTGAATATGGCATTCAGTAATCCCTTCGATGATCCACAGGGAGCGTTTTACATTTTGCGCAATGCGCAGGGGCAATTCAGTCTGTGGCCGCAACAATGCGCGTTACCAGCAGGCTGGGACGTTGTGTGTCAGCCGCAGTCACAGGCGTCCTGCCAGCAGTGGCTGGAAGCCCACTGGCGTACTCTGACACCGGCGAATTTCACCCAGTTGCAGGAGGCGCAATGAGCCAGCATTTACCTTTGGTCGCCGCACAGCCCGGCATCTGGATGGCAGAAAAACTGTCGGATTTACCCTCCGCCTGGAGCGTGGCGCATTACGTTGAGTTAACCGGAGAGGTTGATGCGCCATTACTGGCCCGCGCGGTGGTTGCCGGATTAGCGCAAGCTGATACGCTGCGGATGCGTTTTACGGAAGATAACGGCGAAGTCTGGCAGTGGGTCGATGATGCGCTGACATTCGAACTGCCAGAAATTATCGACCTGAGAACCAACATTGATCCGCACGGTACTGCGCAGGCATTAATGCAGGCAGATTTGCAACAAAATCTGCGCGTCGATAGCGGTAAACCACTGGTCTTTCATCAGCTGATACAGGTGGCGGATAACCGCTGGTACTGGTATCAGCGTTATCACCATTTGCTGGTCGATGGCTTCAGTTTCCCGGCCATTACCCGCCAGATCGCCAACATTTACCGCGCATGGCTGCGTGGCGAACCAACGCCTGCTTCGCCGTTTACGCCTTTCGCTGATGTGGTGGAAGAGTACCAGCAATACCGTGAAAGCGAGGCCTGGCAGCGTGATGCGGCATTCTGGGCGGAACAGCGTCGTCAAGTGCCGCCGCCCGCGTCACTTTCTCCGGCACCTTTACCGGGGCGCAGCGCTTCGGCAGATATTTTACGCCTGAAACTGGTATTTACCGACGGGGAATTCCGCCAGCTGGCTACGCAACTTTCAGGTGTGCAGCGTACCGATTTAGCTCTTGCGCTGGCGGCTTTGTGGCTGGGGCGATTGTGCAACCGCATGGACTACGCCGCCGGATTTATCTTTATGCGTCGACTGGGGTCGGCGGCGCTGACGGCTACCGGACCCGTGCTCAACGTTTTGCCGTTGGGTATTCACATTACGGCGCAAGAAACATTGCCGCAACTGGCAACCCGACTGGCGGCTCAACTGAAAAAAATGCGTCGCCATCAACGTTACGATGCCGAACAAATTGTCCGTGACAGCGGGCGAGCGGCAGGAGAGGAACCGTTGTTCGGTCCGGTACTCAATATCAAGGTATTTGATTATCAACTGGATATTCCTGGTGTTCAGGCGCAAACCCATACCCTGGCAACCGGTCCGGTTAATGACCTTGAACTGGCGCTGTTCCCGGATGAACACGGTGATTTGAGTATTGAGATCCTCGCCAATAAACAGCGTTACGATGAGCCAACGTTAATCCAGCATGCTGAACGCCTAAAAATGCTGATCGCCCAGTTCGCCGCGGATCCAGCGCTGTTGTGCGGCGATGTCGATATTATGCTGCAAGGTGAGTATGCGCAGCTGGCGCAGATCAACGCCACTCAGGTTGAGATTCCAGAAACCACGCTGAGCGCGCTGGTGGCAGAACAAGCGGCAAAAACACCGGATGCTCCGGCGCTGGTTGATGCGCGTTACCAGTTTAGCTATCGGGAAATGCGCGAGCAGGTGGTGGCGCTGGCGAATCTGCTGCGTAAGCGCGGCGTTAAACCAGGCGACAGCGTGGCGGTGGCATTACCGCGCTCGGTCTTTTTGACCCTGGCGCTACATGCGATTGTTGAAGCAGGTGCGGCCTGGTTACCGCTGGATACCGGCTATCCGGACGATCGCCTGAAAATGATGCTGGAAGATGCGCGTCCGTCGCTGTTAATCACCACCGACGCTCAACTGCCGCGCTTTGCTGATGTTCCAGATTTAACCAGCCTTTGCTATAACGCCCCGCTTACCGCACAGAGCAGTGCGCCGCTGCAACTTTCACAACCGCACCACACGGCTTATATCATCTTCACCTCCGGTTCCACTGGCAGGCCAAAAGGGGTAATGGTCGGGCAGACGGCTATCGTTAACCGTCTGCTTTGGATGCAAAACCACTACCCGCTTACAGGCGAAGATGTCGTTGCCCAAAAAACGCCGTGCAGTTTTGATGTCTCGGTGTGGGAGTTTTTCTGGCCGTTTATTGCCGGGGCGAAACTGGTGATGGCTGAACCGGAAGCGCACCGCGACCCGCTCGCTATGCAGCAATTCTTTGCCGAATATGGCGTAACGACCACGCACTTTGTGCCGTCGATGCTGGCGGCATTTGTTGCATCGCTGACTCCGCAAACCGCTCGCCAGAATTGCGCGACGTTGAAACAGGTTTTCTGTAGTGGTGAGGCCTTACCGGCTGATTTATGCCGCGAATGGCAACAGTTAACCGGCGCGCCGTTGCATAATCTATATGGCCCGACGGAAGCGGCGGTAGATGTCAGCTGGTATCCGGCTTTTGGCGAAGAACTGGCACAGGTGCGCGGCAGCAGCGTGCCGATTGGTTATCCGGTGTGGAACACGGGCCTGCGCATTCTCGATGCGATGATGCATCCGGTGCCGCCGGGTGTGGCGGGAGATCTCTATCTCACCGGCATTCAACTGGCGCAGGGGTATCTTGGACGACCCGATCTGACCGCTAGCCGCTTTATTGCCGATCCTTTTGCCCCTGGTGAACGGATGTACCGTACTGGAGACGTTGCCCGCTGGCTGGATAACGGCGCGGTGGAGTACCTCGGGCGCAGTGACGATCAGCTAAAAATTCGCGGTCAGCGTATCGAACTGGGCGAAATCGATCGCGTGATGCAGGCGCTGCCGGATGTCGAACAGGCTGTTACTCATGCCTGTGTAATTAACCAGGCGGCAGCTACTGGTGGTGATGCGCGGCAGTTGGTGGGGTATCTGGTGTCGCAATCGGGCCTGCCGCTGGATACCAGCGCATTGCAGGCGCAGCTTCGCGAAACATTGCCACCGCATATGGTGCCCGTGGTTCTGCTGCAACTTCCACAGTTACCACTTAGCGCCAATGGCAAACTGGATCGCAAAGCCTTACCGTTGCCTGAACTGAAGGCACAAGCGCCGGGGCGTGCGCCGAAAGCGGGCAGTGAAACGATTATCGCCGCGGCATTCGCGTCGTTGCTGGGTTGTGACGTGCAGGATGCCGATGCTGATTTCTTTGCGCTTGGCGGTCATTCACTACTGGCAATGAAACTGGCAGCGCAGTTAAGTCGGCAGTTTGCTCGCCAGGTGACGCCGGGGCAGGTGATGGTCGCGTCAACCGTCGCCAAACTCGCAACGATTATTGATGGTGAAGAAGACAGCTCCTGGCGTATGGGATTCGAAACCATTCTGCCGTTGCGTGAAGGTAATGGCCCGACGCTGTTTTGTTTCCATCCGGCGTCCGGTTTTGCCTGGCAGTTTAGCGTGCTCTCGCGTTATCTCGATCCACAGTGGTCGATTATCGGTATTCAGTCGCCGCGCCCTTATGGCCCCATGCAGACGGCGGCAAATCTGGATGAAGTCTGCGAAGCGCATCTGGCAACGTTACTTGAGCAACAACCGCACGGTCCTTATTACCTGCTGGGGTATTCGCTGGGCGGTACGCTGGCGCAGGGCATTGCGGCGCGGCTGCGTGCCCGTGGCGAACAGGTGGCATTTCTTGGCTTGCTGGATACCTGGCCGCCAGAAACGCAAAACTGGCAGGAAAAAGAAGCCAATGGTCTGGACTCGGAAGTGCTGGCGGAGATTAACCGCGAGCGCGAGGCCTTTCTGGCAGCCCAGCAGGGAACGGCGTCGACAGAGTTGTTTACCACCATTGAAGGCAATTATGCCGATGCAGTGCGGCTATTAACCACCGCCCATAGTGAACCGTTTGATGGCAAAGCTACGCTGTTTGTTGCGGAGCGTACACTTCAGGAAGGTATGAGTCCCGAACACGCCTGGTCGCCGTGGATAGCTGAGCTGGATATTTATCGCCAGGATTGCGCGCATGTGGATATTATTTCTCCAATCGCATTTGAAAAAATTGGACCAATTATTCGTGCCGCGCTAAATAAATAACTTTATCTTAAATGCAAATCCATAATTACGATAAATAATTATGGATTTTGTTATTTATCGTATTAATATTTACTGAGTGGTTTGTCTGAAAATGCGCCAAACATTGCGTTTGCTGCGTGGAATTTACAAAGTTCAGCTTCGGATAATTCTCACCAACTGGTAAAGTGTGCGCCGTGGAAATTTACCCTCATTGGACTCATTTTCAGGTTATACCGTATGTCAACACTGAATATTAAGCAGGAAAGCGACTCGCATTTTCCCGATTATCATCTGGCGCCAGCCGGTAATAATGAAATTGATTTACTTAATCTTATCGAAGTTTTATGGCACGCAAAAAAACAGATCATGGCTGTCGTTTTTGCCTTTGCCTGTATCGGGTTGCTGGTGTCATTTATCCTACCGCAAAAATGGACCAGTGCGGCGGTTATAACGCCGGCAGAACCTGTGCAATGGCAAGATCTGGAGAAAACATTTACTAACCTTCGGGTACTGGATCTGGATATCAAAATTGATCGTACAGAAGCATTTAACCTGTTTATCAAAAAGTTTCAGTCTGTTAGCTTGCTGGAAGAGTACTTGCGTTCATCACCTTATGTGATGAACCAATTGAAAGAGGCGAAAATCGACGAACTAGATTTGCATCGCGCAATTGTCGCATTGAGCGAAAAAATGAAAGCGGTGGATGACAATGCCAGTAAGAAAAAAGATGAACCGTCATTGTATACCTCTTGGACGCTAAGTTTTACCGCGCCAACCAGTGAAGAGGCACAGAAAGTGTTGGCCGGGTATATCGATTATATCTCTGCGTTGGTGGTGAAAGAGTCGATAGAAAACGTCCGTAATAAACTGGAAATCAAAACCCAGTTTGAAAAAGAAAAGCTGGCGCAGGATCGCATTAAAACGAAAAACCAACTTGATGCAAACATTCAGCGGCTCAATTATTCACTCGATATTGCTAATGCAGCAGGCATTAAAAAACCTGTTTACAGTAATGGTCAGGCAGTAAAAGATGACCCTGATTTTTCTATTTCTCTCGGCGCAGACGGTATTGAACGCAAACTGGAAATTGAAAAAGCGGTCACCGATGTTGCGGAACTGAATGGTGAATTACGTAATCGTCAGTATCTTGTAGAACAATTAACAAAAGCAAATGTCAACGATGTTGATTTTACGCCGTTTAAATATCAGTTGCGTCCGACGTTGCCGGTGAAAAAAGACGGTCCGGGCAAAGCGATTATTGTGATCCTTTCCGCGTTGATCGGCGGTATGGTGGCTTGTGGTGGCGTGCTGTTGCGCCATGCGATGGCATCCAGAAAACAGGATGCCATGATGGCAGACCACTTAGTTTAAATCTTCGCGGTTGAAGGTGCCGTTCGTCCGAGCGGCACCACAAGCGGCGTTCCGGCAACTGGATCGTCAATAATCATGCAGCGCAGACCATAAATGCGCTCGATCAATTCAGCAGTGACAATCTCCTTCGGCGCTCCCTGAGCAACAATTTTCCCTTCCCGCAATGCAATCAAATGGCTGGCGTAACGACAGGCCTGATTAAGATCGTGCAGCACTGCCGCCAGGGTATAGCCTTTCTCACGGTTCAGTTCGCTTAGCAGTTCCAACAAATCAATTTGATGACTGATATCCAGCCAGGTCGTTGGTTCATCAAGCAGCATAATCGCCGTTTCCTGGGCCAGCACCATCGCGATCCACGCTCGCTGGCGTTGTCCGCCGGAGAGGGTGTCCACGCTTTGATCCGCCAGATGGGTAATTCCCGTGGCCTGCATCGCTTTTGTTACCGCTTCTTCATCTTCTTTCCGCCAGCGAGTAAACAGCGGTTGATGCGGGTAACGCCCGCGTGCTACCAGCTCCTGCACGGTGATATCTCCCGGCGTGGTAGCATTTTGCGCCAGTAGACCAATCCGGCGTGCAACTTCTTTACTGGCGTAATGTTGAATGTGCTCGCCATCCAGCCAGACATGCCCGTGAGCAGGTGTCATCAGGCGGCTTAGGGTACGCAGTAACGTGGATTTACCGCAGCCATTTGGCCCGATAATTGCCGTGAAGTGACCATCAGGAATTTCTACAGTCAAATTTTCCGCAACGGTATATTTGCCATATCCGAGGGTTAACTGTTCGCCGCGCAAACGGGCTACTGATTCGGTCATTTTTTGCGAGACTCCTGAATTAACAAGACGATAAGGTAAATACCGCCGAGGCTGACGGTAACGACACCAACCGGAAGTTGATACGGCATAAACAGTTGCTGAGCGCAGAGATCGGCCGCCAGCAGTAACAGCGCTCCGCACAGCGCCGCCTGGGTCAGCCCCCAGCGAGCGGTGCCGCTAATGCGTCGGGCAATGTGCGGCGCGACTAGAGCAATAAAGGAAATCGGCCCGGCAAGCGCCGTTGCCGCAGCGGTAAGCACCACCGCCACCAGCATCATTAACAGACGCGAACGTTCGACACTGACGCCCAGCGCGCAGGCGGTGTCATCGCCCATCTCCAGCAAGCGCATTCGCCGTACCAGTAAGGCGGCGGCAATGAGCATCAATATAATGATGGGCGCGGAAGGCGAGGTTTTTGCCCACGTCAGGCCGTTGAGCGATCCGGCATTCCATAATCCTGCGGTTAGCGCCGTTTCTAAAGACGCTTTCAGCAGCAGCCAGGTATTAAAGGCCACCAACATGGCGCGGACGCCGATGCCGATAATAATCAACCGAAAGGTGTCGATGCCGTTACGCCAGGCAAGCAGCCAGACCAGCAGTGACGTGACAATACCCCCTGCCATTGCTGCCAGCGCGATAGCCGTCAGGTCCTGACCAAACAGCACCATCGCCACCAGCACGCCGCTCCACGCTCCGGTGTTAAAGCCCATTACGTCAGGGCTGCCGAGTGGGTTACGCATCAACGACTGAAAAATCGCGCCGCTGACGCCCAGCGCCGCGCCAATTAACAACGCCATCAGCACGCGTGGTAAACGCCATTCGGTGACCACCATCGTCATACTGCGCGGCGCATCACCCATCAGCGCGGCGAATACCTGCGAGGTTTCCAGCGTGATGGCACCGCTGCGTAATCCCCAGACACTCGCCACCACGCAGGCGGTAATCAGCAGTAAGCAGGTGATGATTAATCGGCGAGAGACGTAAATCATGCGCCACCTCGTGTTTTACGTCGCACGAGGAAGATCAGCACTGGCGCGCCAATAAAGGCACTGACCACGGAAACGCGCAGCTCGCCGGGCACAATCACACGCCCGATGATATCGGCAAACAGCAGCAGGGCAGGGGTAGCGAGTAGCGTGACGGGCAGCGACCAGCGATGATCGGCACCTACCAGCCAACGCGCCATATGCGGCATCATCAGGCCAATAAAGGCAATCGGGCCAACTACCGCCGTCGCACTACCACAAAGCACGGTAATCGCCAGCAGACCAATCAACTGTGTGCGCGCCACGCGACTGCCCAGCGCCGTCGCGGTGTCACTGCCAAGGCTTAAACTGTTCAGCGCGCGACTCAGTAATAGCGCAGTTGCTCCGGCGATCAGCACCGGGATCAGCACCACTTTTAAAGTGTGTAGATTACGAATATCCAGCGAACCGGCTTGCCAGAAACGCAGTTGATCGTAGACGTCAGGATTAAGCAGGGCGATGCCGCTGGTCAGCCCTTCCAGCACCGCCGCCAGCGCCACGCCCGCCAGGGTTAAACGCACCGGACTTAACTGCCCGCCGCCCTGGCTGCCGGTAAAGGCTACAATCAACGAGGCCACCAGCGCCCCGGCGAAAGCCATCGCCAGTTGTTCCTGCGCGGATGAGTAACCAAACAGCGCCGCACCCAGCACAATGGCAAAGCTGGCTCCGGCATTCACGCCAAGTAAACCAGGATCGGCAAGTGGATTTCGGGTGAGGGTTTGCATTAACGCCCCGGCAAGCCCAAGCGCACTGCCTGCCAGTAAACCGGCAAGGGTACGCGGCAGTCGCGCGTCGAGGACGATGGTGCAGTCGGCGCTCTGACAGGTGCCGGAGAGGGCCTCCAGCACGACGGAAGCGGGGAGTGATTTTGCCCCAATGAGCAGGCTTAATGCCGTCGCGATAATCAGTAATAACAGCAATCCGGGCACGGCAATGGCGCGTGTCACGGCAACAGAACCAGACATACGAACTTCCATGATAATGAAATTAATTATCGTTATCGATCTTATTTGGATATGTTAGCATGTGCAGCCTAAGAATAGGTATTTAAAATATTTGATGGCAAGGCATTGTAATGAATAAACAATCCTGGCTGCTTAACCTCAGCCTGTTGAAAACGCACCCGGCGTTTCGCGCAGTATTCCTCGCTCGTTTTATCTCTATTGTTTCTCTGGGTTTGCTCGGCGTCGCGGTGCCGGTGCAGATCCAGATGATGACGCATTCTACCTGGCAGGTGGGGCTTTCGGTGACGCTGACCGGCGGCGCGATGTTTGTCGGTTTGATGGTCGGCGGCGTGCTGGCGGATCGCTATGAGCGCAAAAAAGTGATTCTGCTGGCGCGCGGCACCTGTGGCATTGGCTTCATTGGACTGTGCCTGAACGCGCTGCTGCCGGAGCCGTCTTTGCTGGCAATCTATTTACTCGGATTATGGGATGGCTTTTTCGCGTCACTTGGCGTTACGGCGCTACTGGCGGCGACACCTGCACTGGTAGGGCGTGAAAATTTAATGCAGGCCGGGGCGATCACCATGTTGACCGTGCGGCTGGGATCGGTGATTTCGCCTATGATTGGCGGCTTACTGCTGGCGACTGGCGGTGTAGCCTGGAACTATGGGCTGGCGGCGGCGGGCACGTTTATTACCTTGCTACCGTTGTTAAGCCTTCCGGCGTTGCCACCGCCACCGCAGCCGCGTGAGCATCCGTTGAAATCATTACTGGCAGGATTTCGTTTTCTGCTCGCCAGCCCGCTGGTGGGCGGCATTGCGCTGCTGGGTGGTTTATTGACGATGGCGAGCGCGGTGCGAGTACTGTATCCGGCGCTGGCTACCAACTGGCAGATGTCGGCGGCACAGATTGGTTTTCTCTATGCGGCGATCCCGTTCGGCGCGGCTATTGGTGCGTTAACCAGCGGGAAGCTGGCACATAGTGCGCGACCAGGGTTATTGATGCTGCTCTCCACGCTGGGATCGTTCCTCGCCATTGGTCTGTTTGGCCTGATGCCGATGTGGATTTTAGGCGTGGTTTGTCTGGCGCTGTTCGGCTGGCTGAGCGCGGTCAGTTCGTTGCTGCAATATACAATGCTGCAAACACAGACGCCGGAAGCGATGTTAGGGCGGATTAACGGTTTGTGGACGGCACAGAACGTGACGGGCGATGCCATAGGCGCTGCGCTGCTGGGCGGTCTGGGGGCGATGATGACACCGGTGGCTTCCGCAAGCGCGAGCGGTTTTGCTTTGTTGATTATCGGTGTGTTGTTGTTGCTGGTGCTGGTAAAGTTGCGGCGTTTTCGCCAGACGCCGCCGCAGGTGACAGCGTCTGACAGCTAATACTTAAAACAGCGCCTTAAGTCGTTCCAGCACTTGCATGGCGCTGTAGTAATCCAGTCGGAACGTCTCGGTTCCCAGCGCATAAACCTGCTTGTTTTGTACTGCAGGCAGGTGCGCGAGCAGCGGATTGGCATAAATTGCATCGGCGTCTTTCTGATCACCAGCGAACAGGAATAGTGACTCGCCATTTAACCCTGCCGCCAGATTTTCCCCACCAAGCTGAATGATGTCATGGCGTTTGCCCTGGCTTTGGCTGGCGTTTAACCCTGCGGGCAATTTCGCCAGCGTAAAGCCGAGTTGTTCCAGCATCTGCCCTTGTGCTGATTCCGGCGTCCAGAGATTGGCACTGTGCGCGGCAGCAGTATAAACAATGGCGGTAACCGGCTGCGGCGGCAGTTTGATCTGCGCTTTCGCCGCCGCCAGTTGCTTATCAAACTGTGCAATCCGCTCTGCCGCTTGTCTCTCATGCCCGGTAATTTCGCCTAACTGCGTTAACAGCGACTGCCAGCTTTTGTCGTCGTAATTGATGATTAACGTCGGCGCGATGGTGGAAAGCTGATCGTACAGCGCCAGCGCCGAATCACCGCCGGTGGCGCTAATTAAAATCAGATCTGGCATTTGCGCGGCAACGGCTTCGGCGTTCGGTTCCCCGATATAGAGGCGCTGCAGTTTGCGTTCTTTCGCCACCTCGCTCCACTGGCGCAAGAATCCCTGGTCATCCGCGACGCGGTTATTTGGCGTAGTTGCACCACTGGCAATCACTGGGGCATCAATCGCCAGCAACGAACCCGTCAGCGTGACGCTGGTTGAGACGATGCGCTGTGGCTGGCTTTCCAGCATATGAGTGCCGCGGCTGTCAGTCACCTGACGCGGCCAGTCGGCGGCCTGCACTGCGGATATTCCTGAAAGTAAAAAGCCTGTTAGTAGAAGAGCGGTGCGGTAGAGCGGGGCGAGTCTCACAAATCAGCGTCCTGTTATTAATGAAGTTAATGCTTCTCATTTTCATTGTAACCACAACCAGATGCAACCCCGAGTTGCAGATTGCGTTACCTCAAGAGTTGACATAGTGCGCGTTTGCTTTTAGGTTAGCGACCGAAAATATAAATGATAATCATTATTAAAGCCTTTATCATTTTGTGGAGGATGATATGGATACGTCACTGGCTGAGGAAGTACAGCAGACCATGGCAACACTTGCGCCCAATCGCTTTTTCTTTATGTCGCCGTACCGCAGTTTTACGACGTCAGGATGTTTCGCCCGCTTCGATGAACCGGCTGTGAACGGGGATTCGCCCGACAGTCCCTTCCAGCAAAAACTCGCCGCGCTGTTTGCCGATGCCAAAGCGCAGGGCATCAAAAATCCGGTAATGGTCGGGGCGATTCCCTTCGATCCACGTCAGCCTTCATCGCTGTATATTCCCGAATCCTGGCAGTCGTTCTCCCGTCAGGAAAAACAAGCTTCCGCACGCCGTTTCACCCGCAGCCAGTCGCTGAATGTGGTGGAACGCCAGACAATTCCGGAACAAGCCACGTTTGAACAAATGGTTGCCCGCGCCGCCGCACTTACCGCCACGCCGCAGGTCGACAAAGTGGTGTTGTCACGGTTGATTGATATCACCACCGACGCCTCCATTGATAGCGGCGTATTGCTGGAACGGTTGATTGCGCAAAACCCGGTTAGTTACAACTTCCATGTGCCGTTGGCTGATGGTGGCGTTCTGCTCGGGGCCAGCCCGGAACTGCTGCTGCGCAAAGACGGCGAGCGTTTTAGCTCTATTCCGTTAGCCGGTTCCGCGCGTCGTCAGCCGGATGAAGTGCTCGATCGCGAAGCGGGTAATCGTCTGCTGGCGTCAGAAAAAGATCGCCATGAACATGAACTAGTGACTCAGGCGATGAAAGAGGTACTGCGCGAACGCAGTAGTGAGTTACACGTTCCCTCCTCTCCACAATTGATCACCACGCCGACGCTGTGGCATCTCGCAACTCCCTTTGAAGGTAAAGCGAATTCGCAAGAAAACGCACTGACTCTGGCCTGCCTGCTGCATCCGACCCCCGCGCTGAGTGGTTTCCCGCATCAGGCCGCGACCCAGGTTATTGCTGATCTGGAGCCGTTCGACCGCGAGCTGTTTGGCGGCATTGTGGGTTGGTGTGACAGCGAAGGTAACGGCGAGTGGGTGGTGACTATCCGCTGCGCGAAGCTGCGGGAAAATCAGGTGCGTCTGTTTGCCGGAGCGGGGATTGTGCCTGCGTCGTCACCGTTGGGTGAGTGGCGCGAAACAGGCGTCAAACTTTCTACCATGTTGAACGTTTTTGGATTGCATTAAGGAGCGAGGATGAGCATTCCATTCACCCGCTGGCCGGAAGAGTTTGCCCGTCGCTATCGGGAAAAAGGTTACTGGCAGGATTTGCCGCTGACCGACATTCTGACCCGCCACGCCGCGAGTGATAGCATCGCGGTTATCGACGGCGAGCGGCAGTTGAGTTACCGGGAGCTGAATCAGGCGGCGGATAACCTCGCCTGTAGTTTGCGCCGTCAGGGCATTAAACCTGGTGAAACCGCGCTGGTACAACTGGGTAACGTCGCTGAACTTTACATGACCTTTTTCGCGCTGCTGAAACTGGGCGTTGCGCCGGTGCTGGCGCTGTTCAGCCATCAGCGTAGTGAACTGAACGCCTATGCCAGCCAGATTGAACCCACATTGCTGATTGCCGATCGCCAACATGCGCTGTTTAGCGGGGATGATTTCCTCAATACTTTCGTCACAGAACATTCCTCCATTCGCGTGGTGCAACTGCACAACGACAGCGGTGAGCATAACTTGCAGGATGCGATTAACCATCCGGCAGAAGATTTTACTGCCACGCCATCACCTGCTGATGAAGTGGCCTATTTCCAGCTTTCCGGCGGCACTACCGGCACACCGAAACTGATCCCGCGTACCCATAACGACTATTACTACAGCGTGCGCCGTAGCGTCGAGATTTGTCAGTTCACACAACAGACGCGCTACCTGTGCGCGATCCCGGCGGCTCATAACTACGCCATGAGTTCGCCAGGATCGCTGGGGGTATTTCTCGCTGGCGGCACTGTCGTTCTGGCGGCCGACCCCAGCGCTACGCTCTGCTTCCCATTGATTGAAAAACATCAGGTGAACGTCACCGCGCTGGTGCCGCCAGCAGTCAGCCTGTGGTTGCAGGCACTGGCTGAAGGCGAAAGCCGGGCGCAGCTTGCCTCGCTGAAACTGTTACAGGTTGGTGGCGCACGTCTTTCTGCCACGCTTGCGGCGCGTATTCCCGCAGAGATTGGCTGCCAGTTACAGCAGGTATTCGGCATGGCGGAAGGGCTGGTGAACTACACCCGTCTTGATGATAGCGCGGAGAAAATTATCCATACCCAGGGTTACCCAATGTGTCCGGATGACGAAGTGTGGGTTGCAGATGCTGACGGAAATCCACTGCCGCAAGGGGAAGTTGGACGCCTGATGACGCGCGGGCCGTATACCTTCCGCGGTTATTACAAAAGTCCACAGCACAATGCCAGCGCCTTTGATGCCAACGGTTTTTACTGTTCCGGCGATCTGATCTCTATTGATCCAGAGGGTTACATCACCGTGCAGGGGCGCGAGAAAGATCAGATCAACCGTGGCGGCGAGAAGATCGCTGCCGAAGAGATCGAAAACCTGTTACTGCGCCATCCGGCGGTGATCTACGCCGCACTGGTCAGTATGGAAGATGAGCTGATGGGCGAAAAAAGCTGTGCTTACCTGGTGGTAAAAGAGCCGCTGCGCGCGGTGCAGGTGCGTCGTTTCCTGCGCGAACAGGGTATTGCCGAATTTAAATTACCGGATCGCGTGGAGTGTGTGGATTCACTTCCGCTGACGGCGGTCGGGAAAGTCGATAAAAAACAATTACGTCAGTGGCTGGCGTCACGCGCTTCAGCCTGAAGGAGAGAACACGATGGCTATTCCAAAATTACAGGCTTACGCGCTGCCGGAGTCTCACGATATTCCGCAGAATAAAGTCGACTGGGCCTTTGAACCACAACGTGCCGCGTTGTTAATCCATGATATGCAGGATTATTTTGTCAGCTTCTGGGGTGAGAACTGCCCGATGATGGAGCAGGTGATCGCCAATATTGCGGCGCTGCGCGACTACTGCAAACAGCACAATATTCCGGTTTATTACACTGCCCAGCCGAAAGATCAGAGCGATGAAGATCGGGCGCTGTTGAATGATATGTGGGGGCCGGGCCTGACCCGCTCGCCGGAACAGCAAAAGGTGGTGGATCGCCTGACGCCAGATGCCGACGACACGGTGCTGGTGAAGTGGCGCTACAGCGCGTTTCATCGTTCTCCGCTGGAGCAAATGCTCAAAGAGAGTGGGCGTAACCAGCTGATTATTACCGGGGTATATGCCCACATTGGCTGTATGACCACCGCAACCGACGCATTTATGCGCGATATTAAACCGTTTATGGTGGCGGATGCACTGGCCGATTTCAGCCGTGACGAGCATTTGATGTCGCTGAAATATGTGGCCGGACGTTCTGGCCGGGTGGTGATGACCGAAGAATTACTGCCAGCACCTATCCCCGCCAGCAAAGCGGCGCTGCGTGAGGTGATCCTGCCGTTGCTGGACGAGTCCGATGAGCCGTTCGATGACGACAACCTGATCGACTACGGTCTGGATTCGGTGCGGATGATGGCGCTGGCGGCGCGCTGGCGCAAAGTGCATGGCGATATCGACTTTGTCATGCTGGCGAAAAACCCGACCATCGACGCCTGGTGGAAGCTACTCTCCCGCGAGGTGAAATAATGGATTTCAGCGGTAAAAATGTCTGGGTAACTGGCGCGGGGAAAGGTATCGGCTACGCCACGGCGCTGGCATTTGTTGAGGCGGGAGCGGAAGTTACAGGTTTTGATCAAGCGTTCGCTCAGGAGCAATATCCCTTTGCGACCGAAGTAATGGATGTTGCCGATGCTGCGCAGGTGGCGCAGGTATGTCAGCGACTGTTAGCTGAAACGGAGCGACTGGACGTGCTGGTCAATGCGGCGGGAATTTTGCGCATGGGCGCGACCGATCAGCTCAGTAAGGAAGACTGGCAGCAGACTTTTGCGGTCAATGTCGGCGGTGCGTTTAACCTGTTCCAGCAGACCATGAATCAGTTTCGTCGCCAACGGGGCGGGGCGATTGTCACTGTGGCGTCCGACGCTGCGCACACGCCGCGTATTGGCATGAGTGCTTATGGCGCGTCGAAAGCGGCGCTGAAAAGCCTGGCGTTGAGCGTCGGACTGGAACTGGCGGGTAGCGGTGTGCGCTGTAATGTGGTTTCGCCGGGTTCAACCGACACCGATATGCAACGCACGCTGTGGGTGAGCGATGACGCCGAAGAGCAGCGTATTCGCGGCTTTGGCGAGCAGTTTAAACTCGGCATTCCGCTGGGGAAAATCGCCCGTCCACAAGAGATCGCCAACACGATTTTGTTCCTCGCTTCCGATCTCGCCAGCCATATCACCCTACAGGATATCGTGGTAGATGGCGGCTCAACGCTGGGGGCATAAGCATGATCTGGAAACGCCATTTAACGCTCGACGAACTGAACGCCACCAGCGATAACACAATGGTGGCGCATCTGGGAATTGTGTATACCCATCTGGGCGATGATGTGCTGGAAGCCGAAATGCCGGTTGATACCCGTACTCATCAGCCGTTTGGCCTGCTGCATGGCGGCGCGTCGGCAGCGCTGGCGGAAACGCTGGGATCGATGGCAGGATTTATGATGACCCGCGACGGACAGTGTGTGGTGGGCACGGAACTTAACGCCACCCATCATCGCCCGGTGTCTGAAGGCAAGGTACGCGGCGTCTGCCAGCCGTTGCATCTTGGGCGGCAAAATCAGAGTTGGGAAATCGTCGTTTTCGATGAACAGGAGCGGCGTTGCTGCACTTGTCGGCTGGGTACGGCAGTTTTGGGATGAGCCCGACAGAATTAAATGAGATTGTTGGAAAACTCGGTTAACGGAGTGATCGAGTTAACATTGTGAAGTTAATTATTGGTTTTAACTCTTATTTGTTTGGTTATCGTGTTGTTAAATTCCGCAGAGATGTTATAGAAACAAAATGTAACATCTCTATGGACACGCACACGGATAACAACTATGAACAAATCAGGGAAATACCTCGTCTGGACAGTGCTCTCTGTAATGGGAGCATTTGCTCTGGGATACATTGCTTTAAATCGTGGGGAACAGATCAACGCGCTATGGATTGTGGTGGCGTCGGTCTGTATCTATCTGATCGCTTACCGTTTTTATGGCCTGTATATCGCCAAAAATGTGCTGGCGGTTGACCCGACGCGTATGACGCCAGCGGTGCGCCATAACGACGGGCTGGACTATGTACCGACAGATAAAAAAGTGCTGTTCGGTCACCATTTTGCGGCCATTGCCGGAGCTGGCCCGCTGGTGGGGCCGGTACTGGCGGCGCAAATGGGTTACCTGCCAGGGATGATCTGGCTGCTTGCCGGGGTGGTTCTCGCCGGTGCAGTGCAGGACTTTATGGTGCTGTTTGTTTCCACGCGCCGCGACGGTCGCTCGCTGGGTGAACTGGTCAAAGAAGAGATGGGACCAACTGCTGGGGTGATTGCGCTGGTCGCCTGCTTTATGATCATGGTCATTATCCTGGCGGTGCTGGCGATGATCGTGGTGAAAGCCCTGACCCATAGCCCGTGGGGAACGTATACCGTTGCGTTCACCATTCCGCTGGCGCTGTTTATGGGGATCTACCTGCGCTATCTGCGTCCCGGTCGCATTGGTGAAGTGTCGGTGATTGGCCTGGTGTTCCTGATTTTCGCCATTATCTCTGGCGGCTGGGTGGCAGAAAGCCCGACCTGGGCGCCGTACTTTGACTTTACCGGCGTGCAGTTGACCTGGATGCTGGTGGGTTACGGTTTTGTGGCGGCGGTGCTGCCGGTGTGGTTGCTGCTGGCTCCGCGTGACTACCTCTCTACCTTCCTGAAAATCGGGACTATCGTCGGTCTGGCGGTGGGCATTTTGATTATGCGCCCGACGCTGACCATGCCTGCGTTGACTAAATTTGTTGATGGTACTGGCCCGGTATGGACTGGTAACCTGTTCCCGTTCCTGTTTATCACCATCGCCTGTGGCGCGGTGTCTGGCTTCCATGCGCTGATCTCTTCCGGTACCACGCCGAAGATGCTGGCGAACGAAGGGCAGGCGTGTTTTATCGGCTACGGCGGAATGTTAATGGAATCCTTCGTGGCGATTATGGCGCTAGTTTCTGCCTGTATCATCGATCCAGGTGTGTACTTCGCCATGAACAGCCCGATGGCGGTGCTGGCTCCGGCAGGAACGGCGGATGTGGTCGCTTCTGCCGCGCAGGTAGTGAGTAGCTGGGGTTTTGCGATTACTCCGGATACGCTCAACCAGATTGCCAGCGAAGTGGGTGAACAGTCGATCATTTCCCGTGCGGGCGGTGCGCCGACGTTGGCGGTGGGGATGGCCTACATTCTGCACGGCGCGCTGGGCGGCATGATGGATGTGGCGTTCTGGTATCACTTCGCCATTCTGTTTGAAGCACTGTTTATTCTGACGGCGGTGGATGCAGGTACGCGTGCTGCGCGCTTTATGTTGCAGGATCTGCTGGGCGTGGTGTCTCCGGGCCTGAAACGGACCGATTCACTGCCTGCTAACCTGCTGGCAACGGCGCTGTGCGTACTGGCGTGGGGCTACTTCCTCCATCAGGGGGTGGTCGATCCGCTGGGCGGTATTAACACTCTGTGGCCGCTGTTTGGTATAGCCAACCAGATGCTGGCAGGGATGGCGCTGATGCTCTGTGCCGTAGTGCTGTTCAAAATGAAACGTCAACGTTACGCCTGGGTGGCGCTGGTACCAACGGCCTGGTTGCTGATTTGTACCCTGACCGCAGGCTGGCAGAAAGCGTTTAGCCCGGATGCGAAAGTCGGCTTCCTGGCGATTGCTAACAAGTTCCAGGCAATGATCGACAGCGGCAATATTCCGTCGCAGTATACTGAGTCACAACTGGCGCAACTGGTGTTTAACAACCGTCTGGATGCTGGGTTAACCATCTTCTTTATGGTGGTCGTGGTGGTTCTGGCACTGTTCTCGATTAAGACGGCACTGGCGGCATTGAAAGAGCCGAAGCCAACGGCGAAAGAAACGCCGTATGAGCCAATGCCGGAAAATGTCGAGGAGATCGTGGCGCAGGCGAAAGGCGCGCACTAAAGTCAGAGTGTGGGGGAATGTGCCGAGCGTTCCCCTTACTCTCAGCCCGAGCGTGTTGATAGCAATTAAGCCCTCATAATTCAGGAGGGCATTTGTATTACCGGAGGTTTAGATGTTTGATTCACTGGCAAAAGCCGGAAAATATTTAGGTCAGGCGGCGAAGCTGATGATCGGTATGCCTGATTACGACAACTATGTCGAACATATGCGGGTTAACCATCCTGATCAAACGCCGATGACCTACGAAGAGTTTTTCCGCGAGCGGCAGGACGCGCGCTACGGTGGAAAAGGCGGCGCGCGCTGCTGCTGAATTTGTACGTCAGGCTTTAAACGATTCCACTTTTTCGAACGCTGCACGCAACGTATCTGGTGTCAGCGTGACTGGCAGGTAGTGAATGGATTCCACCGGACGTAAGGTGTGGGCAATCACTTTGTCGATCTCCGCCTGATTATTGATATCCACTTCCAGCTCCGCCAGTGTAGTCGGCAGATGAAAACGCTGATACGCCCCGGTTAATTGCGCCAGCACATCATCCTGGCCCAGCAAGGCGCTTTGCACCAGAATACCGTAGGCAACTTTGGTGCCGTGGAGAAACTTCTCGGTTTGCGGCAGTACAGTCAGACCGTTATGCACGGCATGGGCCGCCGCCACACGCGTAAAACGATCGCCCAGACCACCGACCATCCCACCACCAGCAATAATGGCATCCACCACATCGCAAAATGATTGCGTTACCTGCTGATTTTGCTGATCGGCAAGCGCCTGTTCGCTACCGTTTAACAAGACGTCGCGAATGGCCTGCGCGTTATTAATCCCCAGACGCACGGTTAGCGGCAACGTTTCTGGTTGCGGGGCCAGTACTACCGCTTCATACCATTTCGCCAGCGTGTCACCGATCCCCGCCAGCAGATATTGTTGCGGCGCATTGAGGATAATCTCCGGTTCCACCAGCACCATAAAATTGGCGTCGTCGAAAATCTCATAATGCAGCGCCTGTCCGGCATCGTTATACCAGACAGAGAGCGGTGTCCAGGCAGCGCAGGTGGCGGCGATCGTCGGAACGGCAACAAACGGCAGACCGAGACGGCGGGCGAGGGCTTTCGCGGTGTCGAGCAGTGCGCCGCCGCCGACGCCAATCACCACGCTGCGATCGTCACCGGACTCAGCCGCCAGTTGTTGTACATCGCTTTCGCTGCAATGACCGCGAAACAAAATATGCTTTGCCCCTGGCAGCCCAAACGCTGGCGGAAGTTTGGTTTGCGCCGCAGCAATGGCGCGTTCGCCGTAGATCCACACCGCGCGAGAAAGCTGTTCATCAGTGAAAAAATCGTGCAGGTGATTGAGACTTCCTGGATGTGAAAAGTAGTTAGCCGGGCCGACGACGACGCGGATGGGATTGTGAGGCATGTTGTGTTGTCCTTATCGTTTTATTTAGACATCTAAACGTCTTGATTGCCAAATACTAGCATCGTGTTATAGTGCCTTCAACACGCAACTTCGTCAGGTACAATAAAAATGACAAATAACCCTCTGATTCCACAAAGCAAACTTCCACAACTTGGCACCACTATTTTCACCCAGATGAGCGCACTGGCGCAGCAACACCAGGCGATTAACCTGTCGCAAGGCTTTCCTGATTTTGATGGTCCGCGCTATTTACAGGAGCGGCTGGCGTACCACGTTGCCCAGGGGGCAAACCAATACGCGCCCATGGCCGGCGTGCAGGCATTGCGCGAGGCGATTGCTCAGAAAACGGAACGTCTGTATGGCTATCAACCAGGTGCCGATAGCGATATCACCGTAACGGCAGGGGCGACGGAAGCGTTATATGCAGCGATTACCGCATTGGTGCGCAATGGTGATGAAGTGATTTGTTTTGATCCCAGCTATGACAGTTACGCCCCCGCCATCGCGCTTTCTGGGGGAATAGTGAAACGTATTGCACTGCAACCTCCGCATTTTCGCGTTGACTGGCAGGAATTTGCAGCATTGTTAAGCGAGCGCACCCGACTGGTGATCCTCAACACCCCGCATAACCCCAGCGCCACCGTCTGGCAACAGGCTGATTTCGCTGCTTTGTGGCAGGCGATTGCCGGGCGCGAGATTTTTGTTATTAGTGATGAAGTGTACGAGCACATCAACTTTTCACAGCAGGGCCATGCCAGCGTGCTGGCGCATCCGCAGTTGCGTGAGCGGGCGGTGGCAGTTTCTTCATTTGGCAAGACCTATCATATGACAGGCTGGAAAGTGGGCTATTGCGTTGCGCCTGCGCCCATCAGCGCCGAGATCCGTAAAGTGCATCAGTATCTGACCTTTTCGGTCAATACCCCGGCTCAACTGGCGCTTGCCGATATGCTGCGAGCAGAACCTGAGCATTATCTTGCGTTACCGGACTTTTATAGGCAGAAACGCGATATTCTGGTGAACGCCTTAAGTGAAAGTCGGCTGGAGATACTACCCTGCGAAGGTACTTACTTTTTGCTGGTGGAATACAGCGCCGTGTCTACGCTGGATGATGTTGAGTTTTGCCAGTGGCTGACGCGGGAGCATGGCGTGGCGGCGATCCCGCTGTCGGTATTTTGCGCCGATCCCTTCCCCCATAAACTGATTCGTCTCTGTTTTGCCAAGAAGGAATCGACGTTGCTGGCAGCAGCTGAACGCCTGCGCCAGCTTTAGTTATTTGACAGTCCAGGCGCGGGAATATTGACGGTCGGCAAACAGTTCTTGCAGGCCGTTAATTTGCTTCAGGCGCAGCACTTCGTCGCTGTCCATTCCCAGTTCTTTGCCAATTTTATTATCGTCCCATCCCAACTGGCTGAGTTCACGGACGATTTCCGACATTGCAGTGATTTGATGGCGTCCACGAGCGCGGTTGTGGCGAATTGTTGCTGCGATGCGCTCGTTACGATCCCCTCCCAGACAGGTAACCGGTAAATACCCTTTTAAGCGCGTTTTTAACGTGTTAGATCCTTTACCAATTTCATGACGGTGAAAGCCATCAACAATCTCCATTGTGTCAGATTGAGTGTTAGTCACCACGATAGGTTGGGTAAAACCATCAATTTCAATGGATTTTTTTAGCAGCTTCTTCTCTGGCGGTGCCACATTATTGGGGTTGTAATCATTCGGCACGAGTTGGCTATTTTTAACCCACAGAACGCAATCCACGGGCTCTTCACGAAAGGGGCTAACCTGATGGATCGCCATGCGGATTTCATTAATCGCTTTGATGCGATCGTCTTCCGGCAAGCTGGCGAGAAATTGGGTTAAATCCTGCGTTAATCGTTGTTGCATAGTATCCCCCATTCCTGACGTTTTCCTTTTATCCGTTCGTTATAACGCTGATAGTTCTTCGCTTTCGTAGGACTAAATGATAATGCCCGGCACCAGTAATCGTTATTGAGTAAAACTTTGCATATTCGCCGCCAAGAGGGGATATCTTTCGTGCCAATGTCCCCTTGCTGGGTTTGTGGAACCTCGATGCCTTTTTTCTGATACCAGTGCAAATAAATGGCGATTTTATTGCGGTAATGCTCAGCTGTTTTCTCCGGCATGCTATCGAGCAGCAATAATGCATACTCTTGCCAGTCTAAATGCTCTGGCTTGAGGATTTTCCGATGCCCATAGAAATGATTGTCATGTCCGGCGTAAATTCCGCCGCTTTTTACACCGCTGACTCGTGCGCACATAGCAGCCCAGCGATCCGGTTCGATAACGTGATAGAGCCATAATCCCTGCCGTTGCTCCGGGCCAAAAGGTTCGCAAATTCGCATGTGACGCAGAGGGACGCCTGCCTGATACATTAGGTTATACAGTGGGTTGCAGAGACTTTGATGATTTGCATACCAGGTCCAGATATCAGCCACTTTCCAGTCGTAGATGGGGTAAATGTACCAGCTATGACCGCCTGGTGCGGCCGTAGTCCAGGGTTTATCGTCGGCAAAACGCTGTTTATTCGAACTGGCGATAGCAACGAAACGGTTATAGGACTCGTCAGCCCGGATGCCGATCATCATGGCCGCCGGACGTTTTTGCGAAAACCATTCGGCAAATTCACGCACGAAATGTTCAAACGTCATACTCGGTTGATAAAACGAGAAAAATGTCGGATCGGTTATCGCATCTTCCGGGGGCTGGCGTACCCATTCAACATCAGGTTCCCAGCATTGCCATTCGGGTTGATACTGAGAAAGAGAGTTTTGCGTCGTAAGAGGCAGCGCTACCCAATAAAATTCTTCAATGACATCTGCATACTGCTCTCGTAGGGACTGAATATAGTGAATAGTTAAAGAAAACTGTGCTTCCCAGTCGATAAACAGAACGTATATTTTTTTTCCCATTTTTCTGGCCAGATTCGCGGTTAGATGAAGCATTAAGCCTGAATCTTTACCGCCAGAAAATGAGACACAAACGCGGGGTAGGGTGTTGAGTGTCCAGGTAATACGCTCTTGTGCCGCTTCCAGAATATTGAGCGGAAGAGGAATTTTATAAATAGACATCTAAAGATGCTCTCTGAACCAGACAGGTAGATAATGTGATAGTTTTTTAATTATAAAATAAATAAATTCAAATAAGATATATTATTTTATGTATTTACATTATGAATTTTTCATTGAAAAACATTTTACCAATGGATAGATGTTTATTATAAATTGTCATTCAAACGATCAATGAATCGTGAGAATGCAAGATTATTTAATGATGATTTATTATAGGACATATAAAGCGTGTTTGAGGGCAGCGGGTGTTCAAGTTTTATTTGCTTTAGCTGAAGTGTTTTATGGTAACTGCGATATAATTCGTAAGGCACAATACCAATTAAATCGGTAACTGCAATTGTATTAATAATGGTAAACAGAGAGGAACTGCGAAACGATATTTTACGGTCTGCCATGAGTGCCTCTATTTCCATCTGGAAATCTTCTAATCCAGGGATTTTAGATATCAGAAAGGTAAATTCTTCATCAAGAATTTGTGCATGGGTACTCCGTTCATTTATTCTCGGATGGGTAGTACTACAGATGAGTGTATTACGAATTGACTGAAATGGGACACAGCTTACAGAACGACTGATAACCGGTGCCAATGTCACTACGAGATCCGCTTTGCGGTAAGCCAGTAAATCTTCGGCGCTTTCTACGGCCATCATAATGTCATGATGTTCAATGTCGATAATCGCATCCTGGCGCAGACTATTGATCAAAAGGCTGCCGTTTGTCGCAGAGATGAATTGTGGACCATAGATTATAAATTTTTTCTTTAATTCAGATTTATTGACGATATTTATTGTTTGTTCCAGGTTTCTAAGGTTTTTCTCAAGATGATGATGAAGATTTAACCCAGTAGTCGTTGGCGTAATACCTTTTCCGGCACGAGTAAACAAAGGATCATTAAACTGTGTACGTAAGCGCTGCAGGGACTGACTAACCGCAGAGGGCGTTATATATAGCGATTCTGCAGCCTTACTAATGCTGAGATGTTGGTAAATGCACTCGAAGATTACCAGTAAATTCAAGTCAAATTTTTTTAAGTCGTAAAGATTGGCCATGATGTACTCCATTCATATCATTGCACTCATCATGATATTCATTAAATCTATAATATGAATTAATATATTTGTATTTATTATGTTCTTTTACTTAATTCATGATTAAGTTTTTCTAAAATAGCATAGTCGATTTATTGTTTGTGATCAATTCTTGCGGTTTTCAGGATAACTGAAAAGCTGTATATATTCCAGTTATCCATGATTTAATATTATTTATTTCCCATGATGATATTTAAGGTCTTTTGATCCGGTAATCCGACCGCCTGTTGCAATGTATTCTCCGGACTCATGTAGTAGATAGCAGGCGTGACGTTTGCGCCAAGTTCATCCATCAGTTTTTCATTTGCACTTAAGATTTTCATTTGCTCTGCACCAACGGTGGCCGGAATGTTTAGCTTCTTGTCTGATGCTTCATACTCTTGCCATGCTTTAGCCGGATCTTTAGCCGCGAGGATCGCCGCAGCAGTCGCTGGGCTTTCCGGTTTGATTACGCCAACCAGTAGTGTGCGAAGCTGAACTTTGCCAGTCTCAACCCACGGGCGCGTCTGCTGCCAGAACTGTTTACAATACGGACAAAATGGATCGGCAAAGACATAAACCACAACAGGCGCATCTTTTTTGCCGTCGAGGATCCAGTGGGATTGCTCCATCCGTTGCCACATTTCACGACCGACTGGCGCATAAATCTCTTTTTCAATAAGCGTGTTACTCAGGTTTTCACCTTTTTCGTTGTACATATAACCTGAGATGGCGTGCTTGCCGTCTGGTGTCAGGTAGATAGTAACTCCCATATCCTGATACTTTCCGAGATAACCTTTCATTCCCCCGGGGGCATCAAAAGATTTGAGGATAGTAATACCCTGTTTTTCAATGGCTTTTACTGGGGCTGGAAGTTCCTCTGCGAAGGCGACTGCAGGAAGCAGAGCCAATAAAAGTATCTTTTTTAACATTAATTTGTCCTTTTCAGTCAGTGCAAAATTTGAGTAAAAGGCATAACCTATCACTGTCATAGGTAAGAGCTTAGAACAGGTGATTGCCCTTTGTTTATGAGGGTGTTGTAATCCCTCTCGGCATTGCGGTCGTCATTGCAACACCGCAGCCTGCTGAACAGGCGCTGAAGATACCAAAGGGTAGTTCAGGTTACGCGGCCACCTGGAAAGGAGGCCCATTTTACTTTTATCGCCGCTGGCGGTGCAAAGTTCACAAAGTTGTCTTACGAAGGTTGTAAGGTAAAACTTATCGATTTGATAATGGAAACGCATTAGCCGAATCGGCAAAAATTGGTTACCTTACATCTCATCGAAAACACGGAGGAAGTATAGATGTCCTTGATTAACACCAAAATTAAACCTTTTAAAAACCAGGCATTCAAAAACGGCGAATTCATCGAAATCACCGAGAAAGATACCGAAGGCCGCTGGAGCGTCTTCTTCTTCTACCCGGCTGACTTTACTTTCGTATGCCCGACCGAACTGGGCGACGTTGCAGACCATTACGAAGAACTGCAGAAACTGGGCGTAGACGTATACGCAGTATCTACCGATACTCACTTCACCCACAAAGCATGGCACAGCAGCTCTGAAACCATCGCGAAAATCAAATACGCGATGATCGGCGACCCGACTGGCGCCCTGACCCGTAACTTCGACAACATGCGTGAAGATGAAGGTCTGGCTGACCGTGCGACCTTCGTTGTTGACCCGCAGGGTATCATCCAGGCAATCGAAGTTACCGCTGAAGGCATTGGCCGTGACGCGTCTGACCTGCTGCGTAAAATCAAAGCTGCTCAGTATGTAGCTTCTCACCCAGGTGAAGTTTGCCCGGCTAAATGGAAAGAAGGTGAAGCAACTCTGGCTCCGTCTCTGGACCTGGTTGGTAAAATCTAAATTTCCTTCGTCTTTCGCGCTACCAACTCCGGCGCGAAATACTTCGGAAATTCACCTAATTCTTCGGGTGCTGCGGCACCCGATTTTCTTCCCCGCATCATGATGCAAGCTGCATCCAGGTAGCCGATGAAGGCCGCTTGCATGATGATGTTTAAAGCCCAGGAGATAAACATGCTCGACACAAATATGAAAACTCAACTCAAGGCTTACCTTGAGAAATTGACCAAGCCTGTTGAGTTGATTGCCACGCTGGATGACAGCGCTAAATCGGCAGAAATCAAGGAACTGTTGGCTGAAATCGCAGAACTGTCAGACAAAGTCACCTTTAAAGAAGATAACAGCTTGCCGGTGCGTAAGCCGTCTTTCCTGATCACCAACCCAGGTTCCAACCAGGGGCCGCGTTTTGCAGGCTCCCCGCTGGGTCATGAGTTCACCTCGCTGGTACTGGCGCTGCTGTGGACCGGTGGTCATCCGTCGAAAGAAGCGCAGTCTCTACTGGAGCAGATCCGCAACATTGACGGTGATTTTGAATTCGAAACTTATTATTCGCTCTCTTGCCACAACTGCCCGGACGTGGTGCAGGCGCTGAACCTGATGAGCGTACTGAACCCGCGCATCAAGCACACTGCAATTGACGGCGGCACCTTCCAGAACGAAATCACCGATCGCAACGTGATGGGCGTTCCGGCAGTGTTCGTAAACGGGAAAGAGTTTGGCCAGGGCCGTATGACTATTTCCGAAATCGTCGCCAAAATCGATACTGGCGCTGAAAAACGTGCAGCAGAAGAGCTGAACAAGCGTGACGCTTACGATGTGCTGATTGTCGGTTCTGGCCCGGCAGGGGCTGCGGCAGCAATTTACTCCGCACGTAAAGGCATCCGTACTGGTCTGATGGGCGAACGTTTTGGCGGTCAGATCCTCGATACTGTTGATATCGAAAACTACATCTCTGTGCCGAAAACCGAAGGCCAAAAACTGGCAGGCGCGCTGAAGGTTCACGTTGATGAATACGATGTTGATGTGATTGATAGCCAGAGCGCGAGCAAACTGATCCCGGCAGCGGTTGAAGGCGGCTTGCATCAGATTGAAACGGCTTCCGGCGCGGTACTGAAAGCTCGCAGCATTATCGTGGCGACCGGTGCAAAATGGCGCAACATGAACGTTCCGGGCGAAGATCAGTATCGCACCAAAGGCGTGACCTACTGCCCGCACTGCGACGGCCCACTGTTTAAAGGCAAACGCGTAGCGGTTATCGGCGGCGGTAACTCCGGTGTGGAAGCGGCAATCGACCTGGCAGGGATTGTTGAACACGTAACGCTGCTGGAATTTGCCCCAGAAATGAAAGCCGACCAGGTTCTGCAGGACAAACTGCGCAGCCTGAAAAACGTCGACATCATTCTGAATGCGCAAACCACGGAAGTGAAAGGCGACGGTAGCAAAGTCGTAGGTCTGGAATATCGTGATCGTGTCAGTGGCGATATTCACAACATCGAACTGGCTGGTATTTTCGTCCAGATTGGTCTGCTGCCGAACACCAACTGGCTGGAAGGCGCAGTAGAACGTAATCGTATGGGTGAGATAATCATTGATGCGAAATGCGAAACCAACGTCAAAGGCGTGTTCGCTGCCGGTGACTGTACGACGGTTCCGTACAAGCAGATCATCATCGCTACTGGCGAAGGTGCTAAAGCCTCTCTGAGCGCTTTTGACTACCTGATTCGCACCAAAACTGCATAAGAAGAAGTAAGATTCACCTGCAATTGCTTAGCCGCCGGGGTCAAACCTGGCGGCTTTTTTTATAAAAAACGCCCTGCCGGGATTGCTCAGGGCAGGGCGTCATAAATGCGTTAATTTGTTAACGAACGACTAATACCGGCAGATTGGCGTGGCGGATCACGTTGGAAGCGTTAGAACCTAACAGATGGGTTGAAATCGATGGATTTCGCGAACCGATAACCACAACATCCGCATCCAGTTCTTTAGCTAACTCGTTCACTTCATCTCGCACGTTACCAAAACGGACATGTGGTTTGATACGGGATGGATCAATATTGAAATGGCCGACCATTGTCTGTAAGCGTTCTTCGGCTTCATGTTGCAAATGTTCTTCGAAACGACGCACATCAGCAGCAAAACGGTGCAGACTAAGGCTTGCGGCGCCCGGTAATACATGGAGTAAATGAATTACGCCATCATCCTGGGCGAGAAATTCAGCGTGACGAACGGCTTTGTCGCTCAATTCCATTTCAAATACGTCTACTGGCATAATGATTGTTTTGTACATAAGCATTCCCTCCTTGCTATTGCATGAACATATAACAGCATATTATTGATTATGATTCTATGATTTGCGAAGTTGATTTGATCTGGGATAGCAATTGATCTGGAAAATGGATTAAGTCAGCTACTACCAGCGTTGCTCAAGATATAGCACTGCCACAACAAGAATTGCTGCAATGAATATATAAAACGCAGTAATACCGAGAGCTTCGCTCATAGGGGGATCCGCTGGTGGATAACTTGTTCAGATTAGAACGCAGCGGTGAAGAGCAAAATGATAAATCTGGTTGATATTTGAGCGGAAAGAGGATGCAGAAGCATCCTCCGGGCAAAGCGAATAACGCTTGTGCAGATGGGATTAAAGCAGGTAGTCGCCAGCGGCTTCAGGCTGGTATTCGAGTTCCAGCACTTCAAGGTGGGTAGCAACGCCGCCCGGAAGTTCCCAGTGGATGGTATCGCCAACGCGCAACCCCAGCAGTGCGGCACCAACCGGAGCCATAACGGAAAGTTGAGTATTGCTGTCGGTCATTTTTGCCGGATACACCAGTGTACGCACACGGACTTCGCCATCGCTAAGATTGCGGAATTTAACCCGGCTGTTCATCGTCACCACATCGTGCGGCATCTCTTCTGGCGAACACATTTGGGCGCGATCCAACTCTGCGTTTAACGCGTCGGCGATTGGCAAACCGGCATAGGCAGGTTGCTCCAGCAGAATATCGATGCGTTCGGCATCCAGGTCGTTAATGATGATTGTTGGTCTGGACATTTTTACTCCATGTCGTCGGTACTGCGATTGTCGCAGATAAACATACCCAAAAGAAAACCCTCACCGTCAGGCGGCGAGGGTTTAGCTCATATGATGATACTGACTGTTGCTCACTCTTTGAAGTGATTTACATCACATTCAGGTAATTCCTTAATGCTGAGCGATTTGTATAAATCTCAATCGAAAAACAGCGTAAGGGATAAATTTTCGTGATGGATCAACGTCCGCTGCGCTGGATCTCAATAACCTGCTTTATCAATCACAAAGGCTTTGCCACAGTTGCCTGGGTGAGGTTGTGGCAAGAATGAGCTTGCCGAGAGCGGCGCATTGATGGCATCAGCTTTGATTGAAATCTGGATTTCAGTCAAATACGCCGGATTACCCTGGCAGGTTAACTTGACCGCTTTGACGTTCTCTTTCCCCCAGTTTTTGGCAAAGGCGTCGTCAAAGTCACTGCGGCTCACGGTTTTACCGTAGTTATCAGCGAGGAATTTTCCGGCTGCGCTCTCTTTGATCTCTTGATTCAGACGTACCATCGTCCCGAAGTAAGCGTCCGGATCAAAACCAAAGCAGGCGCCGTGTTTCGCGTATTCATAACGTTCCAGACAGGAACGACCACCTGCGCCCGGCATAACTTCACTCAATTTAGCTGCTGTTTCCAGCGATAACCCTGTTTCCGGTGAAGAACACATCCGGCTGGCGCGCGCTTCCGGCAGGTTTGGGACTGGGCGAGTGGCGCAGCCGAAGCGCATCCAGCGGCGTTCATCAACGCCACGCGCAGCAACCGATTTAGGTAATCCTGGCCACAGACCATGTACGGTCAGAAAATCGGCCTTGTTGCTCGTTTCGGTTTGCAGTCGACACTCATCGCGTTCGTTACGATTTCGGTCGTGCTGGCTCTGGCAAAACCCGGTTTGCCAGGAAAGAGCTAAAACGTAACGATCAAAATCGCCATACTGTTTTGCCTGTAATGCAGCGGCGTTGACAGAAGATAAGGGGAGCAGAGAAGCCGCCAGTAAAGCGGCGTTATGCCAGAATATTTTCATAGTGGGTGTGGAACTCATACATGCACTGAATACTATCTATTAAATCATAAAAAAGCCCGCCAGGTTGGCTAACCTGGCGGGCGCGGTGATTTATTCAGTGTTTGGCGAACGTATTAGTTCCACATGGCGAGAATCGGCCAGCCTACCAGAAGCAGCATGGCAATATAAATCACCCCGAAGATAGCCCCAAGACGCCAGTAATCTTTTGATTTCACATAGCCGCAGCCGTAAATAATCACACCTGGGCCAGTAGCATATGGGGTCAGACAGCCCATGATACCGATAGACAGCACCAGCAGAATACACAGTTGTTCCATCGGTACGCCCGGAATACCTTTACCGACCGCCAGAATGACCGGCAGCATGGTTGCGGTGTGCGCTGACAGGCTGGCAAACAGGTAATGAGCAAAATAGAACACCAGCACGAGGACGATAACCGTCGCATTTGGCGAAAAACCTTCCAGATGCGTACTCATGGTGCTGGCGAACCAGTCGATAAATCCGGAACGAGTCAGGCCATTAGCCATGACGACCAGCGTTGCCAGGTTGACCAGCGTGTTCCATGCGCTGTTATAACGGGTAATGTCTTTCCACGGCACAACGTGCAGCGCCAGCATCAGCGAAACAGCCAGCAGGCCAACCGCAGTGGCATTAATCACTTCGCTGCCAAATACCCATAAACCTAAGCTGAGCAACACAAGGCCAATCAGCGTCCATTCTCTGCGTGTCAGACGCCCCATGGTTTTTAGTTCATCACCCGCCCAGGTTGCCACTTCTTCACTATGGGTAACTTCCGGTTTGTATAGCACGTAGGAAAGCCACGGCGCAATGATAAGCAAGATAACCCCAACCGGCAGGAAGCAGAGGAACCACTGTAACCAGCTAATCTGGATACCGGCAATTTTGCTGACGAACTCCAGACCCAGCACGTTTGGTGCTGCACCAGTGACAAACATGGAAGAACTCAGACTGGTACTAATGACCATCATCCACATCAAATAGCCGCCAATACGACGCGCGGACGGATCGTTCGGGAATGATTTAAATAGCGGCGGCAGGTTTTTAATGACCGGGAAAACCGTACCCCCGGTACGCGCGGTGTTGGACGGTGTAAACGGTGCCAGCAGAATGTCGATAATGACAATCGCATAACCTAACGTCAGCGTGCGTTTCCCCATGAATTTCACCAGGAAAAGGGCAATACGACGGCCTAATCCAGAAACTTCATATCCTAATGCAAAGATAAATGCGCCAAATACCAGCCAGACTGTGGTACTGGAAAAACCAGCCAGCCCCCATTTCAGCGCCTGTTTTTGCGCATTAAACGCTGGGTCAGCTAATTCTTTGGCGTCAAAGAGCAGGTAATTACTGCCAATCACGCAAATGGTTACTGCAATAAAACTGATCGCTGTTGCCGGGATTGGCTCGAGGATCATTCCGACAATCATTGCCACAAACACAGCGAAGTAATGCCATGCCTGCGGCGGCATACCGTCGGGGACAGGGATAAGAAACATGACGCCCATCACCACCAGTGGGGCCAATAGTTTCCATATATTATCTTTTGCTAAAGACATACGGGTTCTCCGAAAATTAATATTTCCAAATTTATCAAGTGCTTAAATTATTAAATCTGTGCTAAAAACCAGGTAAGGATCAGCAGGTCGGCACTGCCGCCTGGACTGAGATTTCGTTCGATACACTCCCTGTCGAACTGCCGGAGATAATCGAGATCGGCGGGGGTTCGAATGCCCCCTTTTTGCAATAGTGTTTGCGCCTCGCGCTGTAGCCAGCGCAGGCCCCCCTCACCACCGCGCGATGCAACGTTGGTATCGCCGTTGGTAGCCATCAGTAGGAGCAAGGTATCGAGCAATGCCAGTTCAGGATCTAGCCCCTGATCCAGCAGAGTGAGGTAATGCGGTAGGGCGTGGTTGATCACCAGTGGATAACCTGCTTCGGCTTCACCGCGCGCGCCGGTAAGGCCAAGTTGCTGGTACAACCGTTGACCTGCGGTCAGTTGTTGATTATTGGTACGCAGTTCGCGCTCGGTCAGACCACGGCAGAAACTTGCCGCCGTCGAACAAACGGTTGTGGGCGTTACCGGCTGGTTGAGCTGAAGCAAACGGCCAATCGCCGCGCACAGTAGCCCTAAAGAAAAAATACTGCCTTTATGGGTGTTTACGCCCGCAGTGGCGCGGAACATATCGCCTTCACAGGCCATACCAATTGGGCGTAATCCGTGGAGTACCGCTTCCGGTGCCATTTCTGCACTACAGGCACCAAATTCAATGAAACAGGGTAACCAGCCCTGGATCGCCAGTGCGCTACGGTGGAAATCTTCCAGCGCCATATCTTTGTGCGCACCGCAGTTAATGCGATCTACCAGGCCTGGTTTCGGTGACAGATTGACTTCAGTCAGCATGGCGCGCCAGCCCAGCAGGGCGTATTCATTGATTAATGACGCAGCAAGCTTTGTGGTTTTAGTTGACGTTGCAGGCATCGACATCGTTCAGCAGCGCCTCCATGCGGTTGAGTAAATCGGTCAGTTGGTGGGTTTTCCCGCGCGCGCAGACGGCTGCGCTTTGCTCGCATAGCAGGCAGCGGCGAGGCGGCAGCGAATAATCGCGGCGGGAGAGAATTTCGCCTTCGGGCGTCAGGACATCGATATCCCATAAACGCCCGAGAGGATGACTATGTTCAAGCTCAATCGTGGCGAGCTTGAGGTCGCGAGCTGGAGCGGCAATGCTCAACATGCCCTCCGGCCCGCTGGCGGAAACCAGTGCAGCCTGCTCCTGAATTTGCCAGCCCTGCTTTGCGGCTAAAGCGCGCAAGGCTGTCACGCCATGATTAAAAATTCGGCGTGTGACCTCGCTGTCTTTAATCGGACCCGGCGCAACCACGGTAAAGGAGACCAGTGGAACAGGATGGCGCTTGAGCCAGGCGTGTTGCCGTGCTTGCCTTTCATCCCGGCTGACGAGCAACTCGGGAATTGAAACCGCATGGTGGCTGGCGAGTTCAGGGAGCAGGTGCATGGCTTATTCCTTCACCTGATGCACAACGTCAATCACCGAGCCATCGCGGTAGCGCACGACGGCAACGACGCGGTCGGTGAATTCAATCGGCTGTGGTTCACCGGTCAGCAGACGCGCACGTTCGCGCAGCCACTCAATGGAAACCACTTTTATGCCTGCTTCCTGCAGACGTTCTGCCAGTTCCGGACGTGCCGGGTTAACAGCGATGCCGTGGTCGGTGACCAGAATATCGACGCTGGACCCTGGGGTAATGCAGGTCAGCACGTTATCCACCAGAGTAGGGATACGACCGCGCACCAGCGGCGCAACAATGATGGAAAGCGCAGAGGCAATTGCGGTATCGCAGTGACCGCCGGAAGCGCCACGCAGCACACCGTCAGAGCCGGTCAGCACGTTAACGTTGAACTGGGTATCAATTTCCAGCGCGCTCAGTACCACCACGTCGAGACGATCAACCGATGCGCCTTTAGAGCCCCAGTTAGCGTACTGGTTGGCACTGATTTCGATGTGATTCGGGTTACGGGCCAGCGATTGCGCAGCGTGGCTGTCAAAGCTCTGCACATCCAGCAGTTTGCGGATCAGACCTTTTTCGTGCAGATCAACCATCGTTGCGGTAATGCCACCGAGGGCGAAGTCGGCGCGAATATCGCGGCTACGCATTTTGTCTTCCAGGAAACGGGTTACCGCAAGCGAAGCGCCGCCGGTGCCGGTCTGCATGGAGAAACCTTCTTTGAAGTAGCCAGAGTTGACAATCACATCCGCAGCGCTGCGGGCAATCAGCAGTTCGCGCGGGTTAGTGGTCATACGGGTTGCGCCAGCACCGATTTTCGCGGCATCGCCAACGCGATCAACTTTGACGATCAAATCAACCTGATCTTGCTCAATGCTTGCCGGATTATGCGGATAAGGCAGCAGTTCTTCGGTGAGCATCACGACCTGTTTTGCGTTGTCGGCATCAACCATTGCATAGCCGAGGGAGCCGCAGCAGGCTTTACCGGTGTAGCCGTTGGCATTACCGAATTCATCACAGGACGGGACGCCGAGGAAAGCGACGTCGATGTTCAGTTCGCCGCTCTGTACCAGATGCACGCGACCGCCGTGGGAGTGGATTTGCACCGGTTCAGCCAGCAGGCCACGGGAGATTTCTTCTGCCAGTGGGCCGCGTAAACCGGAGGTATAAATGCGGGTAACCACGCCCTGGCGAATGTGTTCTACCAGCGGCGCATGGCAATCACTCAGGGAACTGGACGCCAGGGTCAGGTTTTTAAAGCCCATCTTCGCGATGACGTCCATCACCATATTGACGGTCAGGTCACCACCACGAAAAGCATGGTGGAAGGAGACGGTCATACCATCTTGCAAACCAGAACGACGAATGGCTTCTTCCAGGTTGGCGCACAGTTTGCGATCGCGCGCTTTTTCAGCCTGATAGGTTTGTTTCGGCGAGTTCTGGAAAGCGGCAAGATCGCATTCAGCGTGACGATTCCAGGCTGCTACCCGTTCTTGTCGTTGAGATTGTTCAATTTTCTGCGTCATTTTGATTGCCTTATTCTTCGCGGATGCCGGAAAGTTCTGCACGGGAGAGCACCAGACGGGCGCGATCGATAACCGGACCGTCAACCATCTTGCCGTTCAGGGAAACGACGCCAAGGCCTTCGCGAGCGGCGGCTTCAGCGGCTTCTACGACGCGGCGTGCGTGATCCACTTCTTTCTGGGTTGGAGCGTAGAGGTTGTGCAGCAGATCAATCTGACGCGGGTTGATCAGCGATTTGCCGTCAAAGCCCAGTTGTTTGATGTGGGCGGCTTCTTGCAGGAATCCAGCTTCGTTGTTGGCGTCGGAATAGACGGTATCGAACGCCTGAATACCCGCAGAACGTGCGGCCTGCAAAATAGAGCAGCGAGCGAACAGCAGTTCAGTTCCTTCCGGAGAGCGTTCTGTACGCAGGTTGCGCACGTAGTCTTCTGCGCCAAGGGCGATACCAATTAAACGCTCGGAAGCGTGAGCGATTTCCACCGCGCGGGTAATGCCCAGCGGAGATTCAATCGCCGCCAGCAGCCCAGTGCTGCCTGGTTCGCGACCACAGGCTTTTTCGATACGCAGGATCTCTTTTTCGATATCCAGAACGTCCTGAGCGGTATCGGTTTTCGGCAGACGCACAACGTCTGCGCCGCCGCGAACGACGGCTTCCAGGTCGTTAACGCCCCATTCAGAATCCAGTGCGTTAACACGTACGATGGTTTCAATATCGCGATACAGCGGATGTTGCAGCGCGTGGTAGACCATGCGACGTGCGGTGTCTTTTTCACGCAACGCCACGGAGTCTTCGAGGTCGAACATCAGAGCATCAGCTGGGTAGATGAAGGAGTTGCTGACCATCGCGGCATTGGCGCCAGGCACAAACAGCATGCTGCGGCGGGTGCGAGTTTTACGTTGTTGCAGCGAAGCGGAAATCATTGGCAATCCTCCCATGGCAGCGCCGGGATACCGCTGGCGCGTGCCAGCAAGGCTTCCAGTCGTGCACGTAAAATGCAGTCCAGTGCGCCTTTGTCATCGACATTCAGCTGTACGCCGCGCACGTTATAGCGGGCTAGAACGTCCAGAATGGTGGTGCGAATCGCATCGCCAAACTGTTTCTCAACGCTGCTGTTGATTTGCAGGTCGATATCCTGCGTATCGAGTGGGGCGATGCGTATCATCACATCCCCAGACTCAAGGGTGCCTGCAACGGCGGGCTGGTTTATTTTCATTTTTCACCTGTTTCTTATGCGGGGGTCTTTTGACGAACTGCCGCGTCCTGGCGGGCGTGTTCAAGCAGATTCTGCAAGTAATGCAGAGTGGGTGCCGGGACCAGTGGCGCGATAGCCGTGAGATCGTTTTTCACCAGCAGTTGACGTACCCGGGAAGCGGATATCGGCAGTTCCTGGTAACGCAGTCGCTCAATTTCAACCAGTTCGATGGGCGGTGCGGAGATGGTCGGTGTTTCCAGCCAGTAGCGCATATCCTGGTTGTACTGAGCGGTCACGCGACAAATGGGTTCAGTACCAACAAAGCGGTGAGTAACGCCCAGCGCGGGCGCGAGGTACTGACGGAAAATTTTCAGGTCAATTTCGGTGTAACAATGGTTGATGACGCTCTGTTCTTTAATGAAGTAGCAGGGGAACGTGGCACGGGAGATGATGTACTCGGAGCCGCGATGCACGGTCAGGCGCGGAATATCGGCGGTGCCTTTTAACACCAGATCTAACCGGTCGTCATAGGGAAAGCGTGAAGAGTCTTCTTTGACTAAAAACAGATGCAGCCAGTCGCACTGTGCCGCAGCTTGTTGAATCAGATAACGGTGGCCGTTAGTAAAGGGATTGGCGTTCATGACGATACAGCCAATCTTCTTCCCTTCATGACGGAATTTCTTCAGCGATTCGGCATAGCGTTTCAGACGTGTGGCGCTATTTTCCATCAACACCATCACGCCAGGTACGCTGGTTAACGTATAGAAACCGCACTGACGGAACAGCGTCTCGTATTCGGTTTTGGTATAAATAAACAGATGCGTGCTGTGCCGTTCATAGGCGAGGTTTATCAGTTCGGTGGCTAATGTCAGCGCCAGTCCTTCACCACGAACTGATTCACTGATAGCGACGCACTTAATGATATTTCCGGCAATTCCGCCGCAGGCAATAAGGCGGTCGTTACGGGTTACGGTAATAAATACTTCGACCGTGGTGTCAACACTCAAATCATTTTCATGCAGAAAGTGGGTAATTTCCGCCATCTTTTTATTTTCTGAACGTTTTACCCGGGTGAAAATATCATTGCCGAACATAATAAATAGTATCCTGAAGGTGCATGTTGTTATCGATTTGCAACAAATGTTGTTCGATGTAGCAAATTGATAACCTTTTATTTTCAGTTGAGAGAAAGGGTTGTGAGTGAGGTATTTCTGTTTCTCCTTTCGCCATACATCCTAAGGAGTATTGCATCGTGAAATTTTGATTTATTTCACATAGAGTTAGTGGTTTTTTATTTATTTAATGGTTTTAAGTTTTTTAATTAATGTAATTACGAATTGACCCGTAGGTTTAATTGATTTAATTGATTTAATGAATGAAATTTGTCACGATCATATTTGATATTTATAAATCGAGATTCAACATTTTAATTACATCCGCCAAAAAACAGGGCTTACCCCGCAAGGAAAACAATGTTGCAGTTTAATGAGAATAAACAGTTTGCTTTTTTCCAACGACTGGCGTTCCCGTTGCGTATTTTTTTGCTGATTTTGGTGTTCTCGATATTTGTCATCGCTGCGTTGGCGCAATATTTTACGGCCAGCTTTGAGGACTATTTAACGCTTCATGTTCGTGACATGGCAATGAATCAGGCGAAAATTATTGCCTCCAATGACAGTATCATCACCGCAGTGAAAATGCGTGACTACAAACGGCTGGCGACTATCGCCAACAAATTGCAAAGAGACACCGACTTCGATTATGTGGTGATTGGTGACCGGGATTCGATCCGCCTTTACCATCCTAATCCGGAAAAGATTGGTTACCCCATGCAGTTTACCAAACCGGGAGCGCTGGAAAGAGGGGAGAGTTACTTCATCACCGGCAAAGGGTCGATAGGTATGGCAATGCGCGCCAAAACGCCGATCTTTGATGACGATGGCAAAGTCATTGGCGTGGTGTCGGTGGGGTATCTGGTGAGTAAAATCGATAGCTGGCGGGCAGAGTTTTTATTACCGATGGTGGGCGTGTTTGTCGTGCTGTTAGGCATTCTGATGCTGCTGTCGTGGTTCTTGGCTGCGCATATCCGCCGCCAGATGATGGGGATGGAACCAAAGCAGATTGCGCGCGTGGTCCGCCAGCAAGAGGCGCTTTTTAGTTCGGTTTATGAAGGGCTGATTGCGGTGGACCCGTATGGGCATATTACTGCCATCAACCGCAACGCAAGAAAAATGTTGGGGCTGAGTTCCCCCGGACGGCAGTGGCTGGGCAGACCTATTGCAGAGGTTGTCAGACCGGCTGATTTTTTTACCGAACAAATTGATGAAAAACGTCAGGATGTGGTGGCGAATTTTAATGGTCTGAGCGTTATTGCTAACCGCGAAGCTATTCGTTCTGGTGATGATTTGCTAGGTGCAATTATTAGTTTTCGTAGTAAAGACGAAATATCTACCCTTAATGCGCAACTGACGCAAATTAAACAATATGTCGAAAGCCTGCGCACACTACGTCATGAACATCTCAATTGGATGTCTACGCTCAATGGTCTGTTGCAGATGAAAGAGTATGATCGTGTGCTGGCGATGGTTCAGGGGGAGTCCCGGGCTCAGCAGCAACTTATTGATAGTCTGCGTGAAGCATTTGCCGACCGCCAGGTGGCGGGGCTTCTTTTTGGTAAAGTGCAGCGCGCCCGGGAGCTGGGGCTAAAAATGACGATTGTTCCAGGCAGCCAACTTTCACAACTGCCGCAAGGGCTGGACAGCACTGAATTTGCGGCGATAGTGGGCAACTTACTCGATAATGCCTTCGAAGCCAGTCTGCATAGTGATAAAGGGAATAAGACAGTCGAATTATACCTGAGCGATGAAGGCGACGACGTGGTAATTGAAGTGGCCGATCAGGGCTGCGGCATTCCAGAGTCTCTTCGCGACAAAATATTTGAGCAGGGCGTCAGTACGCGTGCTGATGAACCCGGTGAGCATGGCATTGGGTTGTATCTTATTGCCAGCTATGTAACGCGCTGCGGTGGAGTTATTACTCTCGAAGAGAATGATCCCTGCGGTACTTTATTTTCAATCTATATTCCGAAAGTGAAACCTGATGACAGCTCCATTAACCCTATTGATCGTTGAGGACGAAACACCGTTGGCAGAAATGCATGCGGAATATATTCGTCACATTCCCGGCTTCAGTCAGATATTGCTGGCGGGAAACCTGGCGCAGGCTCGAATGATGATCGAGCGTTTTAAGCCGGGGCTTATCTTGCTGGATAACTATCTCCCTGATGGTAGAGGCATTAATTTGTTGCATGAGTTGGTGCAGACGCATTACCCCGGCGATGTGGTGTTTACCACTGCCGCCAGCGATATGGAAACGGTATCTGAGGCTGTGCGCTGCGGTGTGTTTGATTATTTAATCAAGCCAATCGCTTATGAGCGTCTGGGGCAGACATTAACTCGTTATCGCCAGCGTAGACACATGCTGGAAAGTATTGATAGCGCCAGTCAGAAGCAAATTGATGAGATGTTCAACGCTTACGCTCGCGGTGAACCAAAGGATGAGCTGCCAACTGGCATTGACGCGTTGACGCTAAACGCAGTGAGAAAACTGTTCAAGGAGCCTGGTGTGCAACATACGGCTGAGACAGTAGCGCAGGCTTTGACCATAAGCCGCACCACCGCGAGACGTTATCTTGAATATTGCGCCAGCCGACATCTGATCATCGCCGAGATTGTTCACGGCAAAGTCGGTCGGCCGCAGCGCATTTACCACAGCGGATGAAGAGAGTGCCGGAGGACGCGCTCCTCCGGCCTGGGAAATTACTTACCAGCAACCGCGGCGGTAGTACCGGGCACCATCAACTCTGTAGCCACAATGACAATCACCAGCCCAACAAGCACCGGCACCGAGGTGCGTTTAACCACTTCAAAAGGTGATATTTTAGCCATCCCGGCAACGGCAACCACCACGCCAGAGACTGGCGAAAGCGTGCGCCCCAGGTTTGACGCCTGCAGCATCGGGATTGTCAGGTACGCCGGGTTAATGCCGGAAGAGTGTGCCAGTTTCGGGATCATCTCAACAAAGGCATAGAAAGGCGCATTGCCGGAACCCGTGGTGACTGCTGCCAGCATTGTCAGAATAACCAGCACCAGCATCAGGATTATGCTCGCCGAACCGAACGAGGTGGCGATTGAGATCAGGCTCTGGATAAAGCCGATGGTGCTAAGGCCCTGAGCGAAAACCCCTGCGGCAACTAATAACATTACTACGTTAGCGAAGGCATCAGCCATGCCGCGGTAAGCCACCTCGAGGCCCGAAAAGACTTTTTGCGTATTAAAGCCGCGAAGAAATTCCAGAACAGAGGCAACCAGCATACAGATCACCAGAATGGTGATGATGTGCAATTGCGGACCCCATTTGCCGTCAAAAAATAGCACGCCAATGATCGGTGTAAACGGCAGAATGGCGTAAAACGCAGGCGCGGTGGTTGTGATTTCGCTGACATCTAACATTTCATGAGAGATGTGCTCTTTTTTGTCCAGATAACGCTGCCAGAAAAAGTGGGCAATCGCCATGCCGATAATCGCGGCAATTGAGATAGGAAGTGTTGTTTTGAAGGCGAAATCAATCAGCGGCATTTCAGAAGCCTGTGCTGCCAGCACCACATCACCAGATGTTGGTGCGAGAATAATTGCTGCAGGTGAGGCACAAATGGCAGCTGCCGCGCCGCGACTGATGCCAACGTTCACCATCACCGGGAACAACGTTGCCATCAGTAAAACGCCAAGACCGGTTGCGGAAGAGACTGCCAGTGACATCAGACAGGCGACAAAGTAGGCGGCAATCATCAGCAGGTAAGGGGAGTTAATGTACTGCAGCGGTTTTGATGCCAGTTTGACAACCATATCGTTCGCGCCAATGTGGGTCATATAAGCGGCAAAGCCACACAGCATCATGATCATCATGCCGAGATCGCCGCCACGGCTCATCAGTAATATTTTAATGTATTCAACGATATCTGTGGCGCTGTAGCCAGTGGAAGTCTGGCTGGAAGGTAAAACTTTGTGTCCCATTATAGCGCTGATGATCAGCAGTAGCAGGCCGCCAACAAATAGCACCCCAGTGGCGGAATACCCTTTAATGATGTAGCGAGCTACACCCACAATAACGACAACCCCAATAAGGAGTTCAATAAATGTCTGCATATTCTTTCCTGTCTCCAGAATCTACAATAAATAATAAAAAAGTCCTAAAATAAGAAAAAAATATGCCGAATAAATTGACATCGGATGCTGATTGAAATCAAGAAAGCTGTCATTAAGACATTGATGTTGTTGTTTTTATACCTGGATAACAAAATTTATTTTAGGGGGAGTAATTACAACATAGCGATGTTTATAAACTGATGAGTAATTGATGCGATTTTGTTAATTATTTTATGGTGTTTTGTCCGTCCAAAAAATAATCTTGTATGCGTATCATGTGGCAATGCAAACAATGATTTTATTGATGGTTTTATTGTATCTAATTGAAAAATAAGTGAATGATAAATGTTTTTATGGGTGTGGCTTTTATTTGCATGAGTTGTTCTTTAGCTGAAAATATTTCTTAGTCTCCGGAATAATCCGATGGTTTTATTAGCAAATTTCATGAAATAAATTTTTCAGGCGCTCGGATTATTCTTTATGTTTGCCTTGTTAAGGTTGTATTTATTTTTCTTTGGCTATGCTGGTAATATATTTTTGATAAGTTTTCTGTGGTTGCTAATGGGCGCTAGTAAATGTGTTACCGTATTTTCCTTTACTTTTATTCAGTTAATCAGCATTGAAGAAGTTTCTGCTAGTGCAGAGCAATGGATTGCGACATTTAAAGATAATGTCTCAGAAACCTGGCAGCGGCCAGAACATTATGATCTGTATATTCCCGCCATTACCTGGCATGCACGTTTCGCTTATGACAAAGAAAAGACCGATCGCTATAACGAAAGACCGTGGGGTGGCGGTTTTGGTCAGTCACGTTGGGATGAGAAAGGCAACTGGCACGGTTTGTACGCGATGGCGTTTAAGGATTCGTGGAATAAATGGGAGCCCATTGCCGGATACGGTTGGGAAAGTACCTGGCGACCGCTTGCCGATGAAAACTTTCATGTCGGTCTGGGATTCACCGCTGGTGTGACGGCGCGTGATAACTGGAACTACATACCTGTTCCGCTGATACTGCCATTGGCTTCTGTGGGCTATGGCCCTGCGACTTTTCAGATGACCTATATCCCTGGCACTTACAACAATGGCAATGTTTACTTTGCCTGGATACGGTTTCAGTTTTAGACAAGTCACGTTTTAATAAAAGCCTTAAAAATCAGCATGTAATGAAATTAACATCAAAAATAACGCGACTTTTATCACTTTTTAGTAAAGTTGCACTGGACAAAGCGTACCACAATTGGTGTACTGGTAACCGACACAGCATTTGTGTCTATTTTTCATGTAAAGGTAATTTTGATGTCTAAGATTAAAGGTAACGTTAAGTGGTTTAATGAGTCCAAAGGATTCGGTTTCATTACTCCGGAAGACGGCAGCAAAGATGTGTTCGTACACTTCTCTGCAATCCAGACTAATGGTTTTAAAACTCTTGCTGAAGGTCAGCGCGTAGAGTTCGAAATCACTAACGGTGCCAAAGGCCCTTCTGCTGCAAACGTAATCGCTCTGTAAGATACGTCAGCAAGAATTCAAAACCCGCTTATTCAGCGGGTTTTTTTTGGTCTTCAGTGTGCGGTTGATGCTGAAAATAGCCAAAAAGCCAGTGCGGTCATGGCAAAGGAACCTAACAGGTTAACGAAGACGTTCAGTAGCGCCCAGCCAAAACGCCCCTCCTGCAATAAAAACACCACTTCTGCCGAAAATGTTGAGAAGGTCGTTAGCCCGCCACAAAAACCAGTGGTGATTAATACTTTCCACACCGGATCGATATTAGTCATGCGGCTAAACCAGGCAAACCCCATTCCTATGATAAATGCCCCAATCAGGTTTGCTGCCAGAGTTCCGAGTGGAATAGCCTGGTGCAGTGGGTTAAACCGCATACTTAACATCCATCTCGCCACGCTTCCCGTACCACCACCAATAAAAACTGCTAAAAGGAGTTGTAACACAGCTAAATCCTGCTATTTGATTTGTATGAGTGATAAGTTTAACGCCGAATATTCGTCGTTGGCGAATTTTACAACTCTGACAGGAGGTGGCAATGCTGGTTGCCGCAGGACAATTTGCTGTTACATCAATATGGGAAAAGAACGCTGAGATTTGCGCCTCGTTAATGGCACAGGCGGCGGAAAACGACGTATCGCTGTTTGTCCTGCCGGAAGCGCTTCTGGCGCGCGACGATCTTGACCCGAATTTGTCAGTTAAATCGGCACAGTTGCTGGAAGGGGAATTCCTCGGACGTTTACTGCGGGAAAGTAAACGTAACATGATGACGACGATTCTGACGATTCATGTTCCCTCAACCCCTGGGCGCGCGCGGAATATGCTGGTGGCGCTGCAGGCGGGGAAAATTGTCGCCCATTATGCCAAATTGCATCTCTATGATGCGTTTGCCATTCAGGAATCGCGCCATGTGGATGCAGGTGATGAAATAGCCCCTTTACTGGAGGTTGAAGGCATGAAAGTGGGGCTGATGACCTGCTATGATTTACGCTTTCCAGAGTTGGCATTAGCCCTGGCATTACAGGGCGCGGAAATCCTGATCCTGCCAGCGGCCTGGGTTCGCGGGCCACTCAAAGAGCACCACTGGTCAACCTTGCTAGCCGCTCGTGCTCTGGATACCACCTGTTATATGGTGGCTGCGGGGGAGTGCGGGAACAAAAATATCGGGCAAAGCCGGATTATAGATCCCTTTGGCATCACCATTGCGGCAGCGGCAGAAATGCCAGCGCTCATTATGGCGGAAGTGACGCCCGAACGTGTGCGTCAGGTGCGCGCGCAACTTCCCGTCTTAAACAACCGTCGCTTTGCGCCGCCGCAATTATTATGATGTTTTTTTACTCGGTGCTTGATTCACCTTGTTACAGATTGCTATTGTGTGCGCGCGTCGAATGACCGTTAATATTCTCTGGTTTTTAAGGCGCGTTCTGTTGCCAGTTTTATGTCAAGAAGGTATCTATGGGTGAGATTAGTATTACCAAACTGCTGGTAGTTGCGGCGCTGGTCGTTCTGCTGTTTGGGACTAAGAAGTTACGTACGCTGGGCGGAGACCTGGGAGCGGCCATTAAAGGGTTCAAGAAAGCGATGAATGATGATGACGCTGCGGCTAAAAAAGGCGCAGACGTTGATATTCAGGCTGAAAAGCTCTCTCATAAAGAGTGACGTGGCGAGCAGGACGCTCCCTCAATATCTTGTTCGATAAAAAAACCCGCTTCAGATAGCGGGTTTTTTATCAGACAGATGTAAGCAATTATTACACGATTACTTAACTTCCATCCCTTTCGCCTGCAAGTCGGCGTGATACGAAGAGCGGACAAACGGACCGCATGCAGCATGGGTAAAGCCCATCGCCAGCGCTTCGGCCTTCATTTCATCAAACTCATCCGGGCTAACGTAGCGTTGTACCGGCAGGTGATGGCGGCTTGGCTGCAGATATTGCCCCAGCGTCAACATGGTTACACCATGGCGGCGCAGATCGCGCATGACTTCAATAATCTCTTCATTGGTTTCACCCAGTCCCACCATCAAACCGGATTTGGTCGGGATCTCCGGATGCGCTTCTTTAAAGCGTTCCAATAGTTTTAGCGACCAGTTGTAATCTGCGCCCGGGCGTACCTGACGGTAAATACGCGGTACGTTTTCCAGGTTGTGGTTGAATACATCTGGCGGCGTGGCGGTCAGAATATCCAGCGCGCGATCCATACGACCACGGAAATCCGGCACCAGAGTTTCAATTTTGATTTCCGGGCTTTTTTCCCGGATGGCAGTAATGCAATCCGCAAAGTGCTGGGCTCCGCCATCGCGCAGGTCATCGCGGTCAACGGAGGTGATAACCACATAACGCAGCGCCATATCAGCAATGGTCTGCGCCAGTTTTACCGGCTCGTTGGCATCCGGGGCGACCGGGCGACCGTGGGCAACGTCACAGAACGGACAACGGCGCGTACAAATGGCGCCGAGGATCATAAACGTTGCTGTGCCGTGGTTGAAGCATTCTGCCAGGTTAGGGCAGGAGGCTTCCTCACAGACAGAATGCAGGCCATTTTTGCGCATTGCGGCTTTGATGCCCTGGATACGTGTAGAGTCCGCGGGAAGCTTGATTTTCATCCATTCCGGCTTGCGCAGCAGGGCTTCGCGCTCTGTTGCCACGTTTTTAACCGGGATAAGGGCCATCTTATCGGCATCGCGGTATTTAACACCGCGTTCCATCACAATGGGTTTACTCATAGCGTGCGTGTTCCAGTTGCGAATTACGAAGGAAAGCGTTTCAATTCAATAGATTGTTGTAATTATCAACTATTTTTGAATTAACGACTGGCAGTATATCATTGAAACGGCCCAGAAAGCAGCCAAAGCGGTCGCGAAAATGTAAAATTGTTGTTGGTTTGTGCCATTTTATCGTTCGGCGCTGTGAACTCTATGTAACGATACTTTTTCAAAACACATTCGATAGCATCAGTTCCCGCGAAGTATTGGAACACGCTGACTACAATGACCCAATATGATTTGGGTCATTTATGAGGGGGAATTAAGCAGGGATATATTCTACGTCAGGATTTTTGAGTAGCGCTAAAATATTTGCCAGTAAGCGTGGTGCAATATTATCGGTGGTCGCATCAGGTTTCCATTGCGATATTTTTGCCATTTCCATCCCGGCATAACCACAAGGGTTGATACGTAAAAATGGCGAAAGATCCATATTGACGTTTAATGCCAGACCGTGGAATGAACAGCCGCGGCGAATACGCAATCCGAGCGAACAAATTTTTTTTTCCCCAACGTAGACACCTGGAGCATCAGCCCGAGGGTGCGCTTCAATATCCAGCTCGGCCAGAGTATTCACTACCGTTTGTTCGAGCAAGGTCACCAGTTCACGCACGCCCAACTTCCTGCGTTTGAGGTTAAGCAATACATACATCACCTGTTGCCCCGGCCCGTGATAAGTTACCTGGCCGCCGCGATCGCTCTGGATCACCGGAATATCACCCGGCATTAAAATATGTTCTGCTTTACCTGCTTGTCCCTGGGTAAATACAGGATGGTGTTCAACCAACCAGATTTCATCAAGGGTATTTTCATCACGGGTATCGGTGAATTCATGCATAGCCTGAGAAATAGGCTCGTAAGGCTGAAGGCCGAGCTGGCGGACAAGAATTTTATCCTGATACAAAACGGCATCTCCGTGGAGAATGAGTAAAAGTGGGGAAAATTATATCACAGCGAGGGGAGAGGAGTTACCCGACCAGAGGCCAGGTAACGGAGAAGCAAATTACAGAACCATACGGACGATATCGATTTTGCCCAGTTCTTCGTACAGAGTTTCAACCTGCTCGATATGAGTGGCGTTGATAGTGATAGATACCGAGTGGTAGTTGCCTTTGCTGCTTGGTTTTACCGTTGGGTTGTAGTCACCTGGCGCATGGCGCTGTACCACTTCAACCACCTGATCAACCAGCTCAGGTAACGCCTGCCCCATTACTTTGTAGGTAAAAGGAGTAGGGAATTCAAGCAGTTCGTTAAGTTTGGTTTTCATGTCAGCTCCGGCGTAACGTAATTAAATAGCAACTCCCGCCAGAGGGCGGGAGTTTTTTACTGATGCTTAGTATATGGGGGCGGAAATTACACTTTCAAGTGTTCAATTTTTAGCCAAACCAGTGATGGAACATTAATTTAATGTAATCAATGATTTTGCCGAAGAAGTTACCTTCCGGAATTTCCTGTAACACCACCAGCGGGCGTTGTTCGATAGTTTTGCCATCAAGCTGGAAGTTGATGGTGCCAACGACCTGGTTCTTTTGCAGCGGCGCATGCAGTTCACTGCTGTTCAGCACGTAGCTGGCTTTCAGGTCTTTCATGCGGCCACGCGGAATGGTCAGGTAAACGTCTTTATCAACCCCTAACGAAGCGCGGTCAGTATTACCAAACCATACCGGTTCAGAGGCGAATTCTTTGCCAACTTTCAGCGGGTTAACCGTTTCGAAGAAACGGAAGCCCCAGGTCAGCAGTTTTTTACTTTCGGTTTCACGGCCTTTGAACGTGCGCCCGCCCATGACTGCGGAGATCAGACGCATCTGACCTTCCGTTGCGGAGGCGACAAGGTTGTAGCCCGCCTTGTCAGTATGGCCAGTTTTGATTCCGTCGACATTCAGGCTGTTATCCCATAGCAGGCCGTTACGGTTGAGCTGGCGAATACCGTTAAAGGTAAACTCTTTCTCTTTATAGATGGCGTATTCGTTAGGGACATCACGAATCAGGGCCTGACCGATCAGCGCCATATCACGCGCGGAGCTGTACTGACCGTCAGCGTCCAGACCGTGTACAGTCTGGAAGTGGGTATTTTTCAGGCCCAGGGCGTTAACGTAACTGTTCATCAGACCAACGAAAGCATCCTGGCTACCGGCGGCGAAGTCAGCCATGGCAACACAAGCATCGTTACCAGATTGCAGGTTGATACCACGGATAAGCTGAGAAACCGGTACCTGCATGCCAGGTTTGAGGAACATCAGCGAAGAACCTCTGAACACCGGGTTACCGGTGGCCCAGGCGTCATTGCCGATGGTCACTAAATCAGATTCTTTGAATTTACCTGCTTTCATTGCCTGACCGATAACGTAGCTGGTCATCATTTTGGTCAGACTTGCAGGGTCGCGACGGACATCCGCATTTTGCTCGGCGAGTACTTTGCCGGAGTTATAGTCGATCAGGATGTAAGACTCCGCGTCGATCTGCGGTACACCCGGGATCATGGTTTTGATATTCAGGTCATCGGCATGTGCAGCAGAGATAAAGGCTGTGCAAAGAGCCGTGGTGAGCGCCAGGCGCTTCATGATACGAGCGGAAAAAATGGTATTCATGGTCTGAACTACGACATCCGTGATGGAATTTAAAATAAGTGCCCTACTATAGCAAATGCACTACCGCCAGGCATCCGACTTTCCGCGTGACTTTGTTAACGTCATTTACAGAAATTGACATTTCAGATGCCTGCTTTACGTTATTGCGCGGTGGTAATAAATGACTGTAATTGGGCTTCGGTTTGTAAACGTTGCTGCAAGGCACTGGCTTCAGCTTTGTTGGCGAATGGACCAAGCTGAATACGCCAGACCGCGCCGTTTTGGGTCACGCGACCGGGTACGCCGAACTTTTGTCCCAGTTGCTGTTGATACTGTTGCGCGCGTGCCTGATCGCTAACGGCCCCCACTTGCACCATAAAGTTACCGCTGGCGCTTTGCGAAGCGGCTTGCGGTGTCACCATTGCAGATGTTGTTGCAGGTGCTGAGACAACGGGCTGTGGTGCAGGCGTCGGTTCGCTGCCTTCCAGTACGCCGGGCGCCAGGGTAGTCGGCGCGCCGAGGAAGCCGCTGCTGGTTACCGGCGCGCCGGTCGGATCTTCGCTTTTCAGCGTTGAGTTGCTGACCGGGAGAATATCACCCTGCGGGACAGACATAGAGTTTGTTCCGCTGCCGCCGTTTAAATCGGGCGGCGCAGGCAGGGCGTAAGTCTGTTTGGCAATGGTAGTACAAGCCATGCCTGGGCCAGAAAATGAACCATCCTGGGCGACGATAATAGGATCGATACGAACTTTTGTATTGTTCGAGGTGTTAAGACGGTCAGCTGCCGCGCGTGAAAGTGAAATCACACGGTCGTTGCCGTAGGGACCGCGATCGTTAATGCGCACCACGATCATCCGCCCATTAGCCAGGTTGGTGATTCTGGCGTAGCTGGGGATGGGGAGCGTTGGATGCGCCGCCGTCAGCTGCGTTGGATCAAATGCTTCGCCAGATGCTGTCAGATTGCTGCCAGGTTCGGCATCATAAATGGCTGCAAGGCCCGCCTGACTAAAGCGTGAAGGGTCCTGCACGATTTTGTAGCTTCTGCCGTCGCGCTGATAATCCTGATTTGCCGTCGCGTTCAGTGGTTCGAAACGTGGTTCCGCCCCGCTAATTTCAACTATAGGGCCGTTACATACCGCAGGCTGCGGCACACTTACCGTCTGTTGCTGACCATCATCGCTAGTACATGCCGCGAGCATTCCTGCCGCGATGCAGATCCCGAGCCACTGCTTACGCATTCGCACCTCTTACACGCTTTTCGACAACATTTTCCTGTGGGTGTGGATTGACATCACAATCCCAAACCCAGCCATCAGCACTATGAGCGCCGATCCTCCATAACTGACCAGCGGGAGTGGAACCCCTACAACCGGCAGAATACCGCTTACCATACCAATATTTACGAAGACATAAACGAATAATATCAGCATTAAGCCGCCAGCCATGACGCGACCAAAGGTAGTTTGTGCTCTGGCTGCAATCCACAGTCCGCGCATGATGAGCAGAATATAGAGAGCAAGCAGAATCAAAATACCCACTAATCCCAACTCTTCCGCCAGTACCGCGAAGATAAAATCGGTATGGCGTTCGGGCAGAAATTCAAGCTGTGACTGGGTACCGTGCAGCCAGCCTTTACCGCGTAATCCGCCGGAGCCAATAGCAATTTTAGACTGAATAATGTGATAGCCCGCGCCAAGTGGGTCTGATTCCGGGTCGAGTAGCATCATTACGCGCTGGCGCTGGTAATCATGCATCAGGAAGAACCACAAGATTGGGATAAATGCTGCCACCAGTACCACTGCAACGCCAATCAGGCGCCAGCTAAGTCCGGAGAGAAACAGTACAAACAGACCGGAAAGCGCAACGAGGATTGACGTTCCTAGGTCAGGCTGCGCTGCCACCAGCAACGTGGGCATAAAAATCAGCACCAGCGCGATGGCGGTATTTTTTAACGACGGCGGGCAAACGTCACGGTTGATAAAGCGAGCCACCATGAGCGGCACAGCTATTTTGGCGATTTCCGAGGGCTGGAAACGAACGATACCGAGATCCAGCCAACGTTGAGCGCCTTTGGATATGGCCCCAAAGGCATCTACCGCTACCAGCAAAATAATACAGATGATATAGAGATAGGGCGCCCAGCCTTCATAAACGCGCGGCGGAATTTGAGCCATCACCACCATAATGACCAGCCCCATCGCGATCTGGCCGATTTTACGCTCCATCATGCCGATGTCCTGGCCGCTGGCGCTCCAGATTACCAGGGCGCTGTAGACCAGTAATGCCAGTAAGATCAGTAGCATTGTGGGATCAAGATGGACTTTATCCCAGAATGTTTTTTTATTCGGATTATCCGTCATGATTAATGGTCCTCCGCAGCAGTAACCGCCGGGTTTTCTGCAGGCAGATCGGTGTTGTTGTCACCAAGCATAATATGGTCGAGGATCTGGCGCATCAGCGTACCGACCGCCGGGCCAGCCCCGCCGTTTTCCAGAATCATAGCGACAGCGACTTGCGGATTGTTATACGGCGCAAACGCGGTCATCAGTTTGTGGTCGCGCAGACGCTCGGCAATTTTGTGCGCATTATAGGTTTCGTTCGCCTTCAGGCCAAAGACCTGCGCGGTACCGGATTTCGCCGCAATTTTGTAGGGCGCGCTGGCAAAGTATTTATGTGCCGTACCGTTAGGACGGTTAGCAACACCAAACATGCCGTCTTTCGCCAGTTCCCAGTAACCAGAATGAATATCGCCTACCGGCGGTTCATGCGGCTGTACCCATGGCACTTGTTTGCCATTTTCGGCGGTGCTCATCAGCAAATGCGGAACCTTCACAATGCCGTCGTTAATCAGGATCATCAGTGCTTTGTTCATCTGGATAGGGGTCGCTGTCCAGTACCCCTGACCGATACCGACCGGAATGGTGTCACCCTGATACCACGGTTTTTTAAAGCGTTTCTGTTTCCATTCGCGGGTCGGCATATTACCGGAACGTTCTTCCGACAGGTCGATACCGGTGTAATGACCGTAGCCAAATTTACCCATCCATTCAGAAAGGCGGTCGATGCCCATATCGTAGGCAACCTGATAGAAGAAGGTATCTGCTGACTCTTCCAGCGATTTAGTGACATTCAGGCGACCGTGGCCCCATTTTTTCCAGTCACGATAACGCTTTTCAGACCCCGGCAATTGCCACCATCCAGGATCAAACAGGCTGGTATTACGGGTGATTACCCCTGCACTTAATGCCGAAACCGCCACATAAGGTTTAACCGTCGACGCTGGCGGATAAACCCCCTGCGTGGCACGGTTCACCAGTGGTGTGTTCGGGTCGTTCAGCAACGCGGAATAATCTTTGCTGGAGATACCGTCAACAAACAGGTTAGGGTCGTAACTTGGCGTGGAAACCAGCGCCAGCACGCCACCTGTACGCGGATCGGTGACCACAACAGCGGCACGACTGCCCGCCAGCAGTGTTTCAATGTACTGCTGGAGCTTGAGATCAATTGTCAGGTAAATATCATGCCCGGCCTGCGGCGATACTTCTTTTAACTGGCGGATGACGCGACCGCGGTTGTTAACTTCAACTTCTTCATAACCCGTCTGGCCGTGTAGAACATCTTCGTAGTAACGTTCAATCCCCAGCTTGCCGATATCATGTGTTGCGGCATAGTTGGCCAGTTTGCCGTCATTATTCAGTCGCTCGACGTCTTTATCGTTAATTTTCGAGACATAACCGATAACGTGGGTCAGCGCTGAGCCATAGGGATAGTAACGACGTTTATAGCCTTTAACTTCCACACCAGGAAAACGGTACTGGTTAACGGCGAAACGCGCCACCTGAACTTCAGTCAGGTTGGTTTTCACCGGAATAGAGGTAAAACGGTGCGAACGTGCACGCTCCTTTCGAAACGCGGCGATATCGTCATCGGTCAGGTCAACCACGCTGCGCAGGGCGTCCAGAGTCTGCTGCACGTTATCGACTTTCTCCGGCATCATCTCTATCTGATAGATAGTTCGGTTGAGCGCCAGAGGGATACCGTTACGGTCGTAGATAATGCCGCGGCTGGGGGCGATAGGCACCAGCTTAATGCGGTTTTCATTAGAACGGGTCTGGTAATCGGTAAAGCGAACAATTTGTAGATTATACAAGTTGGCGATGAGCACGCCGGTTAGCAGCAAAATCCCCAAAAAGGCGACCAGCGCCCGGCGCACAAACAGCGCGGACTCTGCCGAATAGTCGCGAAAAGAGTTCTGTAATTTCATCCGCTGCGTTTTCTACTTAAGGCTACCATATCACTCACGGTGATAAGGATGGTTGGTGGTAATGCTCCACGCCCGGTACAGACTCTCTGCGACCAGTACGCGAACCAGCGGATGGGGGAGGGTAAGCGCCGAAAGTGACCAGCTTTGTTCTGCCGCCGCTTTACAGGCAGGCGATAACCCTTCCGGCCCGCCAATCAGCAAGCTGACATCGCGGCCATCCAGCTTCCAGCGTTCCAGTTCAGCGGCTAACTGCGGCGTGTCCCAGGGCTTGCCTGGGATATCAAGGGTGACAATGCGGTTTTTACCTGCGGCAGCCAGCATTTGCTCACCCTCTTTGTCGAGTATGCGCTTGATATCCGCGTTCTTGCCGCGTTTTCCCGCCGGAATTTCAATCAGTTCAAAAGGCATATCTTTCGGAAAACGACGCAGGTACTCGGTAAAACCGGTTTGTACCCAGTCCGGCATTTTCGTTCCCACGGCGACAAGTTGCAGCTTCACGCATTAACTCCAGAGTTTTTCCAGCTCATACAGGCGACGGCTCTCTTCCTGCATAACATGGACAATCACATCACCTAGATCGACCACAATCCAGTCCGCGCCGTTTTCACCTTCAACGCCGAGAGGCAATAAACCCGCAGCGCGAGATTCCTGAACCACGTGGTCAGCAATGGACATAACATGGCGGCTGGATGTACCCGTACAGATGATCATACAGTCGGTGATACTGGATTTGCCTTGAACGTCTAAGGCGATGATGTCCTGACCTTTGAGGTCATCAATTTTGTCGATAACAAAATCCTGGAGTGCTTTACCCTGCAAGTTTTCCCCCTGGGTGAAATAAAAAAGATAAAAATGGTCTGTCAGTATACCTGAAGCAGAGGCGATTTCGGGACAAATGTCAGCAAATCGGCTCTTGAAAGTGGGCTATCATCCCACCCCGCGTCACAGATTGCATCGCCATTTTTGTAAAACAATTTCTACAAAGTCGTGTATGGCGGAAAAGTCAGGTTGCGGAGAATATCAGCCTGCCCGGGCCTGTCAATGTCCGTTGCGGCTTACCTGTAAAAAAACAGAAAAGTCATGCATCTTCGCACCAGATGGCGCGGCTATTGAGGACGCGTAGTGTTACGAACTCGTCATTGATATCAATGGCGCTCCAGCAGCCCTGGTCTACACGAAAATGCCACATTGCCTCGGGAGGCATGCCGATTAAGCGTGCAATCAACAGGCTCAACACACCCTGGTGGCTAACGATTAATATGTTTTTGTGCTGCTGATAGTCACCAAGTCCGGCAATAAACCTTTCTATCCGCTGTGAAAATGCCTGAAAGCCTTCACCGCGAGTAGGGACGGTATGCTGCCAGTCATTGCACCAGGCACTATAGTTTTCGGCATCTTCTTGCATCAGCTCGCGATGATGCCGCATTTCCCAGTCACCAAAAAACATTTCGTTGAGTTCAGGGATGATTTGCATGGGGAGTTGACGGGCATCAAGAACCAGGCGCGCGGTGTGCTGCGCCCGTTCCAGTTCACTGCATAAAACCTTATCGAAGGGAACATCACGTAGCAGTGTATGCAAGCTTTTCGCCTGCGCGATACCGCGCTCCGTAAGTGGTGTAGGCGCATGACCGCTGTATAACCCGTCGATATTCGCTTGCGTTTCACCGTGACGAATTAACCACAGTCGCATCATTCCCTCCGTGACGGCAGATATCAGCGATACAAGCCTTGTTGGTTAATGTAAGTCAGTACCGATTCTGGTAACAATTCCTCACAAGATTCGCCGTTTTGCAAACGTTCGCGGATGATTGTCGCCGAGATGTTGAACCACGGCGTTTCGGCGAGATAAATTTTACCAGCAGGCTGAAGATGCAGATCTTCCGGATTATGCGTCAAATGATCTTCCAGCCACTGCTGGTACTGCGGTTGTGCCATTTCCAGCGGATAACCTGGACGTCGACAGACTATCAAATGTGCATTGTCGAGAATCGTTTCGTATTCATACCAGGTCGGAAAGTTCAGCAGCGAGTCCTGACCGATAATAAACGCCAGCGGCACATCTGGGCCTTGCTCCTGTCGCCACTCTTTTAACGTCTGCGATGTGTAAGAGGGGGCATTACGCTTTAACTCGCGTTCATCAAGGGTAAACAGCGACTTGTCGGCAATCGCCAGTTCAAGCATGTGTTTTCGCTGCACGCTGTTCGCTTCAGGCTGGGGGCGATGCGGAGGAACGTTGTTAGGGATAATCGTTACCCGCGTCAGGCCAATCAGATTCGCCAGCGTTTCCACAGGTTTTAGATGGCCATAATGCACCGGGTCGAAGGTGCCGCCAAACAGAGCTTGTAAAGATTTCATATCAACCGTCGATAAATACGTCTGCCAGTGGTTTATGGCACAAAAGAAGAGATAATCCCTCCAGTTCTGCCCACACTGACTGACCGTAATCTTGTTTGAGAGTAAGTTCCGTTCGTGTCAGGAGTTGTACAGCCTGACGTAACTGTGGCTGACTCAGGCGATTTAACGCTTCGCTAATCATGTTACGACGGTTCTGCCATACCCGATGCTTGTCAAACAGCGTACGCAGCGGAGTATGAGCAGACTGACGCTTCAGATTAACCAGTAGCAATAGCTCACGTTGCAAAGTACGCAATAAAATCACCGGTTCACTGCCTTCCAGGCGCAGCTGCTGCAGAATATGCAATGCGCGCTTGCTTTTGCCGCTCAACAAAGCGTCAACCCAATGAAAAGGGGTGAAATGTGCGGCATTATTCACCGCTTGCTCAACGCGCGGCAGTGTCAGTTTGCCGTCGGGCCAGAGTAGCGATAAACGCTCCAGTGCCTGTGCCAGCGCCAGCAGGTTTCCTTCATAACAGTAGCAGAGCACCTGATTCGCCGCGTCATCCAGTTCTAAATTGAGCTGTTTTGCTCGCGCGGCAACCCAGCGAGGAAGCTGGGCCTGTTCTGGGGTCTGGCAAGTAACCTGCACGCTACGGTTTGCAAGCGCGGTAAACCAGGCGGCATTTTCCTGCGCTTTGCTCAATTTATTACCGCGGACGATCAACAGCAGATCGTCATGCAGCAATCCGGTGAGCGTGAGGAGTTGTTCATTGATCGCCGCATTCGGTCCGTTTTCTGGTAACAACAGCAATAGCGTTTGTCGACTGGCAAACAGGCTCATTGCCTGGCATAGCGAAAATATTGCGTTCCAGTCCGTGTTGGGATCAATGGAAAAAGTGTGGTGTTCTTCGAATCCTTGTGCCGCAGCTACCTGACGAATGGCGTCCTGGCTTTCTTGCAACAACAGGGGATCGTTACCAAGTAAAAGATAGGCCGCGCGCAGCCCTTCAGTGAGCTGCGCGCGGAGCTGTTCCGGGTACAACCGAATCATCAGTTACCCAGCGTGGTGGAGACGCGTGCAGGCGTTGCTGTGGTATCCGTTGTTGTCGACGTTTCTTCGTCGGAACGGACGTCCGCAGCGCGAATGCTTGGCAGCTTACGAATAAGCTGTTCGGCGGCACGGTCGTACATCTCTTTAATGATCATGTCCTGCTCGTTATCTTTCGCTAACGCCATTTGCGGGTTATCGAAGAACGAACGGAAGACTTTGGCGCTAATCGGGTAGATATCTCGCCCAGGAATCAATACCGACGCGCTAACAGTCATCACCATCTGATATTCCGCAGTTTGACCATTACGGAAAACCGACGCGGTATCCTGTGAGATTGATACAGCGCCCAGACGCAGGGATGGAACATCCTTACGCGTGGTTTCTTTATCGAGCAACTCGACACCGTTCAGACGTAACTGGTTACGCACTGCACGGCTTAACGGCCCGTTCGGGTCACCGGAGTCCAGGATCATAACCTTCATAGTTGAAGGGACCTGCGTGGTATCACGCAGATGCCAGCCACACCCGGCGGTGATTAACACCGCCAGAGATAACAACAATGTTGCCAGATATCGCACGCTTCCTCCCGCGCTTAGCCAACGACCAGATTGAGGAGTTTACCCGGTACGTAAATCACTTTACGCACGGTAACGCCATCAAGATATTTTGCTACCAGATGTTCCTGGCCAGCACGTTCGCGAACCTGTTCTTCCGTTGCATCCACCGGAACGGTGATTTTGGCACGGACTTTACCGTTAACCTGAACAACGACCAGCGTGGAGTCTTCCACCATCGCTTTTTCATCAGCAACCGGCCACGGCGCGTTGTCGATATCGCCTTCGCCTTTCAGTTCCTGCCACAGCGTGAAACAGATGTGTGGGGTGAACGGGTTAAGCATACGAACTACCGCCAGCAGCGCTTCCTGCATCAGGGCGCGATCCTGCTCGCCATCGGTCGGTGCTTTCGCCAGTTTGTTCATCAGCTCCATAATCGCCGCAATTGCGGTGTTGAAGGTCTGACGACGGCCGATATCATCGGTCACTTTAGCGATTGTTTTATGCACATCGCGACGCAGCGCTTTCTGATCTTCAGTCAGTGCATCGACGTTCAGTGCCGCAACATCGCCTTTCGTAGTATGCTCGTACACCAGTTTCCAGACACGTTTCAGGAAGCGGTTAGCCCCTTCCACGCCGGACTCCTGCCATTCAAGAGTCATATCCGCCGGAGAAGCGAACATCATAAACAGACGAACGGTGTCCGCGCCGTAACGTTCAACCATCACCTGCGGGTCGATACCGTTGTTCTTCGACTTGGACATTTTGCTCATGCCGGTATAAACCAGATCATGGCCTGCCGCGTCTTTCGCTTTCACGATACGGCCTTTCTCGTCACGTTCAACGATAGCATCAACCGGGGAGACCCAGTTACGTTCGCCGTTTTCGCCAACATAGTAGAAGGCATCTGCCAGCACCATACCCTGACACAGCAACTGTTTCGCTGGTTCGTCAGAGTTCACCATGCCTGCATCACGCATCAGTTTGTGGAAGAAGCGGAAGTAGAGCAGGTGCATGATGGCGTGTTCGATACCACCAATGTAGATATCCACCGGCAGCCAGTAGTTAGCCGCTTCGGAATCCAGCATACCTTCTTTGTACTCCGGGCAAGTGTAGCGCGCATAGTACCAGGAGGACTCCATAAAGGTGTCGAAAGTGTCGGTTTCACGCAGCGCTGGCATACCGTTAACGGTGGTTTTCGCCCACTCAGGATCTGCTTTAATCGGGCTGGTAATGCCGTCCATCACCACATCTTCCGGCAGGATCACCGGCAGTTGGTCGTCCGGGGTCGGCATCACAGTGCCGTCTTCCAGCGTCACCATCGGAATCGGTGCGCCCCAGTAACGCTGACGGGAAACACCCCAGTCGCGCAGGCGATAGTTCACTTTACGCTCGCCAACGCCCATTTCAGTCAGTTTGTCGGCAATAGCGTTAAAGGCTGCTTCATGGTCAAGACCATTAAACTCGCCAGAGTTGAACAGCACGCCTTTTTCAGTCAGAGCCTGCTGAGAAAGGTCTGGTTCAGAACCGTCAGCCGCCAGGATAACCGGCTTGATGTTCAGGCCGTATTTAGAGGCAAACTCGTAGTCGCGCTGGTCGTGACCCGGAACCGCCATGACTGCGCCCGTGCCGTATTCCATCAATACGAAGTTTGCTGCCCAAACAGGAATTTCTTCGCCCGTTAATGGGTGAACAGCTTTAAAGCCAGTATCGACGCCTTTTTTCTCCATTGTCGCCATTTCAGCTTCGGCAACTTTGGTGTTACGGCATTCGTCAATAAAGGCCGCCAGTTCTGGATTATTTTCCGCCGCTTTCTGCGCCAGCGGATGACCTGCCGCTACCGCCAGATAGGTACAACCCATAAAGGTGTCCGGGCGAGTAGTATAAACAGTCAGCGTGTTGTCATAGTCGTTAACGTTGAAGGTGATTTCTACGCCTTCGGAACGACCGATCCAGTTACGCTGCATAGTTTTAACGGTGTCTGGCCAGTGATCGAGTTTATCCAGATCGTTGAGCAGCTCGTCAGCGTAAGCGGTGATTTTGATAAACCACTGCGGGATCTCTTTACGCTCAACTTTGGTATCGCAGCGCCAGCAGCAGCCGTCGATAACCTGTTCGTTCGCCAGTACGGTCTGGTCGTTCGGGCACCAGTTGACCGCAGAGGTCTTCTTATACACCAGGCCTTTTTTATACAGCTCGGTGAAGAATTTCTGTTCCCAACGGTAGTATTCTGGCGTACAGGTTGCCAGCTCGCGGCTCCAGTCATAACCAAAGCCCAGCATTTTGAGCTGGTTTTTCATGTACGCGATGTTGTCGTACGTCCACGGTGCTGGCGCGGTGTTGTTTTTTACCGCCGCGCCTTCCGCAGGCAGACCAAACGCGTCCCAGCCGATCGGCTGCAGAACGTTTTTGCCCAGCATGCGCTGGTAACGGGCGATCACGTCACCGATGGTGTAGTTACGTACGTGGCCCATGTGTAGTCGACCAGAAGGATAGGGAAGCATAGACAGGCAGTAATACTTCTCTTTGCTCTCGTCTTCGGTTACTTCAAATGTGCGCTTCTCATCCCAATGAAGCTGTACTTTGGATTCTATCTCTTCCGGGCGGTATTGCTCTTGCATGGCAGCCAGTGGTCCTGTTTTCATTACGGCTACAAAAGTAGCGTTAGAGGTGGTTTTTCAGATCCGCATAGCATAGCCCAAACGTCCGCGTCAAAACAGCCTTTCGCGCACTCGACGTTGAAATCGCACAGCGGTAATCCTTGCACGAATTTACACACTCTGTGGGCAGTCTTGCAAAGTTGAGCGTAAATAACGTCTATTATTATAGCCAGTTAACGACACGGGAGATGAAATGATGAACAAGGTTGCTCAATATTACCGTGAACTGGTGGCGTCATTAAGCGAGCGACTGCGTAATGGCGAACGCGATATCGATGCACTGGTAGAACAGGCGCGTGAGCGTGTAATAAAAACAGGGGAGTTAACGCGGACCGAGGTCGATGAACTGACTCGGGCCGTCAGACGTGACCTGGAAGAGTTCGCCATGAGTTATGAAGAGAGCCTGAAGGAAGAATCCGACAGCGTTTTTATGCGGGTGATTAAAGAAAGCCTCTGGCAGGAACTGGCGGACATCACCGATAAAACGCAGCTTGAATGGCGTGAAGTTTTCCAGGATCTCAATCATCACGGGGTTTATCACAGCGGAGAAGTGGTAGGGCTTGGGAATCTGGTCTGCGAGAAATGTCACTTCCATCTCCCGATCTACACGCCGGAAGTGCTGACGCTATGCCCGAAATGTGGTCATGATCAGTTCCAGAGACGCCCGTTCGAGCCGTAATAGTTTGATTTCGCACACCAATAAAGAGAATTTGGGCCGAATGAAATTCCCCGGCCCTTGTTTTTATCTCTACAGTAAATCTTCAATCTCACGGATTTCTTGACTGACATCTCTGGTACCGGATGACTGAACTTTACGATACAGGTCGAGAGCCTGTAGGAGATCGACAGGTCCTCCTTCTCCGTAGTGATACATAATGGCCAGGTTATACCAGGCAGTGGCGTCATTGCATTCAGCGGCTTTCGTAAACCATTCAAAGGCAGCGTTATAATCTTTCTCAACGCCTTGCCCATGTTTATACATATAGCCGATGTTAACGTAAGCGCCGATGCTTCCCTGAGCGGCAGCCTTCAGATACCAGTACATCGCTTGTTTATAGTCCTGGTCCACTCCTTCGCCCAAATCATAATCCCACGCTATTTGAAATTGGGCGTGCTGATTACCTTGCAGGGCGCTTTTCAAATACCAGAATGCGGCGAGAGTCTTGTTTTGGGGAACACCTGTACCTTTTTCATAAAGGTCAGCAAGGTTATCCTGTGCGGGATTATGCCCCTGGAGCGCGGCTTGTTTGTACCAATAGAAAGCCTGTTCATAGTCTTGCGTCACCCCAGTGCCATTTTGGTACATTAACCCCAGATTATTTTGTGCATATTTCAACCCCTGCTCTGCTGCCTTCCGATACCACTCAACCGCATCTTCATAGTTAGGCGGTGCCGCTTCGTCGAGTATGCAACCCAGCAAATTGGCTGCTAATGCCTGTTCTTGCAAGGCGGCTTTCTTCAACCAGAAGATAGCTTGCGCATTATCTTTATAGCGGCTTTTATTCTCGTTATATTTTCGACCTAAAGAATATTGCGCTTCACAATGCCCTTGTTCAGCGGCAAGTTTGAGCCAGTAAAAGGCCTTTTCGTCGTCCGGAGAGTCAATTGCACTATCGCGATTGTAATAAAATCCAACAATATATTGAGCCTCACTATCGCCTTGTTCAGCACGTTCGATAATCTCATCTATTGATAAATTATCGCAGCAACTTGACGTAAAAATCATTATCATTTCCTTATGGTTGCAGATAAAGCATATTATATTTTTATATGTTCCATTTTTGCGTAAGCCTTATTTTATGCGTATTATGCTGCGTCAGAAAAGTATAAATAAATGAGCCTCGCAATGTAGTTGACATTCATTAGATGAATATTTAAGGACAAATTATATGGACATGGAGTCGCAAAAAATATTGTTTGCACTTTCCACTCCGATGGAAATACGCAATGAATGCTGTTTACCTTCGCATTCATCTCCCAAAATGTATTTAGGTACACGCTTTTTTGACCTTTCTTCTTCCTGGGGAATTGATGGCCGTGATGACCTGCTGCGCACAATTCACCGAATGATCGATAACGGTCATGCTGCACGGTTGGCTGGATTTTATCACCGCTGGTTTCGTTATTCGCCATGTGAATGGCGTGGCTATCTTGCTGAATTAAATGAGCAAGGTCAGGCTTATGCGCAATTTGTCGCCAGCACCGCCGAATGCTGTGGCGAAGGGGGAATCAAAGCCTGGGATTATGTCCGGATGGGTTTTTTAAGCCGGATGGGCGTACTTAATAACTGGTTGAGTGAAGAAGAAAGTCTATGGATCCAGTCGCGCATTCATTTACGGGCGCTACGTTATTATAGTAACTGGCGGCAATACTTTGCCGGTTATACCTTTGGTCGACATTATTGGCAGTCTCCCGAGGATGATAATCTGCCTTTATTACGTGAATTCTTAGCGCGTAAAGAATACGACGATTCCGGCAATGATATGTTTTATCAATTAGTTGCCAGTGACGATGCATATTACGCGACCTTACCCTGGCAACATCTGGCTGACTACCCTTCATGCCCGGAAACGCTTAAGGATATGAGCGACCTATGAAAAATTGCTGGAAGATCCTTGAAATAGAGGAAACGACTGACGTCGATATTATCCGTCGCGCTTATCTGGCGCTGTTACCGTCCTTTCATCCAGAAACCGATCCACAGGGGTTTAAACAACTGCGTCAGGCGTATGAAGACGCGCTACGGATTGCTCAGTCGCCTGCTAAATCTGTTTGGCAAGCAGAAGAACATGAAGTTGCAGAACATGAAATTCTGCTCGCCTTTCGTGCGTTACTTGCCTCTGATAGCGAACGTTTTCTGCCCTCAGCCTGGCAGCGATTCATTCAGCAATTAAATTATTGCTCGATGGAAGAGATTGATGAATTACGCTGGTTGTTGTGCGCGATAGCTATGAACACTGCCCATTTATCCTTCGAGTGCGTGGCGTTATTAGCTGAAAGATTGCGGTGGTTGCAGGAGGAAAACACTGGGGAAATAGACGAAGAAGAACTGGAATCTTTTTTATATGCCATTGCGAAGGGGGATATTTTTAACTTCCAGACCATCCTGCATTTGTCCGTTGCCGTGCAAAATGAAACCATTGATTTTTACCAAATGTTCGCTCGGATTTGGTCATCGCATCCAGAATGGCTGACACTGTATTTAGCGCAACATCGCGCAGTGATTATCCCCGATGATGCAAAACTGCACAGAAATTTACTGTGCTGGTATACCTCAAGCCGCGTGGGAATACCCGAACTCCTGGATTATGTTCGGTCGTGGCGGGAAGCTGAACCTGATAATGAAGATGCGCGTTATTATGAATACGCGCAACGCGTCTATTGTGGAGAAGGTGAAAGCCTTCTGGTAGAACTTTGTGACTACTGGCGCGAGTATCCCTCCACCCAGACGGATGCATTAATGTTGCAATGGTGCCGTCAGCATCGGGTCGATTATTACCCGTTAGTGGTGATGATGATTGAAGCACGTGAACTGGTTAACGATCAGGGAAAACTGCTACTTTATGTTCCTGGCGACAGCGCCAGTACGCGCTTTCAATTATACGAAATACTCAGTCATGAAAAACTCTCTGCGCTGGGGCGTTCTCTGGTCGAGATGGTTTTGCACAAAGGGCGTAAGCCGCGAATCTCACTCACGCGTGATACAGAGCATCCCTTATGGCCATTATATTTAGTTGCTAAACAATTAGTGCTGGCGAACCAGCCTACAGAAGAATCATTAATGCCGATCGTCGCTCGTCTTGATGCAGAAGATCGTTGCCCACTGGAAGCATTAATTATTCGTCGATTATTAATTCAGTCGGCGAATTTTACCGAGAAGCAAACCGTCGAACCGGAGCCGCAACCGCAGCCAATGCCTGTTGATGATGGTAGGCCGGGCTGTCTGGGCATCATTAAAATTATTTTCTATATTTTTATTTTTGCTGGTTTGATAGGGAAAATACTCCATCTCTTCGGGTGACAGTCGACGTTAACGTGCGGGAAGCCCGGCAAGCAATCTTTCCGCATTTTTGTAATGTTGTTTGGCGGCCAGTTTTAACCATTTTTGAGATTCATAATGGTTAACATTAACACCTGAGCCATTTCTGTAGATCAAACCCAAAGTATATTGAGCATGAGCATACCCTTGTTCAGCTGCTTCCTTATACCAGAGAATTGCTTTACGGGTATCTGGTTTGACTCCCAGACCTTTCAGGTAGATCCACCCCAGTTTGCTTTGTGCGCGCGGATTTTCCTGTTCTGCTGATTGCTCATACCAGTATCTCGCCTGTGTATAATCCAGTGGTTTACCGTCGCTACCATGAAGATAAAATTCGCCAAGGCGATATTGCGACGTTGAGTGACCATGAATCGCGGAAAGCTCCGTTGCTGCCGTGGTAAACGGAAGACTGCCTGGTGATCTTAAATAGTCAAAGACATAATTCGCCATAGCTTTATCGCGCAAGGTCGTTTTCTTAGGTTGGCTAATACAAGTGATAGCCGCAACTATAAATATTGCGAATATAAAATATATTTTTTTGTTCATTTATCAATACTTCGATTTTCTTTTTATTTTGAAAGCGTCAAGTTTATACTCATCATTAATAAAAAAGTAGTCAGTTAATGTACTTAAAGGATTGTTAATATATGGATAAGGAAGAACAACGCCTTCTATTTGCGCTTTCTACGCCAATGGAGATTCTTAATAAGGGATGCAAGCCTGCACATGACTCGCCAAAAATGTATACCGGAGTAAAAGAATTTGATCTGTCATCATCCTGGGGAATAAATAATCGTGATGATTTAATTCAGACTATTTACCAAATGACCGATGATGGTCACGCAAATGATTTAGCCGGGTTATATCTGGCATGGCATCGCTCTTCACCTGAAGAGTGGAAAGCATTAATAGCTGGTGGCTCTGACAGAGGGCTGATTTATACCCAATTTGTTGCACAAACCGCTATGTGCTGCGGGGAAGGGGGAATCAAAGCCTGGGATTATGTTCGAATGGGGTTTCTGTCACGGGTCGGTGTGCTCAACAAGTGGCTGACGGAAGACGAGAGTTTATGGCTGCAATCGCGTGTCTATGAACGAGCACACCATTACTATCACAGTTGGATGCACTATTTTTCCGCCTATTCGTTAGGACGTCTCTACTGGCAATCCGCTCAGTGCGAAGACAACGCTTCGCTACGCGAGGCGCTGACCTTGTACAAATACGATAGCGCCGGGAGTCGGATGTTCGAAGAGCTGGCAGCGGGAAGCGATCGTTTCTATGCCACGCTTCCCTGGCAGCCATTAACTGCCCAGCCTGAATGCCCGGCAACGCTTAAGGATGTGAGCGACCTATGAAAACATGTTGGCAAATCCTCGAAATCGAAAGCACAACACAAGTTGATATTATCCGTCAGGCTTATCTTGCTCGTTTACCGTTGTACCACCCAGAAACCGATCCGCAGGGATTTAAAGCATTACGCCAGGCCTATGAAGAGGCGCTGCGACTTGCGGTCAATCCAGACGAAAAAAATGCTGATGACGAGAAAGATCTTGCAGAAGAGCATGAAGCACTGAAAGCGTTCAGAACCTTACTGGCTTCGGAAAGTGATCGTTTTCAGCCCTCCGCCTGGCAGAAATTTATCCAGCAATTAAATACCTGGAACATGGAGGATGTCGAACAATTACGCTGGCCGCTGTGTGCAATCGCTATGAAGGCGCGATATCTTTCATTGAATTGTGCATCTTTGTTGGCAGAGCGTTTGAACTGGCATTCGTTTAGTGACAGCGAAGGAATGGATGAAGAAGAGCGGGAGACTTTTCTTGAGGCCATTCAGGCTGGGGATTGTTTCGATTTCCTTAGCCTTCTGGAATATCCCGTCGCGTTACAGAACCAGACTGTTGATTATTACTTCGCGCTGGAACGTTGCGGTCGTTACCATCCTGACTATGTCACTGCATTTTTGGCGATGGCAGGTCCGTGGTTAATTCCTGATGATGAGAAGTTGCATCGCAAATTGTTGCGCTGGTATAGCTCGGTACAAACAGGTATGGCGGAACTCATTCCTGTTGCCCAACAGTGGCAAACGGAAGAACCAGAAAGCGAAGATGCCCGATATTACTCGTGTGCACAACGGTTGTACTGCGGTGAGGGGGAAAGTCTGCTTGCCGATCTCTGCGCATACTTGGAGAGTTACCCATCTACACAAGCGGATTATTTGTTGTTGCAGTGGAGCAAGCGTCATTGCCCGGATTATTTCGCGTTATTAGTGATGGTTATCGAAGCGCGAAGCATGATTGATGCACAAGGTAAGTCGCTGAAATATGTTCCTGGCGAGAGCGCCTGGACGCGGCTGTTATGGGCGGAAATTTTACATAGCGGAAAATTATCGCCGTTAGGTCAATCGTTTATCGAGTCGTTATTCTTCAAACGTAAAGCATGGGCGTGGTGGAAATCGAGAGTCGGTAGCGAGACAGGGCAAGATTCACCGTTACTGGATCTGTATCGGGTAGCGGAACAGGTAGTACTGGAAGCGTTTCCGAAACAAGAGATGCTGGCCCGTCTTAATACAAGGCTGGAAGGCGGAGACGCTCATCCATTAGAGGCCATTATCACCCGGATGCTGTTGACAAAAGTGAAACTCGAGCCGGAGGATGAAGATGTCGATGAGCCAACACCTGAAAACCATGAAGAAAAAAATGATGAGGATGAAAAACCACAGAGCATTACCAGCATTATTAAAATCAGCTTAACGGTGCTGGTGATAGGTTATGCTCTCGGCAAAATCGCGATGTTGCTCAGTTAGATGTGATGCTGACGCATCTTATCTTTCAATGTCGGATGCGATGCTAATGCATCTTATCCGATCTACGAGTAGGCCAGATGCAGCGTTTACGCCGCATCCGGCAGCCGTGTTTATGGGATCTCAATGGCCAAATAATCGCTCGCCCGTCGACGAACTTCATCGACGCGGGCCATATCGTTTGACTGCAACGCCTCATCAAAATCGGTGATCACCCGGCCAATCTCTTCTCGCTCATCACCCAGCGCACGCGCCCACAACTCTTCCAGTTTGGCTTTAAAGGTACGGTTGATGAGCATATCGCGCGGATAAATTTTCAATGCGGATAACCGCGCCCGACTCTCTTCAATCTGCTGAGCGCTCAATGTTACCGGACTGTGATTAATGACTCTGGACTTAACGCTGCCGTCTTCCAGAAGCACGTCAACTTCAAGCAACCCGTTGATATCATAACTAAAGCGAATATCAATCGACTGATAAGCCCCGGTTTTCTTCAACGGCACATCGAATGATTCCACCAGAATGTTATTTTTAACTTTGTGGTTTTCTCCCTGATAGACGTTAACCGTAATTGAATCCTGTTCCGGGTGCATGGTTGAGTAAGTTTCTACACGCGATACAGGCACAGTGGTGTTTCGTTCAATAATTGGCGAGAAAATGCCGGAAACGCCCTGGCGGTTAACTTCAACGCCCAACGAGTAGGGGCAAATATCGGTGAGGATCACTTCTTCAATATCTTCGCTGCGTAAGCGGCAGGCGGCCTGGATCGCTGCGCCCAGCGCGACAATGGTGCTCGGGTCGTAACTTTGATACGGTAGTTTGCCAAACAGACGCACGGCGATTCGCTGCACCAGTGGCATTTGCGACGCACCGCCGACCAGTACCAGGCTGTCGATTTGACTCGGTTTCAGACGTGCATCGCGCAACGCCTGTTCAATCGGCACACGCAAGCGGTTGAGTAGCGGTAACCACAAATCTTCCAGTTCGTTCTCGTAAAATTCGCACTCCCGCGTTTCATCCTGGTACTGCCAGCGAATGTGCATTGGCGATTGATTGCTACATTTTGCCGCTTCCACGCAGGCGTATAAGGCTGCCAGTTCGCTCTCGTTAAGCGTGGTTTTGGCAACTTCCGCGCGTCTTAAAACTTCATCGACCAGCATATGAGTAAAATCTTCGCCACCAAGAAAGTTATCACCCGCGGAGGCGTGCACTTCAATCACCGGCGTAGCGTATTCAAGCACCGTGACGTCAAACGTGCCGCCACCGAGATCAAAAACCAGCGAGCGGGTATTTTGCTGCGTATGCAGGCCATACGCCATCGCGGCTGCCGTTGGCTCATTAATCAGGCGCACTGCATTTAGCCCGGCTAACTCTGCTGCTAAACGGGTATGCTTGCGTTGTTCATCACTGAAATAAGCAGGAACAGAGATCACCACATCTTTAATCGGTTGTTGCAGGAATTCTTCGGCATCTTCTTTTAATGAACGCAATACCAAAGAGGACAATTCCGGTGCATTAAATGTGTCACCGCCTAAACGCCAGTTGGTATTACTGCCCATCGCGCGTTTAAATAACGCTGCGGTTTTATCAGGATGCGATGTGCGCCTGGACACTGCCGGTTTACCGACCAGAATATGGTTATTTTCATCCATGCTAATTATGGATGGTGTTAAATATTCACCGAATTTATTTGGAATTAATTGTGCGGCACCGTCTTTCCAGACAGCAATTAAACTATTGGTAGTACCGAGATCGATACCAATGGCGAGTTCTGCATTATCCATTGCATTTATATCTTGAAAGAAAAAGAGATAACCAGATTAAGACCACCCTGGTAAAACGTGGTGATCTTAATCAATAAGGAGTATTAAGCGTAAAATTTCAGACGTTCAGCCAGTAAATCAACAAAGCCCTGACGATCAACATCGACCATTACAGTGGCATTCGGTTTGTTACCGGTCAGATAGTAATAATCAACAACTGTCATCCCCTGGGTATATTTCCCCTGTGTTTCAACGCCGACCCAGCGCTCTACGGTGGTAAACAACTCGGGTTTCAATAGCCAGGCAATGGTGCACGGATCGTGCAGCGGCGCGCCGACAAAGCCCCATTTTTCGGCTTTATGATATTCGAGGAAGAAATCCAGCAGTTCGGCAACAATGGTTGAAATCGGGTTACCAATCGCGCGGAAACGCTCGGTGTCTTCAACGTGGATTTGTGCTTTGTGAGTGACATCCAGACCGGCCATCACCACCGGAATCCCTGACTGGAAGACAATCTCCGCTGCTTCCGGGTCAACGTAAATATTAAACTCGGCGGCTGGCGTCCAGTTACCAAGCCCCATTGCACCGCCCATAATCACGATACGGGCGATTTTGCTGTGCAGTTCCGGATGGCTATTGAGCAGCAAGGCGACGTTAGTTTGCGGTCCGGTAGAAACAATGGTGACAGGTTCCGCACTTTCACGCAGCGTTTTCGCCATCAGCTCTACCGCCGTACAGTTTTGCGGTGCAAACGTCGGTTCCGGTAATGCCGGACCATCCAGACCGCTTTCGCCGTGTACGTTGTCCGCGATAATCAACTCACGCATTAACGGTTTCACCGCACCGCCTGCTACCGGAATATCGGTGCGATTAAGCAAGGTCAGCATACGCAGAACATTGCGTAATGTTTTATCGGGTGTCTGGTTTCCGGCGGAAGATGTGATGGCTTTGACATCAAGCTCTGGTGAGGCGAGGGCGAGAACTATTGCGATAGCGTCGTCATGACCTGGGTCGCAATCTAACAGAATTGGCAGTGCCATTGTTGCTCCTTGTTGTGTGCTTCTTTGCGACAAGGGTAACGCCAGGATGTAACAGATACGAGGGGCGAAACGATAAAGCGTGAGATGGCGCGCAATTGGGTATGCGCGCCAGAGTGATTAATGCAGGATTTTCGCGAGGAAGTCTTTTGCGCGGTCCGATTTCGGATCATCGAAGAAAGCGTCTTTCGGCGAGTCTTCGACAATTTTACCCTCGTCCATAAAGATCACCCGATTCGCCACTTTACGGGCAAAGCCCATTTCGTGGGTCACCACCATCATGGTCATTCCTTCGTTCGCCAGTTCCACCATCACGTCCAGCACTTCGTTGATCATCTCCGGATCCAGCGCCGATGTCGGTTCGTCGAACAGCATCGCAATAGGATCCATACACAACGCGCGAGCGATCGCCACACGCTGCTGCTGACCGCCGGAAAGCTGCGCCGGAAATTTATTGGCATGTGCGGAAAGTCCCACGCGCTCCAGCAATTTCAATGCTTTTTCACGAGCGGGCGCTTTATCGCGTTTAAGCACTTTCACCTGCGCCAGGGTCAGGTTTTCGATAATCGACAGATGAGGGAACAGCTCGAAATGCTGGAACACCATCCCGACGCGGGAACGCAGCTTTGCCAGATCGGTTTTCTTGTCGTTAACCACGATACCATCGACGGTGATTTCACCTTGCTGCACCGGTTCGAGGCCGTTGACGGTTTTAATCAGCGTTGATTTGCCAGAACCAGACGGGCCGCAAACCACCACCACTTCGCCTTTTTTCACTTCGGTTGAGCAGTCGGTCAGCACCTGAAAGTGACCATACCATTTTGAAACATTTTTCAGGGTAATCATTATGCTGTCCTTCTTTTCAAGTAGCTGACCAACAACGACGCGCTAAGGCTAATAACGAAATAAACAAATCCGGCAAACAGGATCATCTCAACCTGCGTACCATCACGCTCACCAATGGTTGAGGCGGTACGGAAGAAATCGGCCAGAGATAACACATACACCAGTGAGGTATCCTGGAACAGTACGATACCCTGAGTGAGCAGCAGCGGCACCATCGCGCGGAACGCCTGCGGCAGAATAATCAGTTTCATCGACTGCCAGTGAGTCATTCCCAACGCCAGCGCGGCGCTCGACTGACCACGAGAAATACTTTGAATACCGGCGCGGATAATCTCTGAATAGTAGGCCGCTTCAAACATCGAAAACGCCACCATCGCCGAAATTAAACGGATATCATTTTTTGGCGATAATCCCAGCACGTTTTGCAGAAAACCCGGCACAATCAGGTAAAACCACAGCAGAACCATGACTAAAGGAATTGAGCGGAAAACGTTAACGTAGGCTTTGGCAAACCACGCCACGGGCGCAAAACTGGACAAGCGCATCACCGCCAGCATGGTGCCCCACAAAATACCAATCACGACTGCCGTGACGGTGATTTTCAGGGTGATCACCAGCCCGTCCAGCAGATATGGCAGGGAAGGGACAATGGAACTCCAGTCAAACTCGTACATTATTTGCCCCCCATGTTGCCAGGCAGGCGAACTTTACGTTCAACCAGCGTCATTACCAGCATGATAACCGCGTTAATCAACACATACGCCAGCGTAATGGCGGTAAACGACTCCCAGGCGTGGGCCGAGTAATCGAGCAATTTACCCGCCTGCGCCGCCATATCCACCAGACCGATAGTCGAGGCGATGGCGGAGTTTTTCACCAGGTTCATCATCTCGGAGGTCATTGGCGGGACGATAACGCGATAAGCGTTAGGCAGCAGTACGTAGCGGTAAGCCTGCGGCAGCGTTAGTCCCATTGCCAGCGCGGCATTCTTTTGCCCGCGCGGCAGTGACTGGATCGCGGCGCGTACTTGTTCGCAAACGCGAGCCGCGGTAAACAGCCCCAGGCAGAGCATGGAGGAGAGGAAAAACTGAATATTTGGGTCCAGTTCCGCCTTAAACCACATGCCGATTTTTTCCGGCAGCAGCTCTGGGATCACCAGATACCAGGTAAAGAACTGCACAATCAATGGCACGTTGCGGAACAGTTCGACATACAACGTACCCAGACCGGAGAGAAAACGGTTAGGAACGGTGCGCAAAATGCCGAATAACGAGCCGACGAGGAAAGCGATAATCCAGGCGCAGATCGACAAAGCGATCGTCACCTGAAAACCACTCCAGATCCAACCAAGATAGGTGGTGTTGCCGAACGGGGCTTGTTGTAAAAAAATACCCCAGTTCCAGTCTATAGACATAAATCTACTCCAGAAAAAAGAGGGTAGCAGCGTTAACTGCTACCCTCGAAGATTGTTACCCAGCGTATTGCGGTTTTCAGGCCCGATGGGGAACGACCATCAGGCGTATAGTCTGTCCGTGCTACGTAACAATCGAGAGGGCTGGAATTTCCGCCCCTGGTTCTTGTAATTAGTTCAGTGCTTTGTCATTCGGTTCTTTGAACAGTGCTTTCATTTCGTCCGACAGTTCGAAATTCATGTTCAGGTTTTTCGGCGGAATTGGATTTTTGAACCATTTATCAAACCATTTTTCCGCTTCACCGGAGGTCTGGACCTGAGCGATGGTGTCATCCATCAGCTTTTTGAACTGCGGATCGTCTTTACGCAACATGCAACCGTAAGCTTCCTGAGACTGCGGCTTGCCGACGATTTCCCAGTTGTCTGGTTTCTTCGCCTTTGCACGTTCACCGGCCAGCAGGGCATCATCCATCATAAAGGCAACGGCACGACCGCTTTCCAGGGTGCGGAAAGAGTCACCGTGGTCTTTGGCGCTGATAATGCGCATGTTCATTTTTTGCTCTTCATTCAGTTTGTTGAGCAGAACTTCAGAGGTGGTGCCGGAAGTGACTACGACGGCTTTGTCTTTCAGGTCGGCAAAATCTTTAATATCGCCGCCTTTTTTGGTCAGCAGGCGCGTACCGACCACGAAAATAGTGTCGGAGAAAGCCGCCTGTTTTTGGCGCTCGACGTTGTTAGTGGTAGAACCACATTCAAAATCAAAAGTGCCGTTTTGCAGCAGTGGAATACGGTTTTGTGAGGTAATCGGAATCAGTTTTACCTGCAAGTCCGGTTTGTTGAGTTTCTTTTTCACTGCTTCAACAATGGCGTTGGAGTAATCCTGCGAGTAACCCACCACTTTTTGCTGATTGTCGTAATAAGAAAAAGGTACTGAAGATTCACGGTGACCGACGACAATCACACCATTTTTGGCGATTTTGTCTAGTGTACTGCCCGCTGCCGGGGCGGCGTCATCTGCCTGTGCCAGTCCTGCGGAAAGCGCCAGGGCCAGGATTGCTGTGGCAGGTTTACGTAATTGCATATCCAACTCCTTTATCTTCTGCGTTAAAAACGCATGGATACCCGTTGTGAGTGTTTGTGTTGTTATCATCTGCAACTTTATTGTGCAGTGTTGTGCTTGTTAGGTAACATTTAGTTTGGCTAAATGTAAAGATATTGCTGTTTTATTGTTTGTTTTTGCGAGATGCACCGCACCATTCCGAAGCAAAATTCTTAAAATGCACCTTTTTGGTGCTACCGCTGATTTGTGGTGGTGCAACCGGGTTGCGCTAATGCAGGTTCAAGGTTTGCCTTGTATAACAAAGCAATAGATGTGCCAGAAATGGACAGAAGAATGGTGAAGGCGGAAAAGGTGTGCATGCCGCATCCGGCGAGCGTGCCGAAATACGGGATGTATTCCGGCACGATAAGAAGGGATTATTTACGTCGCTGACGCAGACTCATCAACACAGCGGCAAAACCAAACAGCGCCGTCAGCACCCACAGCGGCCAGTTGCCGGTTCGTGCGTATGGCGTGAGTCCGGTAGTCGGCGTCACGTTAGTGGTTAACACCTCGCGGGTGAATTGCGGGATCATCGCCTGAATCTCACCTTGAGGACCAATCACCGCCGTAATGCCGTTGTTGGTGCTGCGCAGCAGTGGGCGCGCCAGCTCCAGCGCACGCATTCGCGCCATCTGGAAGTGCTGCCATGGACCAATAGACTTACCAAACCACGCATCGTTGGAGATAGTCAGCAGATAGTCGGTATCCGGGCGGAAATTATCGCGCACCTGCTCGCCGAGAATGATCTCGTAGCAAATGGCCGCAGTGAGCTGAATGCCGTTCACCGACAGCGGTGGCTGGATATATGGCCCACGGCTGAATGACGACATCGGCAGATCAAAGAACGGCGCTAATGGACGCAGAATCGACTCCAGCGGGACAAACTCGCCAAACGGCACCAGATGGTTTTTGTTATAGCGATCGGCTGATTCGTAGCTGTACGGTGCACCTTTACCCAGCGTAATGATGGCGTTGTAGGTATCGTAGCGGTTCTGCTTATTGAGGCGCGCATCGACAATCCCGGTTATCAACGAACTCCCTTTCTCACGCAGAACGCCATCCAGCTCTTTGAGGAATGGTTGCTGATTCATTTCCAGATCGGTAATTGCCGACTCCGGCCAGATGATCAGCGACGATTTACCCATCAGTGGTGCCGTTGCGTTGTAGTAAACCTTCAGCGTATTAAGAAGCTGGCCTTCGTCCCACTTCAGCGATTGCGGAATATCGCCCTGAACCATCGAAACCTGAATGGTTTTCTCCGGTTGCGGGGTATACCACTGGATGTAATGCAGCGGGAAGGGAAGGGCAAACAGTACGACAGCCACCACCAGCGGACGCCAGTTGCGTTTGACCAACGCCAGTGCCAGCAGGCCGCTAACCATCATCAGCAGAAAGTTAATGGCTTCCACGCCCATTATCGGTGCCAGCCCTTTTAACGGGCCGTCAATCTGGCTATAGCCGAACTGCAACCACGGGAAGCCTGTCAGTACCCAACCGCGCAGAAACTCGGTCACCTGCCAGAGAGCAGGGGCGGCAATCGCCACGCGTAGCCAGGTGGTTTTCGGCCACAGACGCGACAACACGCCAGCAAACAGTCCGGTATACAGCGACAGATACGCCGCCAGCAGTACCACCAGGAAGATGTTAACCGGGCCAGGCATTCCGCCAAAGGTCGCGATGCTGACATAGACCCAGTTAATACCGCTGCCAAAGAGGCCAAATCCCCAGCAAAAGCCAATAGCGGCAGACTGGAGTGGACGGCGGTTAAAGGTCAACGCCTGAAGCCCCATCAGCGAAATAATCGCCGCAGGCCAGACGTCGTAAGGAGAGAAGGCCAGCGTTCCGCAGGCACCGAATAATAACGCCAGCAGCAGGCGAATGCGCTGGCGTTCAATTAATGAGGCAAAAGCCATGTAGTTATCTATCCAGTTTCGGTTTTATTCATCCAGCTTCGGCTGGGGTGAGTCATCCGGGATTTTGACATGAACCTGAATAATACGCCGACTGTCAGCCATCGCCACTTTGAACTGGTAACCGTCGATGTCGATGGTTTCGCCACGCGCCGGAAGATGCCCAAATGCCTGCATCACCAGACCACCGATAGTGTCGACTTCTTCATCGCTAAAGTGAGTGCCGAACGCTTCGTTGAAGTCTTCAATGGAAGCCAGCGCGCGCACGGTCCAGGTATGACGACTCAGCTGACGGAAGTCGATATCATCTTCTTCGTCATACTCGTCTTCAATCTCACCAACAATCAGTTCCAGGATGTCTTCAATGGTCACCAGACCGGAAACCCCACCGAATTCGTCAATGACGATCGCCATGTGGTAACGCTGAGAGCGAAACTCTTTCAGCATCCGGTCTACGCGCTTACTTTCAGGAACGACAACCGCCTGACGTAACACTTTGTCCATGCTGAAGGCTTCAGCATCGCTGCGCATAAACGGCAGCAAGTCTTTCGCCATCAGAATCCCTTCAATGTGATCTTTGTCTTCGCTAATCACCGGGAAACGTGAGTGGGCGGACTCGATGATGACATCAAGGCATTCGTCCAGCGTCTGGTTGCGTTTCAGGGTAATCATCTGGGAGCGGGGGATCATGATGTCGCGAACGCGTTGGTCTGCGATGTCCATTACCCCTTCGAGCATATCGCGCGTATCTTCGTCGATAAGGTCGTTCTGCCCGGAATCACGGATCAGCGCCAGCAGTTCGTCACGGTTTTTCGGTTCACCGTGGAAAAGTTGGCTGAGTAACAGGGAGAAAAATCCCTTCTTGTTGCTTATCGTGTCACTACTGTGTGAATTGTCGTCGCTCATGGCGTCGTATGGGTTCTCATGTTAGTTAATCAAAACGCCGTCGTTAATCACCAACGGCGGGGACATCTGCCAGTCAAATGCCTGGCAAATTATTCTTTCTCGGCAATGTACGGATCCTCATAGCCCAGAGCAAGCATAATCTCTGTTTCGAGGGCTTCCATTTCTTCTGCTTCGTCATCTTCGATGTGATCGTAACCTAACAAATGCAGACTGCCGTGCACCACCATATGTGCCCAGTGCGCCTCCAGTGGTTTGCCTTGCTCCTGTGCTTCCTTCTCAACCACCTGACGGCAGATAACCAGATCGCCCAGTAGCGACATTTCCATGCCAGGCGGCACTTCAAACGGGAAGGAGAGCACGTTGGTTGGCTTATCCTTACCGCGATAGGTCATATTCAGACTGTGGCTTTCGGCGGTGTCGACCACGCGAATAGTCACTTCCGACTCTTCCTGAAACTGCGGGATCACCGCATTCAGCCATGTCTGAAACTGGCTCTCTTCCGGTAACCCGGAATTATCTTCACATGCCAGTTGTAAATCGAGGATCACCTGACTCATTTTTGTTCCTGTTCTTCGCGCTTGCGTTCTGCCGCCAGCGCCGCTTTACGTTTTTGTTCGGCTTCTTCCCAGGCTTCATAGGCGTTAACGATACGCGCCACCACCGGGTGACGAACCACGTCTTCGCTGTGGAAGAAGTTAAAGCTGATCTCTTCGACATCAGCCAGCACTTCGATGGCATGACGTAAGCCTGATTTAGTATTACGCGGTAGGTCGATTTGCGTGACGTCACCGGTGATAACCGCTTTTGAGTTAAAACCGATACGGGTCAGGAACATCTTCATCTGTTCGATGGTAGTGTTCTGGCTCTCATCGAGAATGATAAATGCGTCGTTCAGCGTACGACCACGCATATAGGCCAGCGGCGCGACTTCAATAACGTTGCGCTCAATCAGTTTCTCGACTTTCTCAAAACCCAGCATTTCAAACAGCGCGTCGTACAGCGGGCGCAGATACGGGTCTACTTTCTGGCTTAAATCACCCGGCAGGAAGCCCAGTTTCTCACCGGCTTCTACCGCCGGACGAGTCAGCAGAATACGGCGGATTTCCTGACGCTCCAGGGCATCAACTGCCGCAGCTACTGCCAGGTAGGTTTTACCCGTACCTGCCGGGCCAACGCCGAAGGTGATGTCATGGTCGAGAATATTGGCGATGTACTGCGCCTGGTTTGGCGTGCGTGGCTTAATTACGCCGCGTTTGGTTTTGATATTGACCGCTTTGCCGTACTCCGGCACGCTCTCCGCGCTTTGCTCCAGCACGCGCGCTTCTTTAATCGCAAGGTGGATCTGTTCTGGTTCGATATCCTGAATCTGACCGCGCATTGGGGCGGTATCGACATACAGGCTGCGCAGAATGTCTGCCGCGGCGGTGACGCAAATCGGGCGGCCGGTCAGTTTAAAGTGGTTATCACGGCGATTGATTTCGATGCCGAGACGGCGTTCGAGTTGTTTGATGTTGTCATCAAACGGGCCGCACAGGCTCAACAGACGCGCGTTGTCTGCTGGCTCCAGGGTGATTTCGCGAGTGTCTATGTTCAAACTGTTCCTCTTATCTGTATGCCGCCGGAAGCTGAACATTCACCGGCCTATAACGAAATTATTCACGCCACAGGAAAAAGGCGCAAGCATTGCGATAAAGATGGGGATAAAGAGAGAAAAAACAAGGCCCACCGGAACGGCGGGCCAGTGATTATTGACGAAGTGCATGTTGTTCATGCCGGATGCGGCGTAAACGCCTTATCCGGCCTACAAATTCATGCAAATTCAATATATTGCTGGAATCATGTAGGCATGATAAGCGTAGCGCATCAGGCAATTTGCGTTTGTCGTCAGTCTCAAAACTTACCAGACCGGCGGGCCTGAGAATTACGGCTGATAATAACCCACGCCCAGGTCGTTTTCTTTGCGGGTACGGGCAATCACCGATTCCGGTGTTTCTGCCACGCGCAGACCCATTTCATCTTCAGTACGCACCACTTTACCGCGCAGAGAGTTCGGGTAGACGTCGGTAATTTCTACATCGACGAATTTACCGATCATATCCGGTGTGCCCTCGAAGTTGACCACGCGGTTATTTTCGGTACGCCCGGAAAGTTCCATGATGCTCTTACGCGATGTACCTTCTACCAGAATACGCTGGGTGGTGCCGAGCATCCGGCGGCTCCATGCCATCGCTTGCTGATTGATACGCTCTTGCAGAATATACAGACGCTGCTTCTTCTCTTCTTCTGGAACATCATCAACCATATCGGCGGCTGGCGTACCCGGACGTGCGGAGAAGATAAAGCTGTAGCTCATGTCGAAATTGACGTCGGCAATCAGCTTCATCGTTTTCTCGAAGTCTTCGGTGGTTTCGCCAGGGAAGCCAACGATGAAGTCAGAACTGATCTGAATATCCGGACGCGCCGCACGCAATTTACGGATGATCGCTTTGTACTCCAGCGCCGTATGGGTACGTCCCATCAGGTTCAGAATACGATCGGAACCGCTCTGTACCGGCAGGTGCAGGAAGCTCACCAGCTCCGGCGTGTCGCGGTACACTTCGATGATATCGTCGGTGAATTCGATCGGATGGCTGGTGGTAAAGCGAATACGATCGATCCCGTCGATCGCAGCAACCAGACGCAGCAGATCGGCAAACGATCCGGTGGTACCGTCGTAGTTCTCACCGCGCCAGGCGTTCACGTTCTGACCGAGCAGGTTGACTTCACGCACGCCCTGAGCAGCAAGCTGGGCAATCTCAAATAGAATATCGTCGGACGGACGGCTTACCTCTTCACCACGGGTGTAAGGCACCACGCAGTAGGTGCAATATTTATTGCAGCCTTCCATGATGGAGACAAACGCAGTCGGCCCTTCGGCGCGCGGTTCCGGCAGACGGTCGAACTTCTCGATTTCCGGGAAGCTGATATCTACAACGGGGCTGCGGTCGCCGCGCACGGAGTTGATCATCTCTGGCAGACGGTGCAGCGTTTGCGGCCCAAAAATAATATCGACATAGTGGGCGCGCTGGCGAATGTGCTCGCCTTCTTGCGATGCCACGCAGCCGCCGACGCCGATAATCAGGTCCGGATTCTTCTCTTTTAACAGTTTCCAGCGACCCAACTGATGGAAGACTTTTTCCTGAGCCTTCTCGCGGATTGAGCAGGTGTTCAGCAGCAGCACATCCGCTTCTTCCGCCACGTCGGTCAGTTGATAGCCGTGGGTGGCATCCAGCAGATCGGCCATCTTCGATGAATCGTACTCGTTCATCTGACAGCCCCAGGTTTTAATATGGAGTTTTTTGGTCATCGACTTGCTCTTGCGAAATAGTAGCCAGGAATGCAGGGCGCATAGTGTAATGCTTTGCTGCCGTTGTGACCAGTATGAGCGTTATCAGCCCTTGGGGGTAAAAATCCTGTAAACTTAAAGCATATTGCTAACAGGATGATTGACCATGACAAATCAACCAACGGAAATTGCCATTGTCGGCGGAGGAATGGTCGGCGGTGCACTGGCGCTGGGACTGGCACAGCACGGATTTTCGGTAACGGTAATCGAGCACGCAGAACCTGCGCCGTTTGTCGCTGATAGCCAGCCGGATGTGCGGATCTCGGCGATTAGTGCGGCTTCGGTATCATTGCTTAAAGGTTTAGGCGTCTGGGATGCAGTACAGGCTATGCGTTGCCATCCTTACCGCAGACTGGAAACCTGGGAGTGGGAAACGGCGCATGTGGCGTTTGACGCCGCTGAACTTAAGTTACCGTTGCTGGGCTATATGGTAGAAAACACTGTCCTGCAACAGGCGTTGTGGCAGGCGCTGGAAGCGCATCCGAACGTGACGTTACGTGTGCCAACCTCGCTGATTGCGCTGCATCGCCATAATGATCTTCAGGAGCTGGAACTGAAGGGCGGCGAAGTGATCCGCGCGAAGCTGGTGATTGGTGCCGACGGCGCAAATTCGCAGGTGCGGCAGATGGCGGGAATTGGCGTTCATGCCTGGCAGTATGCGCAGTCGTGTATGTTGATTAGCGTACAGTGCGAGAACGATCCCGGCGACAGCACCTGGCAGCAATTTATCCCGGACGGACCGCGTGCGTTTCTGCCGCTGTTTGATAACTGGGCATCGCTGGTGTGGTATGACTCTCCGGCGCGCATTCGCCAGTTGCAGAATATGAATATGGCGCAGTTACAGGCGGAAATCGCGAAGCATTTCCCGTCGCGTCTGGGTTACGTGACACCGCTTGCCGCAGGTGCGTTTCCACTTACACGTCGCCATGCGTTGCAGTATGTGCAGCCGGGGCTGGCGCTGGTGGGCGATGCCGCGCATACCATCCATCCGCTGGCGGGGCAGGGGGTGAATCTTGGTTATCGTGATGTCGATGCCCTGATTGACGTTCTGGTGAACGCCCGCAGCTACGGCGAAGCGTGGGCCAGTTATCCTGTCCTCAAGCGTTACCAGATGCGGCGCATGGCGGATAACTTCATTATGCAAAGTGGTATGGATCTGTTTTATGCCGGATTCAGCAATAATCTGCCGCCGCTGCGTTTTGTGCGTAATCTTGGTTTGATGGCTGCGGAGCGTGCTGGCGTGTTGAAACGTCAGGCGCTGAAATATGCGTTAGGGTTGTAGCCTTATAACATTGCCGGATGCATGCCAACCGTAGGTCGGATAAGACGCGGCAGCGTCGCATCCGACATTGAAGGATAAGACGTGTCAGCATCACATTCGGCATTGAATATACGCAGAAAAGCAAAAAGCTCGCCGAAGCGAGCTTTTTTAATGTGGCTGGGGTACGAGGATTCGAACCTCGGAATGCCGGAATCAGAATCCGGTGCCTTACCGCTTGGCGATACCCCAACTGGGTGCACTTACAAAGTAAGCGTCTTGAATAAATTGGCTGGGGTACGAGGATTCGAACCTCGGAATGCCGGAATCAGAATCCGGTGCCTTACCGCTTGGCGATACCCCAACAAATTTGTTTTTGAATTTGCCGAATCTATTCGACAGATTCAGAATTTGGTGGCTACGACGGGATTCGAACCTGTGACCCCATCATTATGAGTGATGTGCTCTAACCAACTGAGCTACGTAGCCAGATTATTTCTTCGATGGCTGGGGTACCTGGATTCGAACCAGGGAATGCCGGTATCAAAAACCGGTGCCTTACCGCTTGGCGATACCCCAATAACCGGGCGGTGAACCGCTTACTCGAAGAAGATGGCTGGGGTACCTGGATTCGAACCAGGGAATGCCGGTATCAAAAACCGGTGCCTTACCGCTTGGCGATACCCCATCCGTACAACGCTTTCTGGTGAATGGTGCGGGAGGCGAGACTTGAACTCGCACACCTTGCGGCGCCAGAACCTAAATCTGGTGCGTCTACCAATTTCGCCACTCCCGCAAAAAAAGATGGTGGCTACGACGGGATTCGAACCTGTGACCCCATCATTATGAGTGATGTGCTCTAACCAACTGAGCTACGTAGCCATCTTTTTTTCGCGATACCTTATCGGCGTTGCGGGGCGCATTATGCGTATAGAGCCTTGCAGCGTCAACCTCTTTTTCAAGGAAAATTGCTCGAAAGTGACTGTTTGGTTAGGTTGCGAACAGCGTGGCGCTATATTCGTCAATTATTGTTTACTTTGTGTTTTTTCCCACCCTACAGCCATTCTTTTGTCATACAGGATGAAATTCGGAATTCAACAATAGTGGTGGGAAATTAATCTATGAAATACTGGCCCGTTGCAACAGGACAGGGCAGGGATCGCTACGCCTGCATCTCTGCTATCACTTCAGGCGATTTATTGAGGGAATACTATGCTGCGTTTTATGACGATGTTGATGGGTGTCTTATTACTTATGCAATCCGCGTTTGCCGATACGGTCAAACCGGAAATCGGTAAATATGTTTTTGGCTATCGTGGGCAGGAAGGCGCTGTGGTGTGGATGATGCGAATCGGGCCGAAAGCGTCTAATGAGGCACTCGTTCAGGTATCGCATGTTGATAATGACATCGATGGTCAGATTTTTCGCTGCAAAGTAAAAGTATTACAGGAAGGTGAGAAATCTTATACCGCTGTAATCAAGGGTGAATCTTTTGAGTTATTACGCCTGAAAGAGGGAAATGGAAGCCTGCATATCCCGGAGGAATCGGCAACCTGGTCAGTCGATTACAGTAATGAGTTATCTGACAGCGATGTAGCAAATCCGGAACATTTCCTCACTGCATATCAGAATCAACAAGCTTCCCAGTAACTGAAATTGCCCCGGATTTCTCCGGGGCAATATTACACGTCTTATTTATACGCTGACTGGTGAACGCCAACCGCACGACCAGACGGATCGTCCATTTTCTTGAACGCCTCATCCCACTCGATCGCTTTAGCGGAAGAACAAGCGACGGAAGGACCGCCCGGCACGCACTCAGCGGCGCTCGGAAGCGGGAACAGTTCTTCAAAAATCTCCCGGTACAGGTACGCTTCTTTTGAGGTCGGCGTGTTGTATGGGAAGCGGAAGCGGGCTGTTTCCAGTTGCTGATCAGAAACCTGCTGTGCCGCCACTTCTTTCAGTGTGTCAATCCAACTGTAACCGACGCCATCGGAGAACTGCTCTTTCTGCCGCCAGGCAACACTTGCAGGCAGGTACGACTCAAAACATTCACGCAGGATGTGTTTTTCCATCTTACCGTTACCGCACATTTTATCCTGCGGGTTAATACGCATCGCCACGTCGAGGAATTTCTTGTCGAGGAACGGAACGCGTGCTTCCACGCCCCAGGCTGACATCGCTTTGTTGGCACGCGCGCAGTCATACATATGCAGGGCCAGCAGTTTACGCACTGTCTCTTCATGCAGTTCTTTAGCGTTCGGCGCTTTGTGGAAGTAAAGATAACCGCCAAACACTTCGTCAGAACCTTCACCGGACAACACCATTTTAATGCCCATAGCCTTGATCTTACGCGACATTAAATACATCGGTGTTGAAGCGCGAATAGTGGTCACATCATAAGTTTCGATGTGGTAAATCACGTCGCGGATGGCATCCAGACCTTCCTGTACAGTGAAGTGAATTTCGTGATGTACAGTGCCCAGATGGTTTGCCACTTCCTGGGCTGCTTTCAGATCCGGTGAACCCGGCAGACCTACAGCAAAGGAGTGCAACTGCGGCCACCAGGCTTCAGAGCGTTCCTGATCTTCCACGCGACGGGCGGCGTATTTCTTGGTGATCGCGGAAATAATTGAGGAATCCAGCCCCCCCGAGAGCAGCACGCCGTAAGGCACGTCAGACATCAGATGGCTTTTAACGGAATCTTCCAGCGCCTGACGCAGCTCGTTTTTGTCGGTCACGTTATCTTTCACCGCATCGTAGTCGAACCAGTCGCGATGATAATAAGAACGGATTTCGCCGTCCTGACTCCATAAATAGCTCCCCGCCGGGAACTCTTTAATCGTGCGGCAAACTGGCACCAGGGCTTTCATTTCTGAGGCCACATACAACTGACCGTGTTCGTCATACCCCATATACAGTGGGATGATCCCCAGATGGTCGCGACCAATCAGATATGCATCTTTTTCGCTGTCGTACAGGGCAAAGGCAAACATGCCCTGCAAGTCGTCGAGAAATTCCGGCCCTTTTTCCTGATACAGCGCGAGGATCACTTCGCAGTCAGATCCAGTCTGGAACTGGTAACGATCGCCATACTCGGCACGCAATGCCTGGTGGTTGTAGATTTCACCGTTTACCGCCAGTACGTGGGTTTTTTGTTGGTTGTAGAGAGGTTGCGCCCCCGCGTTAACGTCAACAATTGACAGACGTTCGTGGGCGAGAATGGCGTTATCGCTGGCATAAATACCGGACCAGTCCGGGCCACGATGACGCATCAGGCGTGACAGCTCGAGTGCTTTCTTCCGCAGCTCAACTGCGTCTGTTTTGATATCGAATACGCCAAAAATTGAACACATAACCTTCTCCGTTAACCTGGTATTTGTTGCTTGTTGTGTTTGCTTGTTTAAAAAAATGCCGCAAAGCAGCACTGTGCGCAAGCGATTTGACGGTGAAAAAATAAAAAACGTAATGGTGATTGTCGATTGGTGAAAAAAGGTCTGGTGTAAGGATGTGTTTGTTGATGATTCGATAATTTTTAGTGGGTTTTATTGAATGGGTGAATTTTAATGATGGGTAAAAATAAGAAACCACGTCCGCAGACGTGGTTGGTATTCAGATAACGTCGATTTCAGCGACCGACGGATAAATCCAGCTGGGGCGGAACGGCATGCTGTCGATATCGTCAAGCGATGAAACACCAGAGAGCACAAGAATCGTCTCCAGACCGGCCTGGAAGCCCGCCAGAATATCGGTACGCAGGTTATCGCCGACAATCACCGTTTCTTCCGAATGCGCCTGCATTTTGTTTAATGCCGCGCGGATGATCCACGGACTCGGCTTACCAACATAGAACGGTTTACGTCCGGAGATTTTCTCAATGCCCGCGCACAGCGCGCCACAGGCGGGATAAAAACCGCGTCCGTGAGTATCTGGGTTGGTGGCGATAAAGCGTGCACCATTAGCGACAAAATAGGCCGCTTTATGCATCATGTCCCAGTTGTAGGAGCGTGTTTCGCCAACAATCACAAAATCAGGGTTCACATCGGTAATCGTAAAACCAGCTTTGTACAGCTCATGAATCAGCGCGCCTTCGCCCACCACATACGCTTTCTTGCCTTCCTGGCGACGCAGGAAATCGGCGGTTGCCATCGCGGAGGTATAAAACACGCTGTCCGGCACATCGACACCGGCAGTGGCAAAGCGGTTCGCCAGATCTTGCCCGGTCTGCGAAGGATAGTTGGTCAGCAACACCAGCGGCAGGCCTTTATCCATAATCCCGTGCAAAAATTCCGCTGCACCCGGTACGGCGACGTTATCGTGCATCAGCACGCCGTCGATATCGCAAATTACATTTTTAATGGTCATGGACTACCCAGAATATTGACAACAATAAGCGCCACTATAAAAGCACATTAATTTTCCAGCAAATGCTGGAGCAAAATACCGTTGAGCATGGCGCGTTTTACCAGCGCAAAAGCGCCGATTGCCGAGCGGTGATCCAGCTCAGAACGTACCACCGGTAGATTAGTGCGAAACGCCTTCAGTGCCTGAGTATTAATGCAGCTTTCGATAGCAGGGAGCAGCACTTTATCGGCTTCGGTGATCTCACCAGCGATAACAATTTTTTGCGGATTAAATAAGTTGATAGCAATGGCGATGGTTTTGCCCAGATGACGACCGACATACTCGATCACTTCCGAGGCCAGGCTATCGCCTTTGTTCGCGGCTTTGCAGATAGTTTTGATGGTGCAGTCGTCCAGTGGCACACGGCTCTGGTAGCCCTGCTTTAATAAATTCAACACCCGTTGTTCAATGGCAGCGTTGGCAGCGATAGTTTCCAGGCAGCCAAAGTTGCCGCAGTGGCAGCGTTCACCCAGCGGTTCGACCTGAATATGGCCAATTTCACCGACGTTGCCGTTGCGGCCAATAAAAATGCGCCCATTAGAGATAATCCCGGCCCCCGTTCCGCGATGGACACGCACCAGAATGAAGTCTTCGCAATCCTGACTTGCACCGAAGTAGTGCTCTGCCAGCGCCAGACTGCGGATATCGTGGCCGACAAAACAGGTCACTTTAAAACGCTCTTCCAGTGCTTCAACCAGCCCCCAGTTTTCCACCTGAATATGCGGCATGTAGTGAATTTTGCCGCTGTCCGGGTCGACCAGCCCTGGCAGGATCACTGAAATCGCGATCAGCTCCCGCAGCTTGCGCTGGTGGTTCTCAATAAACTGAGTAATGGCATTCAGCAGGGCATGTTCCAGCGTCTGCTGGGTACGTTCCGGTAGCGGGTAATGTTCTTCTGCCAGAACTTTGCTGCTGAGATCAAACAGGGTGATGGTGGCGTCGTGACGACCGAGACGTACGCCGATTGCGTGGAAATTGCGGGTTTCGGTGACGATAGAGATAGCGCGGCGGCCCCCGGTGGAGGCCTGCTGATCAACTTCTTTGATCAGCCCGCGTTCGATAAGCTGACGCGTAATTTTGGTTACGCTGGCGGGGGCAAGCTGGCTTTGCTCAGCAATCTGAATTCGCGAGATTGGCCCATGCTGGTCAATCAGGCGATAAACCGCCGCGCTGTTAAGCTGTTTTACGAGATCAACATTACCTATCTGAGCTTGTCCGCCTGGTGTCATACTTTCTCTTATTGGGTTACGACCTCGTTACCGTTAACGATGGTCCTGGTGATTTTAAAATCAGGTGTGAATGCGGTCAGGTTGGCCACTTTACCTGCGGCGAGCGTGCCGAGACGTTTTTCAACGCCAATCGCACGAGCCGGATAGAGCGTCGCCATACGCAGCACTTCATCCAGTGCGATACCGCAATGTTCAACCAGATTACGCACGCCTTCAATCATGGTTAAGGATGAACCACTTAACGTACCATTCTCATCCACACAAAGTCCGTTGCGGTAGTATATTGTTTTACCCGCAAAAATGAACTGTTCAATATTGGCACCTGCTGGCGCGGTGGCATCGGTAACCAGACACAGTTTGTCGCCTTTCAGACGTTTAGCGTTACGAATGTTGGCGTAATCAACATGCAGGCCATCAGCGATAATACCGCAATAAATGTCAGCTTCGTCGAGGATCGCGCCCGCCAGGCCCGGCTCACGGCCCGTAATATACGGCATCGCGTTGTACAGATGGGTGGCAAAGGTAATCCCCGCGCGGAAACCGGCTTTCGCTTCTTTCAACGTTGCATTGGAGTGACCGGCAGACACCACAATCCCGGCATTTGCCAGTTTGCTGATCACTTCTGCTGGAACCATTTCCGGTGCCAGCGTCACTTTGGTAATGACATCGGCATTTTCACACAGGAAATCGACCAGCGCGGCATCAGGTTTGCGCACAAAATTCGGATTATGGGTGCCTTTTTTTACCAAATTCAGCCACGGACCTTCCAGATGCAGACCTAACGCCTGATTCGGATGTTTTGCCAGGTACTCGCGCATAACGCGCACGCCCTGTTTCATCAGCTCATCGCTGGTGGTGATAAGCGTCGGCAAATAGTTAGTGCAGCCTGATTTCTCATTGGCTTTCTGCATGATTTCCAGCGTTTCCACGCTGACCGCTTCAGCGGTATCGTTGAACTGCACGCCGCCGCAGCCGTTTAACTGCACATCGATAAAACCGGGGGAGAGAATGGCCCCGTTCAGTGAACGTTGTTCAATCTCTGGCGGCAGTTCCGCTATTGGGCAGACGCTTTTAATCAGGCCATCAGCGATAACAACTGCATGGTCATCAAGAAATTCATGACCGGTAAAGATCCGGCCCTGGGTTAATGCATACATTCCGACCCCCGATTTCAAAAATAATAATGCCCTGAGCAAGGCGTCAGGGCAGGGATAACAATTACAGACCTTTGATATTTTCTGCTTCTAATTCGTTGAAATATCTTAAAGTCTTAACTTTCAGCTCCATGGTGGAAGGTTCATCGCACACCATGATGGCTTTCGGATGCAGTTGCAGACAGCTGATGGTCCACATGTGGTTAACGCAACCTTCAACGGCAGCCTGCAGTGCCAGTGCTTTCTGGCTGCCCAGCACCAGAATCATCACTTCTTCGGCATCCAGCAGTGTACCCACACCTACGGTCAGCGCATATTTTGGCACCTGATTAACATCGTTATCAAAGAAACGAGAGTTTGCGACGCGAGTGTCATGTGTCAGGGTTTTGATACGGGTGCGAGAGGCAAGTGAAGAGGCCGGTTCGTTAAATGCAATGTGACCGTCGTTACCTACACCGCCCATAAACAGATGGATTTTACCGTAAGAGCGAATTTTTTCTTCATACTGGCGGCATTCGGCGTCGATATCCGGGGCATTACCGTTGAGAAGGTTGATATTTTCTACTGGAATATCAACGTGATCGAAGAAGTTACGGTGCATAAAACTGTAGTAGCTTTCCGGATGCTCTTTCGGCAGACCGACATATTCGTCCATGTTGAAGGTGACAACGTGCTTAAAGCTGACCTGGCCTGCTTTATGCATTTCGACTAACGCCTTGTAAGTGGTCATCGGCGTGCCGCCAGTCGGCAGGCCAAGCACAAACGGACGATCGGCTGTCGGTTTGAACGCATTAATACGATTAACGATATGGCGAGCAGCCCATTTGCCGACCTGTTCAGCGGTAGTCAGGGGTATCAGTCTCATTATTCACCTCAAGTAAGTAAAAAGTAAGCCGTTGGCGGATTAGGCATCTTTAAGCGTAACCTGGATTTGCGCAGACAGGCGTCAATCCGACCTGATTTTTTGAATGATAAAATAAGTTTTCTGATTTAGCCAGTAAATGGGAGTGGTGATAACGATATTTGGTGACAAAACTCACAAAAGGCACGCTTTTAATTTGCGATACGAATTAAATTTTCACAAACTCTGAGGTAGATTATCTAATAATCTGAACTCAGACCATCGGCAGTAAAAACGGTAGCAAAATAAAAAAACGGCTTTAAACAAGCCAAATAGGGGTTTCATAGGGGGAATAAGATGAATATTTTAGGTTTTTTCCAGCGACTCGGTAGGGCGTTACAGCTCCCTATCGCGGTGCTGCCGGTGGCGGCACTGTTGCTGCGATTCGGCCAGCCAGATTTACTTAATGTTGCGTTTATTGCCCAGGCAGGTGGCGCGATTTTTGATAACCTGGCGTTGATCTTTGCGATCGGCGTGGCCTCCAGCTGGTCCAAAGACAGTGCAGGTGCAGCTGCGTTGGCGGGTGCGGTTGGTTACTTTGTGTTAACTAAAGCGATGGTGACCATCAACCCAGAAATTAACATGGGGGTTCTGGCAGGTATCATTACCGGTCTGGTCGGTGGTGCAGTCTATAACCGTTGGTCTGATATTAAACTGCCGGACTTCCTGAGCTTCTTCGGCGGCAAACGTTTTGTGCCGATCGCCACCGGCTTCTTCTGCCTGGTGCTGGCAGCCATTTTTGGTTACGTCTGGCCGCCGGTACAGCACGCTATCCATGCAGGCGGCGAGTGGATCGTTTCTGCGGGCGCGCTGGGTTCCGGTATCTTTGGTTTCATCAACCGTCTGCTGATCCCAACCGGTCTGCATCAGGTACTGAACACCATCGCCTGGTTCCAGATTGGTGAATTCACCAACGCGGCGGGTACGGTTTTCCACGGCGACATCAACCGCTTCTATGCGGGCGACGGCACTGCGGGGATGTTCATGTCTGGCTTCTTCCCGATCATGATGTTCGGTCTGCCAGGTGCGGCGCTGGCGATGTACTTCGCAGCACCGAAAGAGCGTCGCCCGATGGTTGGCGGGATGCTGCTTTCTGTTGCTATCACCGCGTTCCTGACCGGTGTGACTGAGCCGCTGGAATTCCTGTTTATGTTCCTTGCTCCGCTGCTGTACCTCCTGCACGCACTGCTGACGGGTATCAGTCTGTTTGTGGCAACGTTGCTGGGGATCCACGCGGGCTTCTCCTTCTCTGCGGGCGCTATCGACTACGCGTTGATGTACAACCTGCCAGCAGCCAGCCAGAACGTCTGGATGCTGCTGGTGATGGGCGTTGTTTTCTTCGCTATCTACTTTGTGGTGTTCAGTGCGGTTATCCGTATGTTCAACCTGAAAACGCCAGGTCGTGAAGATAAAGATGACGAGATCGTTACTGAAGAAGCGAACAGCAATACCGAAGAAGGCTTAACTCAACTGGCCACCAACTACATTGCGGCAGTTGGTGGTAGTGACAATCTAAAAGCGATTGACGCCTGTATTACTCGTCTGCGCTTGACTGTGGCTGACTCAGCACGTGTCAACGATGCGATGTGTAAACGCCTGGGGGCCTCTGGGGTGGTGAAACTGAACAAACAGACCATCCAGGTGATTGTCGGCGCGAAAGCAGAATCCATCGGCGATGCGATGAAGAAAGTCGTTGCTCGTGGCCCGGTAGCTGCTGCTTCTGCTGAAGCTGCTCCGGCAACTGCCGCTCCGGTAGTGAAACCGCAGGCTGTACCAAACGCAGTGTCTATCGCTGAGCTGGTATCGCCAATTACCGGTGATGTTGTCGCACTGGATCAGGTGCCAGACGAAGCGTTCGCCAGCAAAGCTGTGGGCGACGGTGTGGCGGTGAAACCGACGGATAAAATCGTTGTATCACCAGCGGCGGGAACCATCGTGAAAATCTTCAACACCAACCACGCGTTCTGCCTTGAAACTGAAAAGGGCGCAGAGATCGTCGTCCACATGGGTATCGACACCGTAGCGCTGGAAGGTAAAGGCTTTAAACGTCTGGTGGAAGAGGGCGCGCAGGTAAGCGCAGGGCAACCGATTCTGGAAATGGATCTGGATTACCTGAACGCTAACGCCCGCTCGATGATTAGCCCGGTGGTTTGCAGCAATATCGACGATTTCAGCGGCTTGATCATTAAAGCTCAGGGCCATGTTGTGGCGGGTCAAACACCGCTGTATGAAATCAAAAAGTAATCTGCTTTATGCCTGATGCGACGTTTGACGCGTCTTATCAGGCCTACCAAAGCGCTGTGTAGGTTGGATAAGACGCATAAGCGTCGCATCCAACAATGACTTCTGACTGGTAAAAGCGGCGGATACCATCTTCGCCGCTTTTTTTTTCATCAACTATCCCCATAATCTCTGTTAGATTTTTCGATTTTCTCTAACTAACAGTTGTCAGCCTGTCCCGCTTATAAGATCATACGCCGTTATACGTTGTTTACGCTTTGAGGAATCCACGATGAGTGAGGCAGAAGCCCGCCCGACTAACTTTATTCGTCAGATCATCGATGAAGATCTGGCCAGTGGTAAGCACACCACAGTACACACCCGTTTCCCGCCGGAGCCGAATGGCTATCTGCATATTGGCCATGCGAAATCTATCTGCCTGAACTTCGGGATCGCCCAGGACTATAAAGGCCAGTGCAACCTGCGTTTCGACGACACTAACCCGGTAAAAGAAGATATTGAGTACGTCGAGTCGATCAAAAACGACGTAGAGTGGTTAGGTTTTCACTGGTCTGGTAACGTCCGTTACTCCTCCGATTATTTTGATCAACTCCATGCCTATGCTGTTGAACTGATCAATAAAGGCCTGGCGTATGTCGATGAGCTGACGCCGGAACAGATCCGCGAATATCGTGGCACTCTGACGCAGCCGGGTAAAAACAGCCCGTACCGCGACCGCAGCGTTGAAGAGAACCTGGCGCTGTTCGAAAAAATGCGTACCGGTGGTTTTGACGAAGGTAAAGCCTGCCTGCGCGCGAAAATCGACATGGCTTCGCCGTTTATCGTGATGCGCGATCCGGTGCTGTACCGCATTAAGTTTGCTGAACACCACCAGACTGGCAACAAGTGGTGCATCTACCCGATGTACGACTTCACCCACTGCATCAGCGATGCGCTGGAAGGCATTACGCACTCTCTGTGTACGCTGGAGTTCCAGGATAACCGTCGTCTGTACGACTGGGTACTGGACAACATCACCATTCCTGTTCATCCGCGCCAGTACGAATTCTCGCGCCTGAATCTGGAATACACCGTGATGTCCAAGCGTAAGCTGAACCAACTGGTCACCGACAAGCACGTAGAAGGTTGGGATGATCCACGTATGCCGACCATTTCCGGTCTGCGTCGTCGTGGTTACACTGCGGCTTCTATTCGTGAGTTCTGCAAACGCATTGGCGTGACCAAGCAGGACAACACCATTGAGATGGCATCGCTGGAATCCTGCATTCGTGAAGATCTCAACGAGAACGCGCCGCGTGCAATGGCAGTTATCGATCCGGTGAAACTGGTTATCGAAAACTATCAGGGCGAAGGCGAAATGGTCACCATGCCGAACCATCCGAATAAACCGGAAATGGGCAGCCGTCAGGTACCGTTTAGCGGTGAGATTTGGATCGATCGCGCCGATTTCCGCGAAGAAGCTAACAAGCAGTACAAACGTCTGGTGCTGGGTAAAGAAGTGCGTCTGCGTAATGCTTACGTGATTAAAGCGGAACGCGTGGAGAAAGATGCCGAAGGCAATATCACCACCATCTTCTGTACTTATGACGCCGACACCTTAAGCAAAGATCCGGCTGATGGTCGTAAAGTCAAAGGCGTTATTCACTGGGTAAGCGCGGCACATGCGCTGCCGGTTGAAATCCGCCTGTACGATCGTCTGTTCAGTGTGCCGAATCCAGGCGCTGCGGATGATTTCCTGTCGGTGATTAACCAGGATTCTCTGGTCATCAAACAGGGCTTTGCTGAACCGTCTCTGAAAGATGCGGTGGCAGGTAAAGCATTCCAGTTTGAGCGTGAAGGCTACTTCTGCCTCGACAGCCGCCATTCCACAGCGGAAAAACCGGTATTTAACCGCACCGTTGGGCTGCGTGATACCTGGGCGAAAGTAGGCGAGTAATTTTAAGTTCTACCAGGCCGGGTGTGGCGTTTACACCGCATCCGGCAAGGAACAGACAAACAGTTTCAAACGCTAAACTGCCTGATGCGCTACGCTTATCAGGCCTACGTGATCTCTGCAATATATTGAATTTGCGTGCTTTTGTAGGCCGGATAGGCCTTCACACCGCATCCGGCAAGAAACATGCAAACAATTCAAAACGCCGCGTTCAGCGGCGTTTTTTCTGCTTTTCTTCGCGAATTAATTTCGCTTCGCAATTTATTCATGCAACAAATTTAAAATCACAAATTATAATTAATTTAAATGTAACCGCTTTCATCTTACTGGAAAGCCACATATTTTTTCTTCTACCCGCTCGCCTGGTACACAATTAAACCTTGTAACAAAAATCATCAAAATATGTGCGGTTGCTCATGTTCTTACATTCTCGTTACAGAAAGAGATTGATAATTCGCGTCGCGAAAAATAGTCTATTCCTGTAGTCAGCGAGACTTTTCTCAACGCTACTTTTTTAATTTTTATTTTTTTCGCTGTTCACCTGTGGTGCAGCAATTTATACGTCAAAGAGGATTAACCCATGCGTACGTTTAGTGGCAAACGTAGTACGCTGGCGCTGGCTATCGCCGGTGTTACAGCAATGTCGGGCCTGGTGGCAATGCCGGAGGCTCGCGCCGAAGGATTCATCGACGATTCAACCTTAACCGGCGGTATCTATTACTGGCAGCGTGAACGCGACCGTAAAGATGTTACCGACGGCGACAAATACAAAACCAACCTTTCTCACTCCACCTGGAATGCCAACCTCGATTTTCAGTCCGGTTATGCTGCTGATATATTCGGCCTTGATATTGCCGCGTTTACGGCGATTGAAATGGCGGAAAACGGCGACAGCTCCCACCCGAACGAAATCGCGTTTTCAAAAAGTAATAAAGCCTATGACGAAGACTGGTCCGGCGATAAAAGTGGTATAAGCCTGTATAAAGCAGCGGCCAAATTTAAATACGGTCCGGTGTGGGCGAGGGCAGGTTACATTCAGCCAACTGGTCAAACGCTGTTAGCGCCGCACTGGAGCTTTATGCCGGGTACCTATCAGGGCGCGGAAGCCGGGGCTAATTTTGATTACGGCGATGTTGGTGCGTTGAGTTTCTCCTACATGTGGACCAACGAATACAAAGCGCCGTGGCATCTGGAAATGGATGAGTTTTATCAGAACGATAAAACCACCAAAGTTGATTATCTGCACTCCATCGGTGCGAAATACGACTTCAAAAATAACTTCGTGCTGGAAGCGGCGTTTGGTCAGGCGGAAGGGTATATCGATCAGTACTTTGCCAAAGCCAGCTATAAATTTGATATCGCCGGTAGCCCGCTAACCGCCAGCTACCAGTTCTACGGTACGCGCGATAAAGTTGACGATCGTAGCGTCAACGATCTTTATGATGGTACCGCCTGGCTGCAAGCGTTGACCTTTGGTTACCGGGCGGCTGACGTAGTGGATTTACGCCTCGAAGGCACCTGGGTTAAAGCTGACGGTCAGCAGGGATACTTCCTGCAACGTATGACGCCAACCTACGCTTCCTCGAACGGTCGCCTGGATATCTGGTGGGATAACCGTTCTGACTTTAACGCCAACGGCGAAAAAGCGGTCTTCTTCGGCGCGATGTATGACCTGAAAAACTGGAACCTTCCAGGCTTCGCCATCGGCGCTTCCTACGTTTACGCATGGGATGCTAAACCTGCGACCTGGCAGAGCAATCCGGATGCGTACTACGACAAGAACCGGACTATTGAAGAGTCTGCATACAGCCTGGATGCGGTCTACACCATTCAGGACGGTCGTGCCAAGGGCACGATGTTCAAACTGCACTTCACCGAATACGACAACCACTCCGACATCCCAAGCTGGGGCGGCGGTTACGGTAACATCTTCCAGGATGAGCGCGACGTGAAATTCATGGTAATCGCACCATTCACCATCTTCTGATGCCCTACGCGGCAGGTTTTGTGCCTGCCGCACATTTGAGGAATTCGCTATGAAAAAACTGATTCTCATCGCCATGATGGCATCGGGGCTGGTGGCTTGTGCGCAATCAACCGCACCACAGGAAGACAGCCGCCTGAAAGAGGCGTACAGCGCCTGTATCAATACCGCGCAAGGTTCGCCGGAAAAAATTGAAGCCTGTCAGAGCGTGTTAAACGTGCTGAAGAAAGAGAAACAACATCAGCAATTTGCCGAGCAGGAAAGTGTCCGCGTACTGGATTATCAGCAGTGCATCCAGGCAACGCAAACCGGTAATGACCAGGCAGTGAAAGCCGATTGTGATAAGGTCTGGCAGGAAATTCGCAGTAATAACAAATAAGTGAGGGCTGTAACTCTCGCTTTTCTTATTTCCCTTGTATAAAAAAGCCAACCCGCAGGTTGGCTTTTTTCGTTCAGGCTGGCTTATTTGCCTTCGTGCGCGTGCTCATCTTCGCGGCAATCGCCTTCGGCACAGTGACCGTAAAGATAGAGACTATGGTTAGTCAGGCGAATGCCATGCTTCGCGGCAATTTCACGCTGACGCGCTTCGATAGATTCATCACTAAATTCGATAACCTTTCCGCAGTCGAGGCAGATCAGGTGATCGTGGTGATGTTGTTGAGTCAGTTCAAATACGGATTTACCGCCTTCAAAATTGTGGCGGGTGACGATACCGGCGTCGTCAAACTGGTTCAGTACACGATATACCGTAGCCAGACCAATTTCTTCACCCATATCGATCAGACGTTTGTATAAATCTTCCGCACTGACGTGATGGTTGTCCGGCTCCTGAAGAACTTCCAGGATTTTTAAGCGAGGAAGCGTTACTTTCAGGCCAGCTTTCTTTAGGGCGGTATTGTTATCAGTCATGCGGAATCTGTCCTGTTACTAAGCGGTTCACTTCATTAAAAGAAGTGACAGAATTTGCTCTTGAGATAATGCGTATCATTATAGATTTGCCATGCCTAAATGAAAACTACAAGTCCCTGGCAAATATTGTTAATAAAAACGTGGCTTAGCTTACATTTACATCGGTAAGGCCACTTCAATACTGGAACATTGTACAGGTACTACGGCAAAAGTTACAAATTTGTAGCAATTATTTTGATTGGCATTATCTATTAATACGGCGTAGACATGAGTCTACGCCGCAGTACATCAGGCATTGATAATTTCGTCGAGATGCAGTTCTTCAGAAATTTGTTTTACCCATTTTTCTACACGTTCGGCGGTCAGTTCTGGCTGACGGTCTTCGTCGATAGCCAGGCCGACAAAGTGGTCATCATCCGCCAGACCTTTTGATGCTTCGAAATGATAGCCCGCAGTTGGCCAGTGACCGACGATGGTCGCACCGCGCGGTTCAATAATGTCACGAATGGTGCCTAAGGCGTCGCAGAAATATTCTGCATAATCTTCCTGGTCGCCACAGCCAAACAGCGCAACCAGTTTACCATTGAAATCAATCTCTTCGAGAGTCGGGAAGAAGTCGTCCCAGTCACACTGTGCTTCGCCATAGTACCAGGTTGGGATGCCCAGCAGAAGAATGTCATAAGCTTCCAGATCTTCTTTGCTGCTTTTTGCAATGTCATGGACATCGGCAACGTCTTTACCAAGCTGTTTTTGAATCATTTTTGCGATATTTTCGGTATTACCGGTGTCGCTGCCGAAAAAGATGCCAGTGATAGCCATGAGTGAAATAACCTCTTGAAACTTATTGAAATGGGGGTGGCAAATTGCCCACGGATAAAGGCAATCATAGCAGAACAGGCAGTCTTGCGGAATCAGCAAACGAGCAGGACTGCACACTGTGCTACACGAAAGTGGATATTTAAACGATGCCCTGATTACGCAGCGCCGCCAGTTGCTGCATCAATATCTCTTCGATCAGTTCGCTACGGCTCATATTGCGCGACTCCGCCAGCTCGTTCAGCGCCTCGACAGCTTCCGCGTTCAGCTTCAGTTCGACACGCTTAAGGCCACGTACTTTGTCGCGTTTTAGCTGGTTGCGTTTATTAATACGCAGCTGTTCATCGCGCGAAAGCGGATTGGTTTTCGGTCGTCCCGGTCGACGCTCGTGCGCGAACAGATCTAATGTCGTACGGTCCGTTTGTTCTTTGGCCATGATCTTGGTGACTTCGGGGGAAACAATCAGCCAGGCGCCTGCCCGGATGGATAGCCCGCCATAATACAACAGCGTGAGGAATCTCGCCAACGCCCACGCGCGGAATGCCGCGCGGACGCTGAGTTTTTAATCAGTTGCGTTAATCATTAAGATAGCGACGGATAGCCCGCAGCACAGCATCCGGTTTTTCTGCGTGTACCCAATGCCCCGCGCCTGCAATGACATGCGCCCGTGCTTGTGGGAATTGTGCCAGCAAATCATCACGATACTGTTCAGTAACATACGGGGAATTGCCGCCAGGAATAAACAGAGCAGGGTGGTTCCATGCCGGAATCTTCTCCCAGCCAACAATATGTGGATACTGATCCCATAATACTGGCACGTTAAAACGCCACTCACCGTCAACAAAAGATTTCAGCAGGAATTGAATCACGCCCTCTTCATTAATATATTGGCGCATCACTACAGCGGCCTGTTGGCGCGTTTGCGCGTCGGATCCACTGACCGCGTTGATAGCTGCGAAAATTTCATCATGACGGCGTACGTGATAGTCCACCGGCGAGATATCGATCGCTACCAGTTTCTCGATGCGATCGGGCGCCAACGCGGTCAGTGCCATCACAGCTTTACCACCCATTGAGTGACCAATAAATGTCGCCTTATCGATCTGCAGCGCATTCAGAGTATCAACAAGATCCTGGGCCATCGCCGGGTAATTCATGTGTGGATCTCGTGGCGAAAGTCCGTGGTTACGCATATCAACCTGGATGATATTGTGATCGTTTACCAGGTCGCGCGCCAGCACGCCGAGGTTGTCAAGGCTACCAAACAACCCGTGGACGAGGACGATGGGATAATTATTATGCTGATTTTGTGCAGATTGCGCGCGGATATTCAATTTCATGGCAAAGTTCTTTTTTTCGTGTAGTTGGGTTAGGGTATTATGTTGACCATTGTGCCACAGGGCTGCAACAAATAAGGTTTAATCCGATTTTTTCTGCAAGCCAGGCTTGACGCTATCCGCTGCCGGGATTTATTCATATACTCCTGGCGACTTGTATTCAGCTAAGACACCGCACTGGATTAAGATGAAAACGATTGAAGTTGATGATGAACTCTACAGCTATATTGCCAGCCACACTAAGCATATCGGCGAGAGCGCATCCGACATTTTACGGCGTATGTTGAAGTTTTCCGCCGCATCACAGCCTGTTGCTCCGGTGACGAAAGAGGTTCGCATTGCGTCGCCTGCTATCGTCGAAGCGAAGCCGATCAAAACGGTGAAAGACAAAGTGCGCGCGATGCGTGAACTTTTGCTTTCCGATGAATACGCAGAGCAAAAGCGAGCGGTCAATCGCTTTATGCTGCTGTTGTCTACACTATATTCTCTTGACGCCCAGGCGTTTGCCGAGGCAACGGAATCGTTGCACGGCCGCACGCGCGTTTACTTTGCAGCAGATGAACAGACGCTGCTGAAAAATGGTAATCAGACCAAGCCGAAGCATGTGCCAGGCACGCCGTATTGGGTGATCACCAACACTAACACTGGCCGTAAATGCAGCATGATTGAACACATCATGCAGTCGATGCAATTCCCGGCGGAATTGATTGAAAAGGTTTGCGGGACAATTTAAAACAACGTTGCAGATAAAGGACAAAGCAATGGCAATCCACAATCGTGCAGGCCAACCTGCACAGCAGAGTGATTTGATAAACGTCGCCCAACTGACGGCGCAATATTATGTACTGAAACCAGAAGCAGGGAATGCGGAGCACGCGGTGAAATTCGGTACTTCCGGTCACCGTGGCAGTGCAGCGCGCCATAGCTTTAACGAGCCGCATATTCTGGCTATTGCTCAGGCGATTGCCGAAGAACGGGCGAAAAACGGCATCACTGGCCCTTGCTATGTGGGTAAAGATACTCACGCCCTGTCCGAACCTGCGTTTATTTCTGTACTGGAAGTGCTGGCAGCGAACGGGGTAGACGTTATTGTGCAGGAAAACAATGGCTTCACTCCAACACCGGCCGTCTCTAATGCCATTCTGGTTCACAATAAAAAAGGTGGACCGCTGGCAGATGGTATCGTGATTACGCCGTCCCATAACCCGCCGGAAGACGGTGGTATCAAGTACAACCCGCCAAATGGTGGCCCGGCTGATACCAATGTCACAAAAGTGGTGGAAGACAGGGCCAACGCGCTGATGGCCGATGGCCTGAAAGGCGTGAAGCGTATCTCCCTCGACGAAGCGATGGCATCTGGTCATGTGAAAGAGCAAGATCTTGTGCAACCGTTCGTAGAAGGTCTGGCCGATATCGTTGATATGGCAGCGATTCAGAAAGCTGGCCTGACGCTGGGTGTTGATCCGTTGGGCGGTTCCGGTATCGAATACTGGAAGCGCATTGGCGAGTATTACAACCTCAACCTGACCATTGTTAACGATCAGGTCGATCAAACCTTCCGCTTTATGCACCTCGATAAAGACGGCGCAATCCGTATGGACTGTTCCTCCGAGTGTGCGATGGCGGGCCTGCTGGCGCTGCGTGATAAGTTTGATCTGGCGTTTGCCAATGACCCGGATTATGACCGTCACGGTATCGTCACTCCGGCTGGTTTGATGAACCCGAACCACTACCTGGCAGTGGCGATCAACTACCTGTTCCAGCATCGTCCGCAGTGGGGCAAAGATGTTGCCGTCGGTAAAACGCTGGTTTCATCTGCGATGATCGACCGTGTGGTCAATGACTTGGGCCGTAAGCTGGTAGAAGTGCCGGTAGGTTTCAAATGGTTTGTTGATGGTCTGTTTGATGGCAGCTTCGGCTTTGGCGGCGAAGAGAGTGCAGGCGCTTCCTTCCTGCGTTTCGACGGCACGCCGTGGTCCACCGATAAAGACGGCATCATTATGTGTCTGCTGGCGGCGGAAATCACCGCTGTCACCGGTAAGAATCCGCAGGAACACTACAACGAACTGGCAAAACGCTTTGGTGCGCCGAGCTACAACCGTTTGCAGGCAGCTGCGACTTCCGCACAAAAAGCGGCGCTGTCTAAGCTGTCTCCGGAAATGGTGAGCGCCAGCACCCTGGCAGGTGACCCGATTACCGCGCGCCTGACCGCAGCGCCTGGCAACGGTGCTTCTATCGGCGGCCTGAAAGTGATGACTGACAACGGCTGGTTCGCCGCGCGTCCGTCAGGCACCGAAGACGCATATAAGATCTACTGCGAAAGCTTCCTTGGTGAAGAACATCGTAAGCAGATTGAGAAAGAAGCGGTTGAGATTGTTAGCGAAGTTCTGAAAAACGCGTAATCACAGAAAATAAGAAAAAGGGCGGTCGGAAGATCGCCCTTTTTTACTTATGACTGCCTGATGCGCTACGCTTATCAGGTCTACGCGGATGGTACAATGTATTGAATTTGCGCGATTTTGTAGGCCATATAAAGCGTTTACGCCGCATCCGGAAATTCAGCCCCTAAAGCATAAACCGATACCCAATCCCGGTTTCAGTAATGAAATGGCGGGGGCGAGCGGGATCCTGTTCCAGTTTTTGTCGCAGATGTCCCATATAAATACGCAAATAGTGACTGTGTTCGACCGCGTTTGGTCCCCACACTTGGTTGAGTAACTGGCGCTGGGTGAGCACTTTTCCGGCATTGTTGAGCAGCACGGCCAGCAGACGGAACTCAATAGGCGTGAGATGTACTTCTTCCTCACCACGGTGAATCACGCGGGCGGCTAAATCGACGGTAACATCGGAAAATTTCACCACTGGCTCGGGCGCGGTGGTAGCTGAGTGGCGGCGTAACGCGACGCGCAGACGGGCCTGCAATTCGCCAATGCCAAACGGCTTACTCAGATAATCATCCGCTCCGGCATCCAGCGCGGCGATTTTGTCGCTCTCTTCGCTACGTGCGGAAAGCACAATCACCGGCACCGCGCTCCACTGGCGCAGGTCGCGGATAAACTCAATTCCATCGCCATCGGGCAGGCCGAGATCGAGAATAATCAAATCTGGCTTACGAGTCGCCGCTTCCAGCAGCCCCCGTTGCAGCGTTTCGGCTTCAAAGACGCGCATACCGTCGCCCTCCAGCGCCGTGCGCAGAAAGCGACGAATAGCCTGTTCATCTTCAACAATCAGAACGTTTGTCACATATCCTCATGAAATTCTTCAAGTTCAGGGGCAGTTTGCTGGGGAAGTGTAACACGAAAACAAGCACCACCTTCCGGTCGGTTGAACGCGGTAATGGTGCCGCCGTGTACATCCACAATCGCCCGACAAATTGCCAGTCCAAGCCCTACACCTGGTACCGCCGACTCTTTATTCCCGCGAGCAAACTTATCGAAAATCGTCTGCTCCTGGCCTGGTGGAAGACCGGGGCCGTTATCCCAGACATCCAGTTGTAGATTTTCGCCCTCAACGTGGGCATCAATACCAATTTCGGCCTGCGCACCCGCGTATTTCACCGCGTTCTCCAGCAGATTAATCAGCACCCGTTCAAAGAGTGGCCCGTCAACGTGGATTAAGGTCAGCGGTTCTGGCAGAGAAAGATTGATGGGCGACGATAAACCTGGTTCCAGCATTTGCAGCGCACTGCCGACCACTTCTTCCAGCGTTAACCACTCTTTCTTCAAATTAAAGCCGCCGGACTGAATTCGCGCCATATCCAGTAGATTATTCACCAGTCGGGTAGTGTTCAGCACATGCTGACGAATTTCGCTGGCCTGGCGGGCGTGAGGCGATCCTTCGCTTGCCAGATCGAGCGTTAAGATTTCTGCCTGACCGAACAGCACCGTAAGCGGAGTGCGTAAATCATGCGAAAGCGCCGCCAGCAGGGCGTTGCGGATCTGTTCACGTTCGCTTGCCATCCGCGCCTGTTCTTCGCTGGCGGTCAGCGTCAGCCGCTCAAGCGCATTGGCGACTAACAGCGTAAACGTCTCCAGCAGGCGCTGCTGTTCCGGGATCATCAACTGGCGCAGATTCCCCGGTTCCACCACCACCAGTCCGTAGGTTTTCTCGCCGCTTTTTAACGGCAAAATCTGGTACGGTACGCCGGGTAACGTGTCGGTGCCCGCGCCCGCAGGCAGGCCTTTATCAAAACTCCACTGCGCGATGGCATCGTCCCACGGCGTCATTCCTTGCGGATGTGTTAACGGCTGCAATTTACCGTTGTCATCGGGCAACAACACCTGACTGCGGGCATGAAACGTGGAAGCAATAAATTGTTCGCTGGTGGCGGCGATGTCCTGCGGACTGCGGCCCACAGCCAGAGCTTTGGACATTTCATATAAGTGCCGTGTGCGTTGCTCGCGGTAACGGGCTACCCGCGCCTGATAACGCACGCCAGCAGTAAGGTTCCCGATCACCAGCCCAACGGTTAACATCACCGCGAAGGTCAGCAGATATTGCACATCAGAGACGGCGAGCGTGCCGCGTGGGGCGATAAAAAAGAGATCGAAACTCACCACATTAATGACGGTGGCAACCACCGAAGGCCAGCGTCCATAAAATAGCGCCACCACCACCACGCCCAGCAGATACAGCATCACCAGGTTGGCGGCATCAAACGTCATCAGCCACTGCATGGCAATTAAGGTGATAACGGCGCATAACGCGGCGGCAACCACGCATCCCTGAATCTGTACCCGCCACTTGTCTTTAAAAGAGCGGCTATCCGGCGCGTTGTTAATCGTGCGGGCGGGTGGCTCATCAAGTGCGACCAGAACCTGATCGAGATCGGGGGCGATGCGCGCCAGTCGGTCAGCAAATGTTTCCCGACGCCACCAGCGGCGCGAGGCCGGGCGACCGAGAATAATCTTGCCGAGATTATGTTCACGGGCATAACGCACTACCGCTTTTTCTTCCGCTGGATCAGAGAGTGTTGCCGTCTCTGCGCCCAGCTCCTGCGCCAGACGTAAGGCGCTGAGAATTGCCCGACGTTTTTTCTCCGGTAAGCGGTGCAGGGCAGGGGTTTCAACATACACCGCGTGCCAGACGCTTCCCAGCCGTGACGCCAGTCGCGCCGCCGCGCGGACCAGTTTTTCGCTGCCGGTGTTATGCCCGATGCATAAAAGGATCGCGTCGCGCGTGTGCCAGACTTTCTCTTCGCCAGGATGCCCCCGCCAGGCGCGCATTTGCTCATCTACGCGATCGGCAGTACGGCGCAGTGCCAGCTCGCGCAGGGCGATTAGATTGCCTTTGCGGAAAAAATGTTCAATGGCGCGCTCCGCCTGCCCGGCAATATAGACTTTGCCTTCTTTCAGCCGCTGGCGCAGATCGTCCGGGGGCAAGTCCACCAGAACCACGTCGTCGGCGGCATCGAAAAAAGGATCGGGCACGGTTTCCCGTACCTGAATTCCGGTGACGCCGCTGACCACATCATTCAGACTTTCCAGATGCTGAACGTTGACGGTTGTGAAAACATCAATGCCGGCTTCCAGCAGCTCTTCGATATCCTGCCAGCGTTTAGGATGACGGGAACCTGGCGCATTACTGTGCGCCAGTTCGTCCATTAAGATCAGCGCCGGACGGCGGGCGAGGGCGGCATCAAGATCAAACTCGCTGATGTGCCGCCCACGATGCGCCTGGCGTTTCAGTGGCAGAACAGCCAGACCTTCCAGCATGGCGGCGGTATCTTTTCGCCCGTGGGTTTCTACCACGCCAACCACAATATCCAGCCCTTGCGCCCGCAGTCGCTGGGCTTCTGCCAGCATCGCCCAGGTCTTCCCGACGCCTGCACAGGCACCGAAGAAAACTTTCAGCTTCCCCCGATGCGGCGCGGCAGTTTGTTCCAGCAGACGATCGGGGTCGGGACGTAAGGGTTCGTTATTCATCAAGTTTATCCAGCGCCAGATTGAGTTCAACAATGTTGACGACCGGCTGGCCGATATATTTCACCAGCGGTTGTTGGCTGTATTTTGCGATCAGCTGCGTGAGCTGTTCAACGCTGAGATTACGCGCTTTCGCGATACGTGGGATCTGCCAGGCCGCCGCTTGCGGGGTGATGTTATTGTCCAGCCCGCTTGCCGACGCCGTCACCAGTTCAACCGGAACGTTCGTGCTGGCATCCGGGTTAGCGGCCCGTAATGCAGCAACGCGTGTGGCTATCTGTTTATCAAGCTCCGGGTTACTGACTGCCAGATTGCTCCCGCCAGAAGCCTGTGGATTATAGGGCATTTCTGCCGTTGCCGACGGGCGACCATGAAAATAGCCGTTGCCGGTAAAATTCTGCCCGATTAATGCCGAGCCACGCACCATATCACCTTCACGGATCAATGAACCGTTGGCCTGCCAGGGAAACCACCATTGCCCCAGCGCAGTAGTCAGCAGCGGGTAAACGCCGCCAGTAATCAATAACAGAAAGAGAAATGTCGATAATCCCGGACGTAATCCACGCATGGTAAACCTCACACCAGACCGCAAACGGTCAGCAGTAAATCAATGACTTTGATACCAATAAACGGCACCAGCAGCCCACCCAAACCGTAAATCCATAAGTTACGGCGCAACATGGCAGAAGCGGTAAGCGGTTTATAACTCACGCCTTTTAACGCCAGGGGAATCAAAAAGACGATAATCAAGGCGTTGAAAATGACCGCACTGAGAATGGCGGAGTCGGGCGAATGCAGGCGCATGATATTCAGCGCATTTAACTGCGGATACGTTGCCGCGAACGCCGCCGGAATAATGGCGAAGTATTTCGCCACATCGTTGGCAATGCTGAAGGTTGTCAGCGAGCCACGGGTCATCAGCATCTGTTTGCCAATATGCACCACCTCGATCAACTTGGTCGGGTTAGAGTCCAGATCCACCATATTGCCTGCTTCTTTCGCCGCCTGGGTGCCGGAGTTCATCGCCACCGCGACATCTGCCTGCGCCAGTGCCGGAGCATCGTTGGTGCCGTCGCCGGTCATCGCCACCAAACGGCCTTCCGCCTGATACTGACGGATCAATGCCAGCTTGGCCTCCGGTGTCGCTTCGGCGAGGAAATCATCGACGCCCGCTTCCGCAGCAATGGCGGCGGCAGTCAGACGGTTATCTCCGGTAATCATCACTGTTTTAATGCCCATTTGGCGCAGCTGGGCGAAACGCTCTTTAATGCCGCCTTTGACGATATCTTTCAGCGCAATAACGCCCAGCACACGAGCACCTTCCACCACCACCAGCGGCGTGGCTCCCTGACGCGCAACCTGATCGACTTTTTGATCAACATCGGCAGGGAAGTGACCGCCGTTAGCCTCAACATGGCGGCGAATGGCATCGACAGAACCTTTACGGATCATGCGGTTGTCGATGTTGATCCCGCTCATCCGGCTTTGCGCAGTAAACGGTACAAAGGTGGCATGGAGCGACTGCACATCGCGCTCGCGCAGGTTAAAACGCTGCTTGGCGAGGATCACAATACTGCGGCCTTCCGGCGTTTCATCAGCCAGCGAAGCCAGTTGTGCGGCATCGGCCAGCGTTTTTTCCTCTACGCCCTGCGCGGGGATAAACTCCGATGCCTGACGGTTACCCAGCGTGATGGTGCCGGTTTTATCCAGCAGCAGGACGTCAACGTCACCTGCCGCTTCAACTGCACGTCCGCTGGTGGCAATCACATTCGCGCCCAGCATCCGACTCATCCCGGCGACGCCGATCGCTGACAACAGGCCGCCAATAGTGGTTGGGATCAGACAGATCAGCAGCGCCACCAGTACCGTTACACTGACTGCATTACCGCCCCACGCGGAAAACGGCCACAGCGTGGCGGTTGCCAGTAAAAAGACGATAGTCAGGGCAATCAGCAGAATGGTCAGGGCAATCTCGTTCGGCGTTTTACGTCGCTGTGCGCCTTCCACCATCGCGATCATCCGATCCAGAAATGTCTCGCCGGGGTTAACGCTGCACTTAATCACCAGCCAGTCAGAAAGAATACGCGTGCCGCCGGTGACGGAGGCAAAATCACCGCCAGATTCACGGATCACCGGCGCCGATTCCCCGGTGATGGCGCTTTCATCGACCGATGCGCCCCCTTCAATGACTTCACCATCGCAGGGGATAATATCGCCTGCTTCTACTAGCACGATATCGCCTTTACGCAGTTGATCGGCGGGAACTTTGTCCGCCGCAGCGCCATATTTCGGCTCACGCAGCTTGCGGGCAAAGGCAGTTTTTTTCACCCCTTTCAGACTGTTGGCCTGCGCTTTACTGCGGCCTTCAGCCAGCGCCTCGGCGAAATTAGCGAACAGTACGGTGACCCACAGCCAGCCGCTAATTGCCGCGCTAAACAGCGCATTGCCAGGCATCGCGCCGCTTGCCATCGCGATGCTAATACAGGTGGTCAGCAAACTGCCGATCCAGACGATAAACATCACCGGATTGCGCCATTGCGCCTGCGGGTTTAATTTTTTCACCGCTTCTTTCAGCGCCTGAACGACAAGTGTTGGTTCGAATAGCGCCAGTTGTTTACGACTCATATTCAGTGCTCACTCAATATCATCAGGAGAGATATTCCGCCACCGGACCAAGCGCCAGGGCAGGGATAAAGGTCAGTGCGCCAACCAGCAACACGGTGCCGATTAACAGGCCAACAAACAGCGGGCCGTGCGTTGGCAGCGTGCCGGAGCTGGCGGGTTGGCTCTTTTTACTCACCAGTGAACCGGCAATTGCCATCACCGGGATAATCACCCCGAAGCGACCGACAAACATGCACAACGCCAGCAAACAGTTCCAGAACGGAGAGTTGGCGCTTAATCCGGCAAAGGCGCTGCCGTTGTTGTTAGCGGCGGACGACACGGCGTACAGCACTTCGCTAAAACCATGCGGGCCAGGGTTGAGCATGGCGCTACGTCCGGCGTCGGTTATCATTGCCAGCGCCGCGCCCATCAGCACCAGCGTCGGGGTGACCAGAATCGCCAGCGCGGTCAATTTCATCTCGCGTACATCGATTTTTTTACCCAGATATTCCGGTGTACGACCAATCATCAGCCCGGCAATAAACACCGCCAGCAGGACAAACAGCATCATGCCGTAAAGGCCAGAACCGACACCGCCGAATACCACTTCACCAATTTGCATCAACCACATCGGCACCATGCCACCGAGAGCGGTAAACGAATCATGCATCGCAATCACCGCGCCACAGGAAGCAGCCGTAGTCACGACCGCAAACAGGCTACTGACCAGCACGCCGAAACGGCTCTCTTTACCTTCCATATTGATGCTGCTGTCCGCGCCCAGTGCCAGCAGATGCGGATTACCCTGAACTTCTGCCCACATCACCACGCCTACGCAGATAACAAAAATCACCGACATCGCCCACAGCAACATGCGCCCCTGACGGCGATCGCCCGCCACTTCACCAAAGGCAAAGCACAGCGCTGTTGGGATCAAGAAGATCGCCAGCATCTGCACGAAGTTGGTCAGTGCGGTTGGGTTTTCAAACGGATGCGACGAGTTGGCATTAAAGAAGCCACCGCCGTTAGTACCGAGCATCTTGATCGCTTCCTGAGAAGCCACCGGACCCATTGGTAACAGCTGTTGTGCTCCTTCAATGGTCGTCACGGCCTGATAAGGCTGAAAGTTTTGCAACGCACCTTGTTGAATAAAAAACAGTGCGATCAACAACGCCACAGGGGCTAACACCCATAACGTGATGCGTAGCAGATCGACCCAGGCATTCCCGAGTGTGCTCATGCTCTGGCGGGTAAATGCACGGATGAGGGCAAAAATCACCGCAATCCCGCTGGCAGCAGAAAGAAAGTTTTGCACCGTTAAGCCCGCCATCTGGCTGAAATAGCTCAACGTGGTCTCACCGCTGTAAGATTGCCAGTTGGTGTTAGTGACAAAGCTGACGGCGGTATTCAGCGCCAGATCCCACGACAGCCCCGGCAACTGTTGTGGATTAAGTGGCAGATAGTGCTGGCCGAGCAATATAAAAAACAGCACCGCCAGCCCCAGCATGTTCAGGCCAAGAATGGCAGCGAGATACTGCTTCCAGTTCATCTCACGGTCAGAGACGCCAAGTACACGAAAGAGTACGCGTTCAACGCCCGCTGTACCGGGAAGAGGAATATCATTAATCAGCCGCGCCAGCCCGCTGCCTAAAGGGCGCGCCAGCACCATTAACACCAGTAAAAATGTGGCGATCAGTAAGAACCCTTGCGCAGCCATCAGAACGCCTCCGCATTGATCAGGGCATAAACTAAATAACCCAGTAATAAAAACACCAGCAACACGCCGGCTATCACGCCTGCACTCACAGTGCACCTCCAGTGGCCTAAAAGTGATACCGGAAGGGTAGAATTCTGGCTGCAAAGATTTCGCAAAAATCTGCGGACGGGGTGTAAAAAAAGTATAAAAATGGCAAAAGCCATGACTTAACTAATGATTAGTATTAATTTAACTTTTATGTAACTTAATTACATGGTGAATGTAAATAAACCATCAATAAGCAAAAATAAGTGGTCGGATGAGTAGCAAAATTACACAAAAGGCGGTACTATTTTCATCAGATAAACAAATTCATTTTTCCGGTGCCATTCACCGGTTAGATACAAAAGGGGGAGAAAAGTATGGAACTCTACAGAGAATATCCTGCATGGCTTATCTTTTTACGCCGTACTTATGCGGTTGCAGCGGGCGTTCTGGCGCTGCCTTTCATGCTTTTCTGGAAAGACCGCGCCCGCTTTTACAGCTACTTGCATCGCGTCTGGTCGAAAACCAGCGATAAACCGGTGTGGATGGATCAGGCCGAAAAGGCAACCGGCGATTTTTATTGATTGCCTGCGCGCTTAAGCCAGCCTCGTATCAGGGGGCTGGTTTAGGTGTTTTACATCAACGTCTTCCATGATAATTAACATGGAAGACGTTTCCATCGTGTTATTCATTTCATCACTGTTTTAGCATCAAGTTTCGATAGTATCCTTTCAAAGGACAAGCCAGGATGCGGTCACCTTCATTGTCGCTCTAAGCGACTAGATCATCAGAAATCTCTAGTTAGGTTGCATACTTCCTTACACACTTTCCTGAAACTTCAGGGTAAGGTGATAAAGTCGCCATCCCTTTTTCTAATTCCAGCATCTAAATAAATTCCGAATTTTGCTATTAGTATCGCTACCGCAATAAAAACAGATAGTAAAGAGAGTAATATATACTTTAGTGATATGTTAAGAATAATTGATTGTTAACATATCTAATGGGATAAGATATGTTGCTGTTAATGAAAATATTCAAGATTTATTGTTGATAATTATAATACATCCGATATCTCAGCCCTTTCTATGCAAGATGCAATTTTATAAGCTGTCCATTTTTTATATGGAGGCGGTAGCGTGGATGTTACTCTTAATTTTATTGGTATGGTGAATATGTTGGAACTGTTAAATACATAACTATGTATCCGTTCTGGGCGTTGTAAATATTGGTGATCGCTTAATATTATTAGTGATTATGGCTGGAAAGATAAAGTGTGCTGTAAAGCGGTGATGGGTATTACATTCATGATTAAAAAAACAGAACCTGTCAATAAATAATTCATTTATTAAAACGGACTATTTCCATTATGACGGAATATTATCTCAATGAGACTGTTTGGAAATACAGAGCCAGTTTCTCCGGGGTAACGAGCATGTGTACCAGTGCCAGGTGGCATTTGTATTGCCGGGTGAGCGGGTCATGATGGCCTTCACCTACGCCAGAACCACACCGCTGACCCCGGCAGATATGACGCGCTGGGCTGAAATTAAAAAGAATCTGCGCTTCAGGATACGGCAGGAAGCCAGAACGAATTAATCACACAGGGAACGGGACATGGAAGATGCATTCTGGGCGGCAAGACAGGGGGATGCCCTGCTGCATACGTC
>NZ_VATP01000022.1:0-133538 GCF_005781125.1 Escherichia sp. E2748
CCGAAGATGTTTTGGCGGATTGAGAGATTTTTCAGCTTAGATTCAGAGTCCGAAGGATTTTGCGCTGAGACAAGGCGGCAAATGAAGCGAAGGAAGGAGCATACTGAAGTATGTGACTGACTTTCGCGAATGCAGCCGACGCAGTATCAGTGCAAAAGACACAGGACAGAGCACAGGAATTTGCTTGGCGGCCTTAGCGCGGTGGTCCCACCTGACCCCATGCCGAACTCAGAAGTGAAACGCCGTAGCGCCGATGGTAGTGTGGGGTCTCCCCATGCGAGAGTAGGGAACTGCCAGGCATCAAATAAAACGAAAGGCTCAGTCGAAAGACTGGGCCTTTTGTTTTGTCTGTTGTTTGTAGGTGAACGCTCTCCTGAGCAGGACAAATCCGCCGGGAGCGGATTTGAACGTTGCGAAGCAACGGCCCGGAGGGTGGCGGGCAGGACGCCCGCCATAAACTGCCAGGCATCAAATTGAGCGAAAGGAGGCTGATGGCAAACGCAAAAACTGCCTGATGCGCTACGCTTATCAGGCTACGTGGTTTATGCAATGTATTGAATTTGCATGATTTTGTAGACCGGATAAGGCGTTCACGCCGCATCCGGCATGAACAAAGCGCACTTTGTCAGCAATCTGAAGGCCATCCACCAGGATGGCCTTTTTGCGTTGGTGCAGAAAAAAATGCCGGATGCGACGCTGGCGCGTCTTATCCAGCCTACTTTTGCATCCACTCCACCACAAAATCAGCCAGCCCCTCAATATCATTAATATCCAGTAACGCGACATCAAGATTAAGCGGCACATCACTGGCTACAGCAATAACATGTCTGTCTATCACTAATTCTTCTGGTCGATGTCCGGCACCATCGCGAAACAGCACAATCTTCGCGATCTCTTCATGCTTGAACCCTTCAACCAGAATCAGATCCAGCTTTGAGGTATCCATGCGACTTGCAAGAAAATTCAGATCCAACGCTTCTTCGTCTGGCGTCTCCGTTATTAGCGCCCAACGCTGCTGGCTGGCAACGATGGTTTGCGCCGCGCCAGCCTTGCGCAGCTCATAGCTATCTTTGCCCGGTTTATCGACATCCATATCATGATGCGTATGTTTAATCAGCCCCGGGCGGATCCCTCTGGCGCATAATACCGGGATAAGTTTTTTCAACAGCGTCGTTTTTCCGGTGCCGCTCCACGCGGCAAAGGCGAGTAGCGGTATCATTGTTTTTCCTGCCATCGGGCAAGCTCCTCTGGCGTATTCACGTTCACAAATGCTTCTTTACGGTCGCTAAAATCAACCGCGTGACCGCCAGCAAGATTCATAAATGCCATTACCCGGCGTTCTCCTGCTTGCAGATATTCCTGCAACAACGGCTCAATAGCGCGATTTACCAGAGCAATAGTTGGATGATCGCGTTCACCGTCATGGACCCACACAACAGGTGCATCTTTGCGCTGATGATTAAGCCGGGAGACTAAATCCTGGGGAATATAAGGCGTATCGCACGGACAAAACAGAAACCACTCACCTGCTTCCTGCTGCATTACCGAAAGCATTCCCGCCAGCGGGCCAGGATAATCCGCCAGTGAATCCGCTATTACTTTCAGACCACTTGCCTGATAGATTTCCTGATGACGATTGGCATTAACCACGACGTGAGACAGCTGCGTCATAAGCGCGTCAGCGACATGTTGCCATAATGGTTTGCCGTTTAATTCAAGCAATCCTTTATCTACGCCGCCCATTCGTCTGGCTTTACCGCCCGCCAGTATAACGCCTGTTATCGTCGTCATCAGATTCACCGATATCGCCTCTTTTATTGTGGGATTGACCCTGCTAACGTGTCTGTCTCAAGAGTAAGGAGCATTACTATGAAATGTAAACGTCTGAATGAAGTTATTGAACTCCTCCAGCCAGCCTGGCAAAAAGAGCCAGACCTTAACCTGCTGCAATTTTTGCAGAAACTGGCGAAAGAGTCAGGTTTTGACGGCGAACTGGCGGATTTGACGGATGACATTCTGATCTATCACCTGAAAATGCGCGATTCCGCGAAAGATGCGGTGATCCCAGGGCTGCAGAAAGATTATGAAGAAGATTTCAAAACGGCGCTATTACGTGCGCGTGGCGTAATTAAAGAGTAAAAGCTTGTAAGCGCTACCAACAAAATCATTGTGAAATGATATCCTTCATCATTCGTAATGTTTTCCGGATGATGGGATGAACAACAGCGCTTTTACTTTCCAGACACTACACCCGGATACCATCATGGACGCTCTGTTTGAGCAAGGGATCCGGGTGGATTCCGGTCTTACCCCGCTTAACAGCTATGAAAACCGAGTCTATCAATTTCAGGACGAAGATCGTCGGCGTTTTGTCGTCAAATTTTATCGCCCTGAACGTTGGACAGCAGATCAAATCCTCGAAGAGCATCAATTTGCGCTGCAACTGGTAAACGACGAAGTTCCTGTCGCGGCCCCTTTGGCTTTTAACGGCCAGACCTTATTGATTCATCAGGGATTTTATTTTGCCGTTTTCCCAAGCGTCGGTGGTCGTCAGTTCGAAGCCGATAATATTGATCAGATGGAAGCGGTTGGGCGTTATTTAGGGCGCATGCACCAGACGGGGCGCAAACAGCTTTTTATCCATCGCCCGACCATCGGTCTGAATGAATACCTCATTGAACCACGCAAGCTGTTTGAAAATGCTACGCTGATACCTTCTGGGCTGAAAGCGGCCTTCCTTAAGGCAACGGATGAGCTTATTACCGCCGTTACAGGACACTGGCGGGAGGACTTCACCGTTCTGCGATTACATGGTGACTGCCATGCCGGAAATATTCTCTGGCGCGATGGCCCAATGTTTGTCGATCTGGATGATGCGCGTAATGGCCCTGCAATTCAGGACCTGTGGATGTTGCTGAATGGCGATAAAGCTGAGCAGCGGATGCAGTTAGAAACTATTATTGAAGCTTATGAAGAATTTAGCGAGTTCGACACCGCTGAAATCGGACTGATTGAACCTTTACGCGCCATGCGTTTGGTTTATTATCTTGCCTGGCTAATACGGCGTTGGGCTGATCCCGCGTTCCCGAAAAATTTCCCGTGGTTAACCGGGGAAGATTACTGGCTGCGACAGACGGCGACTTTTATAGAACAGGCAAAAGTTCTACAAGAACCCCCTTTGCAATTAACACCTATGTATTAATCGGAGAGAGTAGATCATGAAAAAGATTTGGCTGGCGCTGGCTGGTTTGGTTTTAGCGTTTAGCGCATCGGCGGCGCAGTATGAAGATGGTAAACAATACACCACGCTGGAAAAGCCGGTTGCTGGCGCGCCGCAAGTGCTGGAGTTTTTCTCTTTCTTCTGCCCACACTGCTATCAGTTTGAAGAAGTTCTGCATATTTCTGAGAATGTGAAGAAAAAACTGCCGGAAGGTGTGAAGATGACTAAATACCACGTCAACTTCATGGGCGGGGAGCTGGGGCAATCTCTGACACAAGCGTGGGCTGTGGCGATGGCGCTGGGCGTAGAAGATAAAGTGACTGTACCACTGTTTGAAGGCGTACAGAAAACACAGACCATTCGCTCTACGGCCGACATTCGTGATGTCTTCATCAACGCAGGTATTAAAGGCGAAGAGTATGATGCAGCATGGAACAGCTTTGTTGTTAAATCTCTGGTCGCACAGCAAGAAAAAGCGGCTGCAGATGTACAATTGCGTGGCGTTCCAGCGATGTTTGTTAACGGTAAATATCAGCTGAATCCGCAGGGTATGGATACCAGCAATATGGATGTTTTTGTTCAGCAGTATGCCGATACAGTAAAATATCTGTCTGAGAAAAAATAATTTATTGTAATTTACATAAGGCCCGTGAATATTCACGGGCTTTTTTGTTGTTTAATCAATATAAATACTTTCTGATAATTCACCTCGTTTCTGGACATTTTAATATCAAGCGCGGATATTAAAAGTTTTGCTGTTTTATCAGGGAATAATAGAAATGATACGTAAGTCAGCCACAGGTGTTATTGTTGCATTAGCCATTATCTGGGGCGGTGGAACATGGTATGAAGGGACTCAAATCCAGTCTGGCGTCGAAAAATTTATTAAAGATTTTAACGACAGTAAAAAGAAGGGAGAGCATGCCTATGATATGACCGCCAGCTATAAAAACTTTGATAAAGGTTTTTTTAGCTCTCATTTTCAAATGCTTATTACCTTTGATAAAGGTGCGCCAGATCTCAATATCAAGCCAGGACAAGGTATTGCATTTGATGTGGATGTCGATCATGGCCCCTTGCCCCTATCAATGTTAAAAAGTGGCAATATCTTACCTGCTATGGCGGCAGCAAAAGTTAAATTAGTCAATAATGAACTGACACAACCGCTATTTATTGCCGCAAAAGATAGAGCGCCCGTCGAAGCAACATTGCGATTCGCCTTTGGCGGTTCTTTCTCTACAACTCTGGACGTTGCCCCAGCAGCGTATGGAAAACTCTCCTTTGGTGAAGGTCTGTTTACTTTTAATGGTGATGACAGTTCATTGTCTAATCTCGATGTTGAAGGCAAAGTCGAAGATATTGTTCTGGAATTATCGCCAATGAATAAAGTCACGGCGAAAAGTTTTACCATTAATTCTCTGACGCGATTAGAAGAAAAGAAATTTCCGGTTGGTGAAAGCGAGTCGAAATTTAATCAGATTAACATTGTCAATCACGGTAACGAAGTTGCCAAACTCGACGCTTTCGTCGCGAAAACCACACTAGAGCGCCTAAAAGATAAAGATTATATCAATGTCAATCTGACCTACGAACTTGATAAGTTAACAAAAGGGAATCAACAACTCGGTAGCGGTCAGTGGTCATTGATTGCTGAATCTATTGATCCCTTAGCAGTTCGCCAGTTTATCATCCAGTACAACATTGCGACGCAGAAGCAACTTGCAGCACACCCTGAGTTAGCAAATGATGAAGATGCACTGGAAGCAATGAATACTGCATTGTTCAAAGAGTATTTACCGTTATTACAAAAAAGTGAGCCGATCATTAAACTACCTGTAAGCTGGAAGAACGCTGTCGGTGAACTAAATGCTAATCTGGATATTAGTATTGTCGATCCAGCCAAATCTTCATCATCCACAAACAAAGATATTAAATCGTTCAATCTGGATATGAATGTACCGATTAATGTCGTCACTGAAATAGCTAAACAGCTTAATTTATCTGAAGGAATGGATGCTGAAAAAGCTCAAAAGCTGGCTGATAAACAAATCGGCGGAATGGCAACATTAGGTAAGATGTTTCAGTTAATCACAGTTGACAACAATATTGCCTCGCTGCAACTGCATTATTTGCCAGGTAAAGTTGTTTTTAACGGTCAGGAGATGAGCGAAGAAGAATTTATGTCTCGTGCCGGACGTTTAGTGCATTAAAATGATAACTCGCCTCTGCTAATACGGAGGCGAGTTATAACTACTTATCCTGATGCCGTGATGACATCAGTGAAGTCAGAAGTCGGTCTTTTTCCTGCCACAGTGTGTTCAGCCACTGCTGAAAATGACGTTTGAAGCTTTTGTCATTGATATAGTCGCCATGCAACTCTTCAGCAATGGGTTGTAAATCCACATGCACGACAATCCGCGTCAGTTTGCCACTTAACATATCGAAGAATGGCTGGCGGTTATTGTCCGGATAACACAGCGTAACATTGAGTAGTTTATCGAATTGTTTACCCAGTACATTCAGTGCCATCGCGATACCGGCGGCTTTGGGAGGCAGGAGATTTTTAAATGTCGAGTGGGTTTGCTGGTGTTTCTGTTCAGTAAAACGGGAGCCTTCAACAAAATTCACAATCGTGGTGGGATGCAGGCGAAACTTTTCGCAAGACCGACGAGTGGTTTCAACATCTTTACCGCGCCGTTCCGGATGACGTATCAAATAAGCGCGGGAATAGCGCTTCATAAACGGCATATCCAGCGCCCAGCACGCCAGGCCCAGGAAAGGCACCCAGGCCAGTTGCTGCTTGAGAAAATATTTGTTCATTGGAATATGCTTACGAAACAACACGCATAGTACAACAATATCAGCCCAACTGCGGTGGTTACAAATAAGCAGATACCAGTTCTTCTTACTTAGCCCTTCCAGTCCGCGAACTTCCCATTGCAGGTGTGGGTTAAGGTGCAGTAATAGCGCTAATCCTTCACACCAGCAATACATCATAAAATCACAAAAAAGCGATACCTTTCGCCAAATCACTGGCACTGGTAACAATAGTTTTACGATCCCGGCAATGATGATCGGGACAGAACAAAAAATGGTGACCAAAATGGTCAATACGATACTCACCAAAAGTGTTATCGCAGCGAGTATTCTCGTCATAATTAAATTATTCAAAAGGTTAGCCATAGACAGTGCGCTAAAGAAGCGCAAGGCGCAGATTTTAGCAGAAAACGGCCCAAATAACGGATGATCCTTAAATAGAAAAATAATTCATATCTATCCACATTAGAAAAAATCCCTATTACTCAATCACCAGCAATGCTTTTATTTTTAACTTTATGAAAAACAACAACAAACCTAATGCTGTAACAAGCATGATAATAAATTAAAAGTGATGTAAATAATTTATACACAAAGTTATCCACATGACGATTTGCGAGCGATCCACAAGATCTACAAAAGATTTTCACGAAAAGCGGTGAAAAACTCATGTTTTCATCCTGTCTGTGGCATCCTTTACCCATAATCTGATAAACAGGCACGGACATTATGGTTCAGATCCCCCAAAACCCACTTATCCTTGTAGATGGTTCATCTTATCTTTATCGCGCATATCACGCGTTTCCGCCGCTGACTAACAGCGCAGGCGAGCCAACCGGTGCGATGTACGGTGTCCTCAACATGCTGCGTAGTCTGATCATGCAATACCAACCGACGCATGCAGCGGTGGTCTTTGACGCCAAGGGAAAAACCTTTCGTGATGAACTGTTTGAACATTACAAATCACATCGCCCGCCAATGCCGGACGATTTGCGCGCGCAGATCGAACCCCTGCACACAATGGTAAAAGCGATGGGGCTACCTCTGCTGGCCGTTTCTGGCGTAGAAGCAGACGACGTTATCGGTACTCTGGCGCGCGAAGCCGAAAAAGCTGGGCGTCCGGTATTGATCAGCACCGGTGATAAAGATATGGCGCAGCTGGTGACGCCAAATATTACGCTTATCAATACCATGACGAATACCATCCTCGGCCCGGAAGAGGTGGTGAATAAGTACGGCGTACCGCCAGAACTGATCATCGACTTCCTCGCGCTGATGGGCGACTCCTCTGATAACATTCCTGGCGTACCGGGCGTCGGCGAAAAAACCGCGCAGGCACTGCTACAAGGTCTTGGAGGCCTGGATACGCTGTATGCCGAGCCGGAAAAAATTGCTGGATTGAGCTTCCGCGGCGCGAAAACAATGGCGGCGAAGCTTGAGCAAAATAAAGAGGTGGCCTATCTCTCTTACCAGCTGGCGACGATTAAAACCGACGTTGAACTGGAACTGACCTGCGAACAACTGGAAGTACAACAACCGGCGGCTGAAGAGTTGTTGGGGCTGTTCAAAAAGTATGAGTTCAAGCGTTGGACTGCTGATGTCGAAGCGGGCAAATGGTTACAGGCCAAAGGGGCAAAACCAGCCGCGAAGCCGCAGGAAACCATTGTTGTCGACGAAACACCCGAAGTGACTGCAACAGCGATTTCTTACGATAACTACGTCACTATTCTGGACGAAGAAACTCTAAAAGCATGGATTACGAAGCTGGAAAAAGCGCCTGTATTTGCGTTTGATACCGAAACCGACAGCCTCGATAACATCTCCGCCAACCTGGTAGGGCTTTCTTTTGCTATCGAACCTGGCGTAGCGGCCTATATTCCGGTTGCTCATGATTATCTTGATGCGCCCGATCAGATCTCCCGCGAGCGCGCACTCGAGCTGCTAAAACCGCTGCTGGAAGATGAAAAGGCGCTGAAGGTCGGGCAAAACCTGAAATACGATCGCGGTATTCTGGCGAATTACGGCATTGAGCTGCGGGGGATTGCGTTTGATACTATGCTCGAGTCCTACATTCTCAACAGCGTTGCCGGTCGCCACGATATGGACAGCCTCGCGGAACGTTGGTTGAAGCACAAAACCATCACTTTTGAAGAGATTGCTGGTAAAGGCAAAAATCAACTGACCTTTAACCAGATTGCCCTGGAAGAGGCTGGACGTTACGCCGCTGAAGATGCAGATGTCACCTTGCAGCTGCATCTGAAAATGTGGCCGGATCTGCAAAAACACAAAGGGCCACTGAACGTCTTTGAAAACATCGAAATGCCGCTGGTGCCGGTGCTTTCACGCATCGAACGCAACGGTGTGAAGATCGACCCGAAAGTGCTGCACAATCATTCTGAAGAGCTCACCTTGCGTCTGGCTGAGCTGGAAAAGAAAGCGCATGAAATTGCAGGTGAAGAATTTAACCTTTCTTCCACCAAGCAACTGCAAACTATTCTTTTTGAAAAACAGGGTATTAAGCCGCTGAAGAAAACGCCGGGTGGTGCGCCTTCAACGTCAGAAGAGGTACTGGAAGAGCTGGCGCTGGACTACCCGCTGCCAAAAGTGATTCTGGAGTACCGTGGCCTGGCGAAGCTGAAATCGACCTACACCGACAAGCTGCCGCTGATGATCAACCCGAAAACCGGGCGCGTGCATACTTCCTATCACCAGGCAGTAACTGCGACGGGGCGTTTATCCTCAACCGATCCTAACCTACAAAACATTCCGGTGCGTAACGAAGAAGGCCGCCGTATCCGCCAGGCGTTTATTGCGCCGCAGGATTATGTGATTGTCTCGGCGGACTACTCGCAGATTGAACTGCGCATCATGGCGCATCTTTCACGAGACAAAGGCTTGCTGACCGCATTTGCAGAAGGAAAAGATATCCACCGGGCAACGGCGGCAGAAGTGTTTGGTTTGCCACTGGAAACCGTCACCAGCGAACAACGCCGTAGCGCGAAAGCGATTAACTTTGGTCTGATTTATGGCATGAGTGCTTTCGGTCTGGCACGGCAATTGAACATTCCACGTAAAGAAGCACAGAAGTACATGGACCTTTACTTCGAACGCTACCCAGGCGTACTGGAGTATATGGAACGCACTCGCGCGCAGGCGAAAGAGCAGGGATACGTTGAAACCCTGGACGGACGTCGCCTCTATCTGCCGGATATCAAATCCAGCAACGGTGCGCGTCGTGCCGCGGCTGAACGTGCAGCCATTAACGCACCAATGCAGGGAACCGCTGCGGATATCATCAAACGGGCGATGATTGCCGTTGATGCCTGGCTACAGGAAGAGCAACCACGCGTGCGTATGATCATGCAGGTACACGATGAACTGGTGTTTGAAGTTCATAAAGATGATGTCGATGCGGTAGCGAAGAAGATCCATCAGTTGATGGAAAACTGTACTCGCCTGGATGTGCCGTTGCTGGTGGAAGTGGGTAGTGGCGAAAACTGGGATCAGGCGCACTAAGATTTGCCTTAACAAGCCTTTTTTTCGTAACTAAGCAACATAACCAGCCACGATTTGTGATGGGTATTAGAAATTCCTATGCAACAACTGAAAAAAAATTACAAAAAGTGCTTTCTGAACTGAACAAAAAAGAGTAAAGTTAGTCGCGTAGGGTACAGAGGTAAGATGTTCTATCTTTCAGACCTTTTACTTCACGTAATCGGATTTGGCTGAATTTTTTAGCCGCCCCAGTCAGTAATGACTGGGGCGTTTTTTATTGTGCGAAAGAAAAGACCCGTATTGCCGGATACATTGTGCTTAACAGGCCTACGGTAGAAAATAGCTCATTGAATTTGCATGATTTTATGTGCCAGATACGCGATATCCGGCACATGCATAAGGGCTAGAAAATTATTCGCCGTCCTGCGTTTCTTCTACAGGCTGCATCTCGCTGAACCAGGTATCCAGTTTCTGGCGAAGCTTATCCACGCCTTGCTTCTTCAGAGAAGAGAATGTCTCTACCTGCACATCACCGTTAAACGCCAGCACTGCTTCACGCACCATATTCAATTGCGCTTTACGTGCACCGCTCGCCAGTTTGTCCGCTTTGGTCAGCAACACCAGTACGGCGATATTGCTGTCCACCGCCCACTCAATCATCTGCTGGTCGAGATCTTTCAGCGGATGGCGAATATCCATCAGCACGACCAGGCCTTGTAGACTCTGACGTTTTTCGAGGTACTCACCGAGCGCGCGCTGCCATTTGCGCTTCATCTCTTCAGGAACTTCCGCGTAGCCATAGCCAGGCAAGTCGACCAGACGTTTGCCCTCAGCCACTTCAAACAGGTTGATAAGCTGGGTACGTCCTGGTGTTTTCGAGGTACGCGCCAGGCTTTTCTGGTTAGTCAGCGTGTTCAGCGCGCTGGATTTACCTGCGTTGGAACGGCCTGCAAAAGCCACTTCGATCCCGGTATCGGAAGGTAAGTGGCGAATATCAGGCGCACTCATCACAAAATGCGTCTGTTGATAATTCAAATTAGTCAAAGCGGTCGTCTCCGTCAGTCAAAGCTTTGTGGCGATTATACCTGAACCACAATAAAAGACGGATTTTTCGGCGTGAACGGTGTAAGTAAATACCATGTACTTTGTGAGACATTGCCGATTGTTTTTATGCGAAATCGAAGAGAAATTTCTGCGACACATGTCAAATAGGCTAAATAAATCATGTGATTAGTTTTATACAATAATCTGAAAATGAGTAAATACTGATGATAGTTTATTGTTTGTTTAACACAGAAGCGTAAAGTAGCACCCATAGAGCGAGGACGCTAACAGGAACAATGACTCAGGATGAGGGTCAGGAGCGCCAGGAGGCGAAGACAGAGGATTGTCAGGAAGACAAACGTCCGGAGACGTCACTAAAGGGAAATGGAATCAACACGGAATGTTCCGGCTAATGGAAAAACAGGGTGTGTTGGCGGCCTGCAAGGATTGTAAGACCCGTTAAGGGTTGTGAGTCAGGAAAAAAGGCGACAGAGTAATCTGTCGCCTTTTTTCTTTGCTTGCTTTCTGTTAGATTCCGCCGCAAATCTATACTAAATAAAACGGCTAAAAGACGAATTGATATGAAACCATCATCTTCAAACTCACGCAGCAAAGGTCATGCAAAAGCGCGTCGTAAAACCCGCGAAGAGCTGAATCAGGAAGCTCGTGATCGCAAGCGCCAGAAAAAACGCCGTGGTCATGCACCAGGCAGCCGCGCAGCGGGCGGTAGCGCTACTTCGGGTAGCAAGGGCCAGAATGCACCGAAAGATCCACGTATTGGCAGTAAAACCCCTATTCCATTGGGCGTGACTGAAAAAGTCACCAAACAGCACAAACCGAAGAGTGAGAAACCTATGCTTTCACCGCAGGCGGAGTTGGAGTTACTGGAGACAGATGAGCGTCTGGATGCGCTGCTGGAACGTCTGGAAGCAGGCGAAACCCTGAGTGCCGAAGAGCAATCCTGGGTAGATGCCAAGCTGGATCGTATTGATGAGCTGATGCAGAAACTTGGCCTCTCTTATGACGACGACGAAGAAGAGGAAGAAGACGAGAAGCAAGAAGACATGATGCGTCTGCTGCGGGGCAACTAACGGATTGCCTGCGTGGGCCTTCCCGTTCTGCTGATAACCCTTCCGGTTATATGTTATCTGGTGTGGTTATTCGTTAAACTACAGCGGTTGTCGCGGCGACAAAAGTGGCTGCGCAACCGGCTGATGACCCGAAACGGGCATCCGCCGGTACGCCGTAGCCGCCAGAGACGCCATCGGAAGGAGTGAGCATGTCTGTACAGCAAATCGACTGGGACCTGGCCCTGATCCAGAAATATAACTATTCCGGGCCACGATACACCTCGTACCCGACCGCGCTGGAGTTTTCAGAAGACTTCGGCGAACAGGCGTTTTTACAAGCCGTGGCGCGCTACCCTGAGCGTCCCTTATCTCTCTACGTACATATTCCGTTCTGCCATAAACTTTGCTACTTCTGCGGTTGCAACAAGATTGTGACTCGTCAGCAGCACAAGGCCGACCAGTATCTGGACGTGCTTGAGCAAGAAATCGTCCATCGTGCACCGCTTTTTGCCGGGCGCAAGGTGAGCCAGCTGCACTGGGGCGGTGGAACGCCAACATACCTGAATAAAGCGCAAATCAGCCGCCTGATGAAGCTGTTGCGCGAAAACTTCCAGTTCAATGCCGATGCGGAAATCTCGATCGAAGTCGATCCGCGCGAAATCGAACTGGATGTACTGGAGCATTTACGCGCGGAAGGCTTTAACCGCCTGAGCATGGGCGTGCAGGACTTCAACAAAGAAGTACAGCGTCTGGTTAACCGCGAGCAGGATGAAGAGTTCATCTTTGCGCTGCTTAACCATGCGCGTGAGATTGGCTTTACCTCCACCAACATTGACCTGATTTACGGCCTGCCGAAACAGACGCCGGAGAGTTTCGCCTTTACCCTGAAACGCGTGGCGGAACTGAACCCTGACCGTCTGAGCGTCTTTAACTACGCGCATCTGCCAACTATTTTTGCCGCCCAGCGCAAAATCAAAGATGCTGACTTGCCGAGTCCGCAACAAAAACTCGATATTCTGCAGGAAACCATCGCCTTCCTGACACAATCGGGCTATCAGTTTATCGGTATGGATCACTTTGCCCGCCCGGATGACGAGCTGGCGGTGGCCCAACGTGAAGGCGTGCTGCATCGTAACTTCCAGGGCTACACCACCCAGGGCGATACCGATCTGCTTGGGATGGGCGTTTCCGCCATCAGCATGATTGGTGACTGCTACGCGCAGAACCAGAAAGAGTTGAAGCAGTACTATCAGCAAGTGGATGAACAAGGCAATGCGCTGTGGCGTGGTATTGCGCTAACGCGCGATGACTGTATTCGCCGCGATGTGATTAAGTCGCTCATCTGCAACTTCCGTCTGGATTACGCCCCCATTGAGCAACAGTGGGATTTGCACTTCGCTGATTACTTTGCGGAAGATCTCAAGCTGCTCGCCCCATTAGCAGAAGACGGGCTGGTGGATGTGGATGAGAAGGGAATTCAGGTGACGGCGAAAGGTCGCTTGCTGATCCGCAACATTTGCATGTGCTTTGATACTTATCTGCGCCAGAAAGCGCGAATGCAGCAGTTCTCACGGGTGATTTAAATAGTGAATGGCGCTTCGTTTACTACGGTGATAAACGAAAGCGCCATCAATACACTGAGAACAAGGTTGCCTGATGCGCTACGCTTATCAGGCCTGCAAAACCTGTTGAAATTATTGCTTTTGTAGGCCGGATAAGGCGTTCACGCCGCATCCGGCATGAACAAAGAGCACTTCATCAGCAATCTGAAACTCAGCTAAACAGCCCAATCATCGCGGCACACAGCACGGCAGCAACGGCAGTTTGCGGCGTGTGGCTGTTAACTGCGCCACTTGATAGCAGATTAATTATTGATTCCAGCATAATGACACTCCCCCCGTTTTTCGGGCATGATCATACTGAACTTACCGGAACAGTAAAGCGCAAAATAACAGCAATTTGCGCTCAATAATCAATCTTTACATGGCGAGCCTGAATCACTCCATTCCAAGCTCTTTTAACTTACGCGTCAGGGTGTTACGCCCCCAGCCAAGTAAGCGCGCTGCTTCCTGTTTATGTCCCTGCGTATGTCGCAACGCGGTAGTCAGTAATGTCCGCTCCAACTCTGGTTGCGCTTCAGACAGCAAGTTTTGATGACCGGAACGTAGCGCCCGATCTGCCCACTGTGCTAACAGCGTTGCCCAACTGTCCGGCTGCATTTGTGAAGTGCTTTCCGGTACGGTTGATTCAAACAGTTCGCCAGGCAAATCCTGAATCAGCACTTCCTGTCCGGCAGCCATTACCGTTAGCCAGCGGCAGGTGTTTTCCAGCTGGCGCACGTTGCCTGGCCACGCCAGACGCGTCAGAGCGGCTTCAGTTTCCGGATGCAGCAACTTTGCTTCTACGCCCAGCTCGCGAGCGGCAACTTGTAAAAAATGGCGTGCCAGACGGGGAATATCTTCTCGACGCTCACGCAGCGGCGGCAGATGAACACGGATAACGTTCAGGCGGTGGAACAAATCCTCACGGAACTTGCCTTCCTGCACCCGCTGTTCGAGATTCTGGTGGGTCGCAGCGATAATCCGCACATCCACTTTCACCGGCGCATAGCCGCCAACGCGATAAAACTGACCGTCTGCCAGCACGCGCAGCAAACGCGTCTGCACATCCAGCGGCATATCGCCAATTTCATCGAGGAATAATGTGCCGCCATCGGCCTGTTCAAAACGCCCCTGACGAATGGTATTCGCACCGGTAAACGCGCCTTTTTCGTGACCGAACAGTTCTGATTCGATCAAATCCTTCGGGATAGCCGCCATATTGAGCGCGATAAACGGCGCTTTGGCGCGCGGGCTGTGGCGATGCAGGGCATGAGCGACCAGTTCTTTACCGGTGCCGGATTCGCCATTAATCAGCACGCTAATCGAAGAACGCGAAAGCCGACCGATAATCCGGAACACGTCCTGCATGGCTGGCGCTTCGCCGATGATATCGGTCGTTGGGCCGTTAAGCTGAACATTACGCGGCTGCTGCTGTTCCTGGTAATGGCTGATGGCGCGCTCGACCAGCGCCACGGCTTCATCGATATCAAACGGTTTAGGCAGATAATCAAACGCCCCTTGTTGATAGGCGCTGACGGCAGCATCCAGATCGGAATGTGCGGTCATAATGATGACCGGAAGCATCGGATGGCGCTGTTTAATCTGCTTGAGCAGCGCCAGCCCGTCCATTCCCGGCATACGGATATCCGACAGCAGCACATCCGGCGTTTTGCTCGCCAGTGCTTCCAGCACCTCCGCGCCGTTCTCAAACGTCGTACAGGTTAAACCTGCCCCAGCGAGCGCACGTTCAAGCACCCAACGGATGGAACTATCGTCATCGACTACCCAGACTATCCCTCGTTGCATAAACGTCACCTTTATTTCCTGATAGGCAGGTAAACCGAGAACTCGGTATGGCCTGGCCAACTGGTAAATTCAATTTTGCCTGAATGCTGATCAATCAAATTACGGGCGATGGATAAGCCAAGCCCGGTGCCACCTTCGCGGCCGCTGACCATCGGGTAAAACAGCGTATCCTGCAAATGAGGCGGAATGCCCGGCCCGTTATCTTCCACATCAATTCGCGCCGCCAGCCGATAGCGCTCGCCGTGTAAGGTCAGTTGAAACGCGGTGCGGGTACGCAGAATGATTTCACCCCCCTCCGGCCCCAGCGCCTGTAGCGCATTGCGCACAATATTCAGCAGCACTTGCTCAATTTGATCCGGGTCGTGCGCCAGTTCCGGCAGGCTGGGGTCGTAATCACGAATCAACCGCACGTTGTCCGGCAGTTCCATCGACACCAGCGTCACCACGCGTTCAGCCACTTTGTGAATACTTTCGGTGACGCGTGTGCCAGGCAGCTGCGGCCCCAACAGACGGTCGACCAGATTTCGTAGCCGGTCCGCCTGTTCGATAATCACTTTGGTATATTCCAGCAGTGACGGGTCAGGTAATGCTTTGCTGAGCAGCTGCGCCGCGCCACGTAAACCGCCAAGCGGATTTTTAATCTCATGCGCCAGGCCACGTACTAAATCACGGGCAGCAACCTGCTGGGCGTGTTGTAGCTGTTCCTGACTTAAGCGGCGCTGGTTATCCATCGGTGCCATCTCCAGCAGGATCATGCCGTCTGGCATGCGCTGAGCCGTCACAGAAAGGATATGCGAGCGACCGTCGATGACCAGCGTCACTTCGTTATCGGTAAAACCTTGTCCCGCCTCCAGACTTTCTTGCATCAGCTCGATATTTAATGAGAAGTAGCTCAACAGTTCCGGTAATGGCGTACCAAACAATTTGCGGGAGCTTTGGGCGAGCAGTTGTTGCGCGGCGGGGTTGGCGTAATGGATCGCCAGATTGTCATCAATTAACAAAATACTGTTAATCAGCGAGTTGAGGATCTGCCCAGCATCGGGCTGCGTGCCTGTTGCCATAAAGCAGTCTCCTGAACAGGTTGCACCATTTTAGTGCATTATAGCTTTTTACGGATAAAAAGCGCGAAGCATCACAGAAGTTACGGAGAAAAAAGCCCATGCAGAGATGGGCTACAGATAGCTGACAAACTTCACGTTGAAGAGCGACTTCACCTGCTCCGGCCTACCACATCATCACCGTGTAGGCCGGATAAGACGCATTTGCGTCGCATCCGGCGTGATGTGCTTGCCATCGATCCCAAGCCTGCCAGAGACAGGCGAAAAGTTTCCACGGCAACTAAAACACTTAGACGCTGTAGTACAGCTCAAACTCTACCGGATGCGGAGTCATACGCACGCGGTCATCTTCTTCGCGACGCAGAGCGATGTACGCATCGATCGCTTCATCAGTGAACACACCACCGGCTTTTAGGAACTCGCGGTCCAGATCCAGTTCGTTCAGTGCTTCTTCCAGAGAGCCTGCAACCTGTGGGATCTCTTTCGCTTCTTCTGGCGGCAGGTCATACAGGTTTTTGTCCATGGCTTCGCCCGGATGGATCTTGTTTTTGATGCCATCAAGACCGGCCATCAGCAGGGCAGCAAAGCACAGGTACGGGTTAGCCGCCGGGTCCGGGAAACGGACTTCGATACGACGTGCTTTCGGAGAAGAAACCACCGGAATACGGATAGACGCAGAACGGTTACGCGCAGAGTAAGCCAGCATGACCGGTGCTTCGTAGCCCGGGACCAGACGCTTATAAGAGTTGGTGGTCGGGTTTGCCAGGGCGTTAATCGCTTTAGCGTGTTTGATTACGCCGCCAATGTAGTACAGCGCCTGTTCAGACAGACCTGCGTATTTGTCGCCCGCGAACAGGTTAACGCCGTTTTTAGACAGCGACATGTGGCAGTGCATACCGGAGCCGTTATCACCGAACATCGGTTTTGGCATAAAGGTCGCGGTTTTACCGAAGCGGTGCGCCACGTTGTGCACGACATATTTGTAGATCTGAATTTCGTCGGCTTTTTTGGTCATGGTATTGAAGCGGGTAGCCACTTCGTTCTGACCTGCAGTCGCTACTTCGTGGTGATGGGCTTCAACCACCAGACCCATCTGTTCCATCACCAGACACATTTCAGAACGAATATCCTGAGCCGAGTCTACCGGTGGAACCGGGAAGTAACCGCCTTTCACTGCCGGACGGTGACCTTTGTTACCACCTTCGTATTGGGTGGAGGAGTTCCATGCGCCTTCGATATCGTCGATAGCAACGTGAGAACCGGAGATAGATGATCCGAAACGGATGTCATCGAACAGGAAGAATTCAGGTTCTGGCCCGAACAGTACGGTGTCGGCAATGCCAGTAGAACGCAGGTAATCTTCAGCGCGCTTCGCGATGGAGCGCGGGTCACGGTCATAGCCTTGCAGGGTGCCAGGTTCAAGGATGTCGCAACGGATAATCAGGGTAGAGTCGGCGAAGAACGGGTCAATCACTGCGGTGGATGCGTCTGGCATCAGCACCATGTCGGATTCGTTAATGCCTTTCCAGCCGCCAATCGAGGAGCCGTCAAACATTTTGCCTTCTTCGAAGAATTCAGCATTCACCTGATGAGCAGGGATAGTGACGTGCTGTTCTTTACCTTTGGTATCGGTGAAGCGCAAATCAACAAACTTCACTTCGTGCTCGTTCAGCATCGTCAGTACGTGTTCAGCGGACATACTTTAACTCTCCTGGATTGGTCATTGTCGTCGTGGTAACGAAATCTGCAATTATTTTGGCCGTGTCGCCGTAAAAAAGATAAAGCGAAATCTGTGCCAACTTTTAAATTGCCCCTAAAAGGCGTTATCATGCTTAACATCGTGCAAAAGGGCTGCACCATGATGTGAATGTTGCACCAATATAGTGCTTCAATGGAAACATTAAGCACCATGTTGGTGCAATGACCTTTGGATAACCCTTTTTATGCTCCGTGAAAGCGATCACAAAGGGACTCTGCAATACTTGTTTGCGGAGGATGTTTGTGATCCTGTTTTGTAGTGCGATTAATCCGTGTACAATAACGCGCTATTTCTAATGCCTGAGGCAAAGTTGTGATCGAAAAATTGCGTAATATCGCCATCATCGCGCACGTCGACCATGGTAAAACCACCCTGGTAGACAAGCTGCTCCAACAATCCGGTACGTTCGACTCTCGTGCCGAAACCCAAGAGCGCGTGATGGACTCCAACGATTTGGAGAAAGAGCGTGGGATTACCATCCTCGCGAAAAACACCGCTATCAAATGGAATGATTACCGTATCAATATCGTTGATACCCCGGGGCACGCCGACTTCGGTGGTGAAGTTGAACGTGTAATGTCCATGGTAGACTCAGTGCTGCTGGTGGTTGACGCATTTGACGGCCCGATGCCGCAAACGCGCTTCGTAACCAAAAAAGCGTTTGCTTACGGCCTGAAGCCGATTGTTGTTATCAACAAAGTTGACCGCCCTGGCGCGCGTCCTGACTGGGTTGTGGATCAGGTATTCGACCTGTTCGTTAACCTCGACGCGACCGACGAGCAGCTGGACTTCCCGATCGTTTACGCTTCTGCGCTGAACGGTATCGCGGGTCTGGACCACGAAGATATGGCGGAAGACATGACCCCGCTGTATCAGGCGATTATTGACCACGTTCCTGCACCGGACGTAGACCTTGACGGTCCGTTCCAGATGCAGATTTCTCAGCTCGATTACAACAGCTATGTTGGCGTTATCGGCATTGGCCGCATCAAGCGCGGTAAAGTGAAGCCGAACCAGCAGGTCACTATCATCGATAGCGAAGGCAAAACCCGCAACGCGAAAGTCGGTAAAGTGCTGGGCCACCTCGGTCTGGAACGTATCGAAACCGATCTGGCGGAAGCTGGCGATATCGTGGCGATCACGGGCCTTGGCGAACTGAACATTTCTGACACCGTTTGCGACACGCAAAACGTTGAAGCGCTGCCGGCACTCTCCGTTGATGAGCCGACCGTTTCTATGTTCTTCTGCGTTAACACCTCGCCGTTCTGCGGTAAAGAAGGTAAGTTCGTAACGTCTCGTCAGATCCTGGACCGTCTGAACAAAGAACTGGTACACAACGTTGCGCTGCGCGTAGAAGAAACCGAAGACGCCGATGCGTTCCGCGTTTCTGGTCGTGGCGAACTGCACCTGTCTGTTCTGATCGAAAACATGCGTCGTGAAGGTTTCGAACTGGCGGTATCCCGTCCGAAAGTTATCTTCCGTGAAATCGACGGTCGTAAACAAGAGCCGTATGAAAACGTGACTCTGGACGTTGAAGAACAGCATCAGGGTTCTGTAATGCAGGCGCTGGGCGAACGTAAAGGCGACCTGAAAAACATGAATCCAGACGGTAAAGGCCGCGTACGTCTCGACTACGTGATCCCAAGCCGTGGTCTGATCGGCTTCCGTTCTGAGTTCATGACCATGACTTCCGGTACAGGTCTGCTGTACTCCACCTTCAGCCACTACGACGACGTTCGTCCGGGTGAAGTAGGTCAGCGTCAGAACGGCGTACTGATCTCTAACGGTCAGGGTAAAGCGGTTGCGTTCGCGCTGTTCGGTCTGCAGGATCGCGGTAAGCTGTTCCTCGGTCACGGTGCAGAAGTTTACGAAGGTCAGATTATCGGTATTCACAGCCGCTCTAACGACCTGACTGTAAACTGCCTGACCGGTAAGAAACTGACCAACATGCGTGCTTCCGGTACTGACGAAGCCGTTGTTCTGGTTCCGCCTATCCGCATGACTCTGGAGCAAGCTCTGGAGTTCATCGATGATGACGAACTGGTAGAAGTGACTCCGACCTCTATCCGTATTCGTAAACGTCACCTGACGGAAAACGATCGTCGTCGCGCCAACCGCGCACCGAAAGACGATTAATTTCGCTTTTCAGTCATAAAAAACCTGCCAGCGATGGCAGGTTTTTTTTTGCCTGTCGTGAGCGCTCACCAATGCGAGTATCTCCCTTATAAGTCTGTGGTTACGTCAATAGAGAGCTTTGTCACAATTATCTGCAAAGTCATACGCCGTTAATTGCTTTCTTTTTTGGCGTAAGCGTAAGATGCCTCATCTGGTTTAAACCAAAAGGATTAAACAATGACGGGAAATCAATCCACCGTAGAAAATGCAAAAGAGAAACTGGATCGGTGGTTGAAAGATGGCATCACCACGCCGGGTGGAAAACTCCCTTCAGAAAGAGAGCTGGGAGAGCTACTGGGCATTAAACGTATGACGCTGCGCCAGGCGTTGCTGAACCTCGAGGCAGAATCCAAAATCTTCCGTAAGGATCGTAAAGGTTGGTTCGTGACTCAGCCGCGATTTAATTACAGCCCGGAGCTGTCGGCGAGCTTTCAGCGGGCCGCAATTGAGCAAGGGCGGGAACCTTCCTGGGGGTTTACCGAGAAAAGCCGTACCAGCGACATTCCCCAGACGCTTGCGCCACTGATTGCAGTGACGCCATCAACCGAACTCTATCGTATTACCGGCTGGGGGGCGCTGGAAGGACATAAAGTTTTCTATCACGAAACATATATTAATCCTGAAGTTGCCCCAGGTTTTATTGAACAACTTGAAAACCACTCATTTTCTGCAGTCTGGGAAAAGTGCTACCAAAAAGAGACGGTAGTAAAAAAATTGATTTTCAAACCCGTCAGAATGCCGGGCGATATCAGCAAGTATCTTGGCGGTTCTGCGGGTATGCCTGCGATCTTAATTGAAAAGCATCGCGCCGACCAGCAAGGCAATATTGTCCAGATAGATATTGAATATTGGCGATTTGAGGCCGTAGACCTCATCATTAATCTGTAGGTGTTTTATGGTGACAACAAATAACGCAAGAAAGATTCTACAACGTGTCGATACTCTTCCTCTTTATTTACATGCCTATGCCTTTCATTTAAATATGCGGCTGGAAAGAGTATTGCCTGCTGATTTACTTGATATCGCGAGTGAAAATAATCTGCGGGGCGTCAAAATTCATGTTCTGGATGGCGAGCGTTTTTCTCTTGGCAATATGGACGATAAAGAACTCTCTGCCTTTGGTGATAAAGCCCGCCGTCTGAACCTTGATATTCATATTGAAACTAGCGCCTCAGATAAGGCATCTATTGACGAAGCCGTCGCCATCGCGTTGAAAACCGGGGCATCGTCCGTACGTTTTTATCCACGTTATGAAGGTAATTTGCGCGACGTATTATCTATCATCGCTAACGATATTGCCTATGTACGGGAAACGTATCAGGACAGCGGCCTGACTTTTACGATCGAGCAGCATGAAGATTTAAAAAGCCATGAGCTGGTGTCGCTGGTCAAAGAAAGTGAGATGGAATCTCTTTCCTTACTGTTTGATTTTGCGAACATGATCAATGCAAATGAGCATCCCATGGACGCTTTAAAAACGATGGCGCCGCATATTACCCAGGTGCATATCAAAGATGCATTGATTGTTAAAGAACAGGGTGGTCTGGGCCATAAAGCCTGTATTTCAGGTCAGGGAGATATGCCATTCAAAGCGTTATTAACGCACCTTATCTGCCTGGGCGATGATGAGCCGCAGGTGACGGCATATGGCCTGGAAGAAGAGGTTGATTATTATGCTCCGGCGTTCCGCTTTGAAGACGAAGATGATAATCCGTGGATCCCTTATCGCCAGATGAGTGAAACACCGTTGCCAGAAAAACATTTACTGGATGCGCGGTTACGTAAAGAAAAAGATGATGCAATTAATCAGATAAATCATGTGCGTAACGTACTACAACAAATCAAACAAGAGGCAAGCCATCTTCTGAACCACTAATAAGTTTTAACTCATACGCAGTTAATAAAACCATTCCATAAGAATGGTCGATATCTTATTGCCTTTAAAACAGTGATTTTAAAAATCGCTTAGGGGATGTTATGCTCACGAAAAAGAAATGGGCGTTATTTAGTCTATTAACACTGTGTGGCGGTACAATTTATAAATTACCGTCGCTGAAAGATGCGTTTTATATCCCGATGCAGGAATATTTCCATTTGACTAATGGTCAAATTGGTAATGCTATGTCGGTAAACTCATTTGTCACCACAGTGGGCTTTTTTCTGTCTATTTATTTTGCCGATAAACTACCGCGCAGATACACCATGTCATTCTCCCTCATTGCGACGGGATTACTGGGTGTTTATTTGACGACAATGCCAGGTTATTGGGGCATCCTCTTTGTCTGGGCGCTATTTGGCGTTACCTGCGACATGATGAACTGGCCGGTCTTGCTCAAGTCGGTAAGTCGACTGGGCAATAGCGAACAACAAGGTCGTTTGTTTGGCTTCTTCGAAACAGGGCGTGGCATTGTTGATACCGTGGTGGCATTTTCTGCGTTGGCAGTATTTACCTGGTTTGGTAGTGGCTTGTTGGGCTTTAAAGCGGGTATCTGGTTCTATTCCCTTATTGTGATTGCCGTGGGCATTATCATTTTCTTTGTACTGAATGACAAAGAAGAGGCACCGTCCGTGGAGGTGAAAAAAGAAGACGAAGCATCGCAAAACACCAGTATGACCTCGGTGCTGAGAGACAAAACCATTTGGCTTATCGCTTTCAACGTTTTCTTCGTTTACGCGGTTTACTGTGGCCTGACATTCTTCATTCCATTCCTGAAAAACATCTATCTGCTACCCGTTGCGCTGGTGGGGGCTTACGGCATCATTAACCAATACTGTCTGAAAATGATCGGTGGACCGATTGGTGGCATGATTTCAGATAAGATCCTGAAATCACCGAGTAAATATCTATGCTACACCTTTATCATCAGTACCGCTGCGCTCGTACTGTTGATTATGCTGCCGCACGAAAGCATGCCGGTCTATTTAGGGATGGCATGTACGCTGGGCTTTGGTGCGATAGTCTTTACTCAGCGCGCCGTATTTTTTGCACCTATTGGCGAAGCAAAAATTGCTGAAAATAAAACAGGCGCGGCGATGGCGTTGGGTAGCTTTATCGGTTACGCCCCGGCGATGTTCTGCTTCAGTCTGTATGGCTACATTCTGGATTTAAATCCGGGGATTATTGGCTACAAAATCGTGTTTGGCATTATGGCCTGCTTCGCATTCTGTGGTGCGGTGGTTTCCGTAATGCTGGTTAAGCGAATTAGTCAACGTAAGAAAGAGATGCTGACGGCTGAAGCTTGATTAATGGCCGGATGTGCTTAATCCGGCCATTGAAAACAATACCAGCCTTATCAACCGTAGCCCGTATCCAGCAAAACAAAATTTTTTGCACCAGACTGATTGAGCTGGCCCTTGGGACGACTGTTTTGTCTTTTATGACGGGGTGAAGGTTAAGTTACGGTGGCTTGGTTAACTCGCGATGACCATGACCTCTTCTGCAAACAGTCTGGTGGTATTTGATAAACAGCCTGATGCCACCTGTGTTAATCCACTTACCCAGGCAACTAACGCCGGAATTAGCGGCACCAGATAAGCCACTGCTCATTGAAACCCATTGGCAATTTATGCCTGAATCTTAACCATCATCTATTGCGAAAAAGCCAGTGAAATTACTCTGCTTTTTCGCAATCAGCGTCACAAGATTACCCTTATTGCTGCATAGCCAAACTCATCCTTTCCCGCTACAGTTAATTTCTTGTGGCGAGAAAGGAGGCAAAAATGCTCTATATCTTTGATTTAGGTAATGTGATTGTCGATATCGACTTTAACCGTGTGCTGGGAACCTGGAGCGATTTAACGCGTATTCCGCTGGCATCGCTTAAGAAGAGTTTTCATATGGGGGAGGCGTTTCATCAGCATGAGCGCGGGGAAATTAGCGACGAAGCGTTCGCAGAGGCGATGTGCCATGAGATGGCTCTACCGCTAAGCTACGAGCAGTTCTCCCACGGCTGGCAGGCGGTGTTTGTCGCGCTGCGCCCGGAAGTGATCGCCATCATGCATAAACTGCGTGAGCAGGGGCATCGCGTGGTGGTGCTTTCCAATACCAACCGCCTGCATACCACCTTCTGGCCGGAGGAATACCCGGAAATCCGTGATGCTGCTGACCATATCTATCTTTCGCAAGATCTGGGCATGCGCAAACCTGAAGCACGAATTTACCAGCATGTTTTACAGGTGGAAGGTTTTTCACCCAGCGATACAGTCTTTTTCGACGATAACGCCGATAATATAGAAGGAGCAAATCAGCTAGGCATTACCAGTATTCTGGTGAAAGATAAAACCACCATCCCGGACTATTTCGCGAAGGTGTTATGCTAAAAACCATCCATGAAAAAGCCAGGTATCGTACCCGTCCGCTATGGGCCTGGCTGAAACTACTCTGGCAACGCATTAATGAGGACAACATGACCACCCTGGCAGGTAATCTTGCCTATGTGTCGTTGCTCTCATTAGTGCCGCTGGTTGCCGTTGTTTTTGCGCTTTTCGCCGCTTTTCCCATGTTTTCCGACGTCAGCATTCAGTTGCGTCACTTTATTTTTGCCAACTTTCTGCCTGCCACTGGCGACGTTATCCAGCAATATATTGAACAGTTTGTTGCCAATTCCAACAAGATGACCGCCGTCGGGGCATGTGGCCTGATCGTCACGGCGTTATTGTTGATGTATTCCATTGATAGCGCATTGAATGCCATCTGGCGAAGTAAACGGGTACGGCCAAAAATTTACTCTTTTGCTGTGTACTGGATGATCCTGACGTTAGGGCCGCTGCTGGCAGGGGCCAGTCTGGCGATCAGTTCCTATCTGCTCTCCCTGCGCTGGGCGAGCGATCTCAATACTGTCATCGACAATGTGCTGCGTATTTTTCCGCTGCTGTTGTCGTGGATCTCCTTTTGGTTGCTTTACAGCATCGTTCCCACCATCCGCGTACCCAACCGCGACGCGATTGTCGGCGCGTTTGTTGCTGCGCTCCTGTTCGAAGCAGGAAAGAAAGGTTTCGCGCTTTATATCACCATGTTCCCGTCATATCAGCTCATTTACGGCGTGCTGGCGGTGATACCCATTCTCTTTGTCTGGGTCTACTGGACATGGTGTATCGTCTTGCTTGGCGCGGAAATTACTGTCACTCTCGGGGAATACCGCAAACTAAAACAAGCAGCTGAACAAGAAGAAGACGACGAACCATGATTGCATTAATTCAACGCGTAACCCGTGCCAGCGTCACCGTGGAGGGAGAAGTGACGGGCGAAATTGGCGCGGGACTTTTGGTGTTATTGGGTGTCGAAAAGGATGACGACGAACAGAAAGCAAACCGTCTGTGCGAGCGTGTGCTCGGCTATCGTATCTTCAGCGATGCCGAAGGCAAGATGAATCTCAACGTGCAACAGGCGGGCGGCAGTGTGCTGGTAGTTTCCCAGTTTACCCTTGCCGCAGATACCGAACGAGGGATGCGCCCAAGCTTCTCCAAAGGCGCATCACCGGATCGCGCAGAGGCGTTATATGACTATTTCGTCGAACGCTGCCGTCAGCAGGAGATGAACACGCAAACAGGACGCTTCGCTGCGGATATGCAGGTATCGCTGGTCAATGATGGTCCCGTGACATTCTGGTTGCAGGTATGAGCCAGCTTCCAGGGGTGTCACGGGAAACAAGAGAGAGTATCGCTATGTATCACCTTCGGGTTCCACAAACAGAAGAAGAATTAGAGCGCTACTATCAGTTCCGCTGGGAGATGTTGCGTAAACCCCTGCATCAACCAAAAGGTTCGGAACGCGACGCGTGGGATGCGATGGCGCATCACCAGATGGTCGTCGACGAGCAGGGTAATCTGGTGGCAGTAGGGCGGCTGTATATTAATGCCGATAACGAAGCGTCCATTCGCTTTATGGCCGTTCATCCCGACGTGCAGGACAAAGGGCTGGGAACGCTGATGGCGATGACCCTGGAGTCTGTAGCGCGCCAGGAAGGCGTTAAGCGCGTGACCTGTAGCGCCCGTGAAGACGCAGTAGAGTTTTTTGCCAAGCTGGGGTTTGTCAATCAGGGAGAGATCACCACTCCAACCACCACGCCAATCCGCCATTTTTTGATGATTAAACCCGTCGCCACTCTGGATGACATTCTGCATCGCGGCGACTGGTGCGCGCAGTTGCAACAAGCGTGGTACGAACATATCCCGCTGAGTGAAAAAATGGGCGTGCGCATTCAGCAATATACCGGGCAAAAATTTATCACCACCATGCCGGAAACCGGCAATCAGAATCCGCACCATACGTTGTTTGCCGGGAGTTTATTCTCTCTGGCAACGCTCACCGGTTGGGGGCTAATCTGGTTGATGCTGCGCGAACGCCATCTCGGCGGAACGATTATTCTTGCCGATGCGCATATCCGCTACAGCAAGCCGATTAGCGGCAAACCCCATGCGGTAGCCGACCTTGGTGCGTTAAGCGGCGATCTTGACCGTCTGGCGCGCGGACGAAAAGCGCGCGTGCAGATGCAGGTCGAAATCTTTGGCGATGAGACGCCGGGTGCAGTGTTTGAAGGCACGTATATCGTTCTGCCCGCGAAGCCATTTGGCCCGTATGAAGAGGGCGGGAACGAAGAAGAGTAGGGGCGTTTTACCCATCAATAAACGCTTCAGCCGGGAGATTAAAACGCTCGCTTAACGCCTTGATATGACGAACGGTGAGCGCCCGGCGACCATTAAGAATATTACTCACATTGGATTTAGAGCCAAGTTCTTGTGCCAAATCAGCCGCCTTAAGCCCATGTTGATCCATGAGGATCCGTAACAGACTTACGCCGCGTGGGGTCGATGCTAACCGCTGATTGAAATGCTGAAATTCCGGAGCGTTATTTTCATATTTGCGGATCCGCGCGCTGAGCAATTCAAATAAAGGGTTTTCCAGATCGTCACGATCGACTAAAAACTCGATCAGTTTCAGCGCATTATGGTATTCCTCTTGATCTGCTTTAGGGCCACATAATGGGATGCCTTTTACTGCGTGGGCGAAGGTACTGACGAGCGTTTCAAAATTGGCCGAGTCTTCTGCTGGTGTGTGATGTGTTCTCATTTTTATGGCTCCGATACCAGGTGGTGAGTCGGTCGTATTCATTGTGGGTAACAATATGTTTGACAAAACATTTTTGGAGCCTGAAATCTATATAGGCTATAAGTCGTAAATGATTGCCTGCAATATTAATCACCCACCATTTATCTCTGTACTTAAAGTTATCCAGAGAGGAAATATATCTTTTCATCTCACCCGGATCGCTAAACGTTGTTTTTTCAAGAAGATTTAATAAATCAATAAGGGCATCTTCATAAAGTGGAAAACGTTTTATCGCCTCGTTAAAAGGCTTGTGGCTGATAACATGCATGGTGTAATTCCATTACGAGTTTTCAACCTGAAAACACTGTAAGGCAGACCTGTGATGTTTTCAAGTTGAAAATAATTTTTATCTGAATCCGGAGCTACCTTCCCGCTCTCCAGGCCACATCCCGTAGCGCCGTACGCGCGGCCTCGCTGATACCACCTAACTGAAAAAATCCGTGGATAACGCCAGGGTAGCGTTGGCAGGTACATTGCACTCCTTGCTCGGTCATGTGGTGATACAACGCTTCGCCTTCATCACAAAGCGGATCATATTCTGCGGTAATGATATGAACAGTCGGCAAGCCATTAAAATCATCGCGCCATAGAGGACTGGCTTCAGGATGCTTGCGATCAATATCTGGCAGGTACATCTCAAAGCCGCTCAGTAGAGTATCGCGTGTAATGATGTAATCGTGACCATTGCGGATATAGCTTTCGAAATGCGCAGTCGCATCAAGCATGGGATAAATTAAAATGAGTTGTGCCGGTTGCCACTCGCCAGCACGCTTTAATCGCAAAGCGGTCACCAGCGCCAGATGCCCACCTGCGCTGTCGCCTGCAAGGGTTATCCGTTGTTTATCAACGCCGAGTTGTTCGGCGTGCTGCCAGACTAATTCTGCACCTCGTTGCGCATCATCATGGGCGGCGGGGAAAGTATGTTCCGGTGCCAGCCGATACTGGACGGCAATAACCCGACATTGCCCGTAATAGGCTAACTGGCGCAGTTGGTTGTCGTGAGTTGCGAACCCGCCGCTAACAAAACAGCCACCGTAGTAATAAATTATCGTCGGGAGTAATGTCGGGGCATTCAGCGGTGACACTATTCGTAAGGTCATCCCTTCAAGTTCGATAGTCTGAATATCTACCCGCGTTTCTGTCTCACCCGCAAGGACAGCGCTGGCGATATAGCCCTCCCTGCGTTGCGCAATACTTTGTTGACGCGATGAGGGGCGACCCGCAGCGATAAACTCTGCGACTAACTCTGCAATTCCTTTTTCCAGTGCCATAGTAGAATTCGTTTTGCTGTATGAATGTACAGCTTTATACGCCCGTTTTTGCTGGATGGATACAGGGAAATTCACGGGCGTGAAAAATCTGGAAAGCGTCTCGCAAAAACAAAACAACATGCAAAAATCCGCTTTTTTTTAATGATTTTCCGGCGTAATTTTCGCACATACATTAATGAGTAATATATGTAAGGTGGTGGCAATGGCGATGAATACGGTTTTTCTTCATTTATCAGAAGAGGCAATTAAACGGCTGAATAAACTCAGGGGCTGGCGTAAGGTTTCACGATCTGCAATTTTACGCGAAGCGGTAGAGCAATATCTGGAGCGGCAGCAATTCCCGGTGCGTAAAGCAAAGGGTGGCAGGCAAAGGTGTGAGACAGTAGGTGTTGATGATCAGTGTAAGGAGCATAAGGAATGACAAAAATATTTTATTCTTGAATATAAAAAACCAGATGCCCTTATTCTGGTATTAATACAAGATTGTTTTACCTGAACTTATAATAACTGCAACTGTTACATCATATCTGGAAAACGCCTCGCAAAATACGAGAGATTTTGCGGGAATAGCGGTGTCGTCACACCCTATGAGCTGTAATCCGGGCGACCAGCGCCACCCGGAAAACGTCAGAGATTACTCCCCTTCACCCGGAAACAGGAACGGGTTAATGGAACTGCGGGCGTAGCCTTCTTGCTCCATTCGCGCGTCCAGTACCAGAGAGGCGAGGTCATCTGCCACGGCTTCAACTTTCGGCTCTTTTTCCTGATAAAGAATCTTCAGGTAAGTGCCGCAGTCATCGCAGCTTTCGGCTTTAATCGCGGCCTGTTCGTCATCCAGCGACCAGTAATGCAGTTTGCCGCTCTGCTCGCAGTTGCTGCATTTTACGCGCACCACGTGCCATTCGGTTTCACACAGGTTGCAGTGCAGGTAACGCAGCCCCTGAGTGGTGCCAATTTGCACCATGCTGGACACCGGCATAGAACCACAAACCGGGCAATATTGACGCTGTTCGCCGTATTCAGCGCGGGCTTTGCCGGGGATCAGATTGGCCATCTGCGCCCAGTAGAGCGACAGTGCAGCCCAGATAAACGGCGCTTTATCGCTGCTGACGGAAGAGAAATCAGAGGCAAACAGTGCGCTGGCCATATCTTCCAGCTCCTGGGTCGATGCCTTCTCCAGATTCTCAATCACCGCCAGCGCCGGGCCGCTCATTTCAGGTTTCAGTTCAGCAATCAGCGCCATCAGCAGTTTTTGCCAGTGCTTATCACGCGGCAGAACGTGAATATCCAGCGGTGGCTTGCCCTGTGCGCTGGCTTCTTTAATGCGCGCGGTCAGATCCATCTCCAGCGGATGGTCGTACAGCACCACTTCCTGGGCGTGGGCGATAAGCGCAGCAAAGCGCAGGTAATCACCCAGCGGATTATTTTCTGCCAGCTCGCGCAGACGCTCGGCGCGGCGGTTGTATAAATTTTTGAGCCGAGGGAACAATAACGGCGGAATCATATCCGCCGTACGTTTCTCGCTCGAACCCAGCTCATCTTGCGGGATTATGCGAATACTCATTCAGCTTTCTTTTCCGTTGTCTTGCGGACCTCACGGTACCAGCGCGGGTGATGTTTCTTCGCCCAGGCGCTGGTAACCCATCCTTCCACCATGGCGGTAATCGTGCCTTTCACCCAAAGGGCGGCGTAGATATGCACCATGATAACCACAATTAACGCCACTGCGGCAAATGAATGCAGCATTAACGCGAATCGGATCACCGGGATTGAGAAAGCAGGCGCAAAATAAGGACGCCAGATAATCACGCCGCTCACCAGCAGCAGGACCAGGAAAATAATCGCCGCCCAGAAAACGCATTTCTGACCGAAGTTATAACGCCCGGTGTCACCTACTTCCTCGTTGACGACGATCTTACGAATATTCTTCGCCCAAAAGATATCATCCCGATTGATTAGGTTGTGATGCCAGTAACGGAAAAACATGATGATGAACGAGGCAAACATAACCACGCCGACAAACGGGTGCAGAATGCGCGCCAGCTGCGGTGTGCCCATGATTTGCATCAACCAGTTGAAGGAGGGGAAGAAAAACCCCAGCCCGCTCACCGCCGCCAGGATGAAACAGAAGGCGGTGACCCAGTGGTTGATACGTTCCGGCGCGGTGTAGCGCACGATGGTGTCACGTCGTTTCATTTGCGCTCCTCGTCTTTCTCTTCGTGCAGATTGTTCTCTTCCTCATCCGCACGGTTCGGACCGACACCCACGTAGTGGAAGATACTGGCCGCAAAGGTAGCCGCAAAGCCAACAGCCGCGAGCGGTTTCCAGATGCCTTTCCAGAATTTCACGGTTTGGCTGATTTCCGGGTTCTCCGGCAAGCCATGATACAGATTCGGCTTGTCAGCATGGTGCAGCACGTACATGACGTGTGTACCACCAACGCCAGCCGGATCATACAGACCCGCATTGTCGTAACCACGGGTTTTCAGCTCAGCCACGCGCTCGCTCGCCAGCGTTTTCATCGACTCTTTCGTACCGAAGTGAATCGCACCCGTCGGGCAGGTTTTCACGCAGGCCGGCTCTTGCCCAACCACCACTCGGTCAACGCACAGCGTACATTTGTAGACGCGGTTGTCTTCCGGGTTGAGGCGCGGAATATCGAACGGGCAGCCCGCAATGCAATAACCGCAGCCAATGCACTGCTCGGACTGGAAGTCGACGATACCGTTGGCATACTGAATAATTGCCCCTTCCGCCGGGCACGCTTTCAGGCAGCCTGGATCGGAACAGTGCATACAGCCGTCTTTGCGGATCAGCCATTCCAGTTTGTCGTTCTGCTCCACTTCCGAGAAGCGCATTACCGTCCACGATTTGGCGCTTAAATCATTGGGGTTGTCGTACACCCCAATGTTATTGCCGACGGTATCGCGAATGTCGTTCCACTCTGAACACGCCACCTGACAGGCTTTACAGCCGATGCAGGTGGTTACGTCGATGAGTTTCGCCACTTCTTCCTGGAAGTCCCGCGCCTGAGGCGCGGGGGTCAGACCGTTAGTCGCGGAGCGACGAATAATGTCTTGCGATTGATAAGCCATATGTCGTCTCCGTTATACCTTTTCCACATTCACAAGGAAGGACTTAAACTCCGGCGTCTGCGTGTTCGCATCACCAACGAATGGCGTTAACGTATTGGCAATAAAGCCTTTTTTTGCAACGCCTTCATAGCCCCAGTGAATTGGAATACCGATGGTATCGATATCTTTGCCGTTCGCTTTCAGCGTGCGAATACGTTTGGTCACCACCGCTTTGGCTTTGATATAGCCACGGTTGGAGGAGACTTTCACGGTATCGCCCTGGGCAATGCCAAGTTTATTCGCCAGCGACTCACCGATTTCCACAAACTGCTCTGGCTGCAAAATCGCGTTCAACAGCGCGTGTTTGGTCCAGTAGTGGAAGTGCTCGGTCAGACGATAGGTGGTTCCGACATATGGGAACTTATCGGCTTTACCCAGAGCTTCGGCGTCGTCTTTAAAGATACGCGCAGCCGGGTTCGAGATAACGTTTGGATGCAGTGGGTTAGTTCCCAGCGGCGTTTCAAACGGCTCGTAGTGTTCCGGGAACGGACCTTCCGCCATCTTATCGAGGGCAAACAGACGTCCCATGCCTTCCTGCTGCATGATAAACGGCCCGACGCCACTGCCCGGAGGCGCTGCGCTGTAGTCCGGAATATCCCAGCCGGTCCACTTAGTGCCGTCCCATTTCAGCAACTGACGCTTCGGATCCCACGGGTTACCCTGCGGGTCTGCGGAGGCGCGGTTATACAGAATGCGGCGGTTAAGCGGCCATGCCCATGCCCAGCCCAGCGTGTTACCGAGGCCAGACGGATCGGCGTTATCACGACGCGCCATCTGGTTGCCTTCTGGCGTCCAGCTACCGGCGAAAATCCAGCAGCCACAGGAGGTCGTACCGTCATCGCGCAGTTGGGCGAACGAGCTAAGTTGTTGGCCTTTCTTGACGATAACCGCACCGGTTGCCGGATCGGTAATATCGGCCAGCGCCTTACCGTTACTCTCCATCGCCACTTCTTCTGAAGATGGCTCATGCGGAATGGCGTAGTTCCAGGTCATGTTCAGCACCTGGTCCGGGTTCGCGCCACCCTGTTCGGCATACATCTTGCGCAAGCGCAGGAAGATACCGGAGAGGATCTCGCCGTCAGTCAGCGCAATCCCCGGGGCGTCCGCACCTTTCCAGTGCCACTGCAACCAGCGACCGGAGTTAACGATTGAACCGTTCTCTTCCGCGAAGCAGGTCGATGGCAGACGGAACACTTCGGTCTGGATCTTCGACGAGTCAACTTCGTTCAGCTCACCGTGGTTCTGCCAGAAGTTGGAGGTTTCAGTATTCAGTGGGTCGATGGTCACGAGGAACTTCAGTTTCGACAGACAACCGATCACTTTGTTTTTGTTCGGGAATGAGGCAACCGGGTTAAAGCCCTGGCAGATATAGCCATTGACCTTGCCCTCTTTCATCATCTCGAAGTATTGCAGGACGTCGTAGCCTTTATCCCACTTCGGCAACCAGTCAAAGCCCCAGCTATTTTCCGCCGTTGCTTTATCACCAAAGAAGGCCTTCATCATGGAGACGAAGAATTTCGGGTAGTTGCTCCAGTAGTTAACCTGTCCTTCCAGCAGCGGTTTCGGCGTGCTGGCGGCGAGGTAGGTTTGCAGATCAGTCTGCTTCTCGCTTGGCAGCGTCATGTAACCTGGCAGGCTCTGCGACAGCAGCCCCAGGTCCGTCAGCCCCTGAATGTTGGAGTGACCGCGCAGGGCGTTAACGCCGCCGCCTGCCATGCCCATATTGCCGAGTAGCAGCTGGATCATCGCCATCGTACGAATGTTTTGCGCGCCAACGGAGTGTTGCGTCCAGCCGAGCGCGTAGAGGAACGAGGCAGTTTTATCGTGAGCACTGGTTTCGGCGATATATTCGCAGACTTTCAGGAACGCGTCTTTTGGCGTACCACAGATGTTTTCAACCACATCTGGCGTGTAGCGGGAAACGTGCTGTTTCAGCAAGTTCCACACGCAGCGCGGATGTTGCAGCGTGGTATCGCGTTTGGCGAAGCCGTTTTCGTCCAGTTCGTAGGTCCAGCTGGATTTATCGTACTTGCGTTTTTCCGCGTCGTAGCCGGTGAACAGGCCATCTTCAAAGCCGTAATCCTCACGCACGATCAGGCTGGCGTTGGTATAGGCTTCGGTGTATTCGCGGTTGAATTTTTCATTGTTCAGCAGGTACAGCAATACGCCTGACAGGAAAGCAATGTCAGTACCGGAACGAATAGGGGCATAGTAGTCAGCCACCGCCGCCGTACGCGTAAAGCGAGGATCGATCACAATCAGCTTCGCGCCGTTGTGAATTTTGGCTTCCATCGCCCAGCGGAACCCTACCGGGTGAGCTTCAGCGGCGTTACCGCCCATCACCACGACGAGGTTGGCGTTCTTGATGTCGACCCAGTGGTTGGTCATCGCACCGCGACCAAATGTTGGAGCAAGACTTGCTACCGTTGGTCCGTGTCAGACACGCGCCTGGTTGTCGACCGCGAGCATACCCAGCGCGCGGGAGAATTTTTGCGTTAAATAGCCGGTTTCGTTACTCGACGCGGAAGCACACAGCATCCCGGTGGAGAGCCAGCGGTTAACAGTCACGCCTTCGGCGTTTTGCGCAATGTAGTTAGCATCGCGGTCTTCTTTCATCAGTTTGGCGATGCGATCAAACGCCTCTTCCCAACTGATTTGCTGCCATTTATCAGAACCTGGCGCACGGTATTCCGGGAACTTCAGACGGCTTTCGGAGTGGATGAAATCCACCAGGCCAGCGCCTTTCGGACAAAGTGCACCGCGGTTGACCGGGTGATCCGGATCGCCTTCGATATGGAAGATAGATGCTTTGGCGTTTTTTGCTCCGTCACCGAGGCTGTACATCAACAGCCCACAGCCTACGGAACAATAGGTGCAGGTATTACGGGTTTCGCGGGTGCGCAGCAGTTTATACTGCCGGGTTTCCGCGAGTGCTACGCTGGGTGCAAAACCCAGTGCCGCTGCCGTGGTGCCTGCCATACCGCCAGCGCAGATCTTAAAGAACTGCCTTCTGCTGACCTGCATGGATTGCTCCTTGTTTCGACATTGTCACGTCCCATTTACATTCGCTTGCTGCGTGTGCAGGGAGTGGGAGTTATTTTTCTTTGCGGAAGGGGCCGCAAAGGTCCAGAATTGGCTCAATTTCCCTCCATCCAGGAAGGGTTTGTAACAGAATACCATAATGTTGGTGTGTGTGTTCTTATCTGGTTAAGAGAAAGTGAAAAAAACACAGCAAAAAGAAACCAAAAATGTGACAAATATCACAGGTGTTCGTCAAATTGAGTTATGGCGGCGTGACGATTTACAACACCCACGGTTAGATGAGGTGGCGGAAGAAGTTCCCGTTGCGCTGGTCTACAACGGTATTTCGCATGTGGTGATGATGGCATCGCCCAAAGACCTTGAACTGTTTGCGCTCGGTTTTTCGCTTTCCGAGGGGATTATCGAAAGTCCGCGCGATATCTTCGGCATGGATGTTGTTCCTTCCTGTAATGGTCTGGAAGTGCAAATCGAACTTTCCAGTCGCCGCTTTATGGGGTTGAAAGAGCGTCGTCGGGCGCTGGCGGGGCGCACGGGCTGTGGTGTATGCGGCGTGGAACAGCTTAACGACATCGGAAAACCGGTGAAGCCGCTGCCGTTCACCCAGACGTTTGATCTCAACAAACTGGATGATGCATTACGTCATCTCAATGATTTCCAGCCAGTGGGGCAACTGACCGGTTGTACCCACGCCGCCGCCTGGATGTTGCCATCTGGCGAACTGGCAGGCGGACATGAAGACGTGGGCCGCCATGTGGCGCTGGATAAACTGTTAGGCCGCCGGGCGCAAGAAGGTGAAAGCTGGCAGCAAGGTGCGGTGCTGGTTTCCAGTCGTGCCAGTTATGAAATGGTGCAAAAGTCGGCGATGTGTGGCGTAGAGATTTTGTTTGCGGTGTCTGCCGCGACCACACTGGCCGTAGAAGTGGCTGAACGCTGTAATCTGACGCTGGTGGGCTTTTGTAAACCGGGTCGGGCAACGGTTTATACCCATCCGCAGCGTTTGATTCATAATTAAAGAAATACCGCAATTCTGATTCTGGATTGCGGTTTTATTTTTCTATTAAATCATCCTCAATATATTATTCAGCATTTATACTCGTCATACTTCAAGTTGCATGTGCTGCGACTGCGTTCGTTCACCCCAGTCACTTACTTTAGTAAGCTCCTGGGGATTCACTCGCTTATCGCCTTCCTGCAACTTGAATTATTTAGAGTATAAATAATATTTCACCACAAGAAATTATCTCGTTAACTTCGGTTTATATCGATATACTCCAGTCGCATTAATCCTTTAAGAATTAATCATTATTTATATAAAACATTTTGTTTTAATCATCGCGTCAATAAATAAATGTTTCCGATGCGTGAATGAAAATAACAAACCTTGCACCGGTTGTAAAAACAGCAATGTATTTTCAATAGTAGGTGATGGATTATGAGTATTGAAAAATGAGTACATTACAGTTACCTGGCAGTTCATATTCTACAGAAGTTAATTTAAACGGCTTAATTGAGGTGCTCAGTAAGCATCTTTACTCCACACCCGTGGTTGCCGTGCGCGAGCTGGTGCAGAACGGCCATGATGCGATTGTGCGCCGCAGGATTGAGCAGCCCGATGCGCCAAAGGATAACCAAATTCGTGTGGTGGCTGACGTGGCGAAGTCCACCATCACCATTACCGATACCGGCGCGGGTCTGACAGAAAGCGAAATACACGGCTTCCTGGCGACAGTGGGCGTGGGTTATACCCGAATGTTGCGCCAGCAGGATGACAACACCGGTTTAATTGGTATGTTCGGCCTCGGTTTTTTGTCGGCCTTTGTGCTGGCTAAAGAGGTTACGGTGTTGACCACATCCTGGCAAACGCCGGATCAGAGCTGGAAATACCACTCTACTGACGGGCAAAAATATACCGTTACGCCGCATCAGTCCTCGGAAACGGGTACGCAGGTGATTCTGACGCTCAAAGAAGAGTACAGCCATCTGGCGAGTAACAATTTGCTGAACCGCGTTCTTTCCCGCTACTGCATATTGCTGCACGAACCGGTCTATGTCGGCGATGCCAGCGAGCCGGTAAATAAACTTCAACCACCGTGGCGTGAAGTTGCCCCCGAAGGCGTAACCATGCACCGTGCGCTAGTACAGCGTAAAAATCTCGCCTTTGCCGCGCAGTTTGAGTCCTCCTTCGAACCGATTTGCACCATTCCGGTGGTGCCCGCGGGAATGAGCGACGCGGTCGGGATTTTATGGATTCAGGATGGCGCGACCTACGGCACCAGCGATAACCGCAACCTGTCGTTGTTTTTGCGCGGTATGTTACTGGATGATGAAGCGCGTGAATTGTTACCGCCCTGGGCCGGATTTATTGGCGGCGTGATTGAGTCATCGAAACTGACGCCGACGGCGAGCAGGGAAGATCTCCAGCGGGACGAAACCTGGGTCGCGGTGCAGGAGGCGTTAAAAGAGGCGCTGATCTCTGGTTTGTCCGATCTTGCACAAAACCAGCCAGAAATCTGGCGGCGTGTGTTAGCGCGCCATAACGAAGCGTTGCTGGGTGCGGCATTGTGTGATGACCGCCTGTTTGATTTGCTCAAAGATCGCTTGCAGGTGCCAACGTCAAAAGGCGCGCTGCTGGCGAAGGATTTACGCGTTAATAACAGTATTCATATTCTGTTAAGTCGCGACGGCGGTTTTGAAGAGATGTTGTTCCATATTCTGCAACGGCCTGTAGCCCGTGGCGATCGCTATGCGGTGGTGCCATTTTTACGCCATTGGGCGCTGTTATATCACTGCCGGATTATCGAAGTCGGTACACAAACAGGTAATGAGCAGTTGTTCAGCCTGGCAGAATTACCCGAAGAGCAGGTGGCTTATCTGGAAGAGCATCTCTGCGATGGCGAGCAATTAATTATCTCCCGCTTCGAACCAGCGGTTTTACCGCTCGTGGTCACGCCAGACCGCGAAGCAGAATTAAAACAAATACTCGAACAGGATGACGCAGATAAACGCATCAGTACCGCAGCGTTAATGCTGGCGCGGCAATTTACCTCGCAAATCCAAAAAACGAAAACTTCAAGTCTGTATATCAATCTTAATAACCCCTGTGTCATGCAACTGGTGACGGCCTTACAACAGCATCAGCAGCCCGCGGCAGCATTACGGTTATTAAAATCGCTGAAAGTGATTTTGTGCTCCAGCGGCAATAAAGAACAGCAGTGGGATTTACATCAGGCACTGGAAGATTTTACTCAGGTTATTCCCGTTTTAATTAATCAAGGAAAATAAAATGGATATATGGGAGTGGTACCACAAATATACTAAGGAGTTGCGCGATGCCGGGCAGGAATATATTCCGCAACTTATCGATGATTATTCGGAAGGCGTTATGCACCTGCAAATGGAAAAGTGCGATTCGCTATTACCTGAAGTAAAAGCGCTTACCCAGGTGGCAAAAAATCCGTGGCTGGAGATTTTTATTGGTCACTGGGAAATGCGCCATCGTCTCACTAACCGCGAAGAAGGCGAAAAAGTACTGCCAGACGTGGTGGCGCTGTTTGAAAAAGCGCATCGGGAAGAGGCGAAAGATTGCCCGCAATCCATTTGTGTTACCCAGGATTTATCAGCCTGCTACGAAAATATCGATGGCCCAGGCTGGGCGAATGAACGCATGGCAGTATGTGAGGAAACCATCGCGCGCATTGATCCGACCTGGAGCTGTTTTATGTGTTTATCCTGCGAGTATGCCAGTGCACTGGTGGACTCCAACAAAACAGAAGAAGCGTTGGTTTATATCGACAGGCAAATCGAGGCGGTGAAAGCATCGGGGAGTGAATATTTAGAAGCGCTGCTGGCAACACGCGCTGATATTTTGGTTGCCCTTCAGCGCTACGATGAAGCTCGTGAACTGATTGATGAACTGGCAAAAGAGAATGATTACTGGGGCCGTGATCGCATCAATTATCATCTCAAAAAACTGTACATTATGGCGTTATGCGGGCAGGACGAAGAAGTCTGGGAAGAATTACCGCGTTGGTCAGATCTGACCCCCTATTCATGGGGCATGTGGGTAAAGATTATTACCGTACTGCTTCCTCGCCATCCACAGAGAAACCACTGGCAGCTGGCGCGCATCATCCAGACAATGCTGGATCAACGTTCGCAGGCCGGGGCGCACCGCAAAGCGGTTGATCTGGCAAAACTGCAAATCACTCTGGCGCTGGAGCGTGAATCCGTCTGGGTGGCCAAAATGGCGATGAAACAGGCCCAACGGCACATGCCGAAATTACGTTCGTTAGTGGGCGTTGATCGCGAGTTTCTCGAACTTAGTGAAAAAATCGCCGCCAAAGAGGCGGAGTTGCTTGCTCGTCCGGTTGTAGAAGTACCTGAAAATAGCGATGAAGAAACGCAGCCAGATCCAGAAAAAGACGTAGAGATATTCCGTCGCGCTTATCTGAACACGCCAGATGATGCGGAATTGCTGGGCAAACTGGTCAATGCGTTAAACGCCTGTAATGCGATTAATGAGTCGATCGAACTTCTGCAACGCCACGTTGAAATCCATCTTCAGGAAGATAACGGCCTTTGCTTCGATCTACTGGATCTCTTGCTTAACCGTGGCGATCAGCAAGCGATCGAGCACCTGGCGAAGCTGTATGAACAGGCGGGTCTGCTACATATGGCACTGTGGTTCCGTGCGCGGGTGATCAACCAACAGGAAGACTGGAGTGAACTGGAGTCGATTGGGCAACAGTTGCTGCAACACGAAAAAGGGCGTGAGTGGGTTGGCGTTTATCGCATGTGCTCCTGGGCAGCACAAAAACAGGAAGCCTGGGATCGACAACTGGATTATTTACAGCAATTACAGCAACTGATGATTAGCCGTGAAGAAGATATTCGAAATCTCCAGTGGGATATCATGGCGACCGCCAGCATCCTGCAACAATGGGATTTGGTTCGTGCTATTGCTACTGAACTGGAAATCGAACTCACGGAAGGCGAAGGTTTTATTGATGAAAAATGGGGGCTGTTAAACATCCGCTTCCGGGAAAATTATGAATACCGCTATTACTATGCTCAACGTATTGGGCCGGTAACAGCAAGGATCATTGAGCCAACTTACCGCACTGATTATCCGCAACATGTTGATGAGGTTGTGGTTTTCGATGCAGAAATGTTGAACACCCGACCTGAAGACGAAGAAGAGCAGAAGAATTTCACGCCACTTTATGCCTGCCTGCAAACCATTATTCCGACCGAATACGGCGAGTCCTGGTTCTGCGAAGGTGTCATGCCTGGTGAAGAACAGTTTAATGCCTTCCGTGAGGCGCTCCGCGAACGAAACTGGTACTACTGGAGCAACAGTAATGACGACTATACGTTAACGGACAGTCATCAGGGTGAAGATGCGCAGCCACTTCCCGCATTCTACTTTGTTATCAGTGCGCCGCGTTCAGTTTCTAAAGGTGATATCGACAAGACCTTGCACGAATTGACCGCTGACTGGGAACATCCGTTGTGCTGGTGGCGTCTTGCCAAAGAAGCCGGGGCGAATGAAGAGAAGCATGCCGCTATTGCCGAACGCTACGGGATGTAGTGCGTGATTAATGGCGGGGGGAGATGACACTCCCTCTCGCCAGGGTTGTGCCGTTAATTAAAATAAGTCCTGTGATTTAGAGATTAAATTACAGGACTCATTCATTTTGTGGATATTATAGATTTATTTATAAACAAAACACGCGTAGTGACATTTTCTTTTTTCCTTTATTATATTCACTCTCTTATCTATATATTTATAAGGCAATTAAATGAAAAGGAATTTATTATCTTCAGCTATTATTATCGCTATAATGGCCCTCGGTATCACCGGATGTGATGATAAAAAAACTGAAACAGAAACTCCCCAGCCCGCCAATAGTCAACCTGCCGCACCAGCCCCTGAAGCGAAACCTACTGAAGCTCCCGTTGCAAAAGCAGAAGCTAAACCTGAAACGCCTGCGCAACCGGTGGTGGATGAACAAGCGGTTTTCGATGAAAAAATGGATGTCTATATCAAGTGCTACAACAAGTTACAGATCCCTGTACAGCGCAGTCTGGCGCGTTATGCCGACTGGCTGAAAGATTTTAAACAGGGACCAACGGGTAAAGAGAGCATTGTTTATGGCATCTACAGCATTAGTGAATCCAATCTCTCTGAGTGTCAAAAAGGAATAAAAAGAGTCGTGGCGTTAACGCCTGCGCTGCAACCTATTGATGGCGTGGCGGTGAGTTATATTGATGCTGCCGTGGCGTTGGGTAATACCATTAACGAAATGGATAAATATTACACCCAGGAAAATTATAAAGACGATGCGTTTGCCAAAGGGAAAACGCTGCACCAGACATTCTTAAAAAATCTTGAAGCCTTTGAACCTGTAGCAGAATCTTATCATGCGGCAATTCAGGAAATTAATGATAAGCGTCAGCTTGTAGAACTGAAAAATATTGAACAAAGAGAAGGGAAAACATTCCACTACTACTCTCTGGCTGCCATGATTTCAGCGAAACAAATTAATAACCTGATATCGCAAGAGAAGTTTGATGCAGAAGCGGCAATGAAGAAAGTGGCTGAACTTGAAACGCTGGTGGCGCAAGCCAAAGAAGTGAGTAAAGACAGTATGAATTCTCTCTTCACAGGGGCAGCAGACCGATATCAAATTGCATCTAAAAAATATGTTCGTCGTATCAGAGATAAAGTCCCGTATTCTGACTGGGATAAAAAGAAACTTCAGGACGCAAACACAAGCTGGATGGTCGAGGACTCATATCCGAAATCATTACAAGCTTATAATGAACTGGTCGGTAACTATAATCGCCTGCGTTAAACGTTTCTGATTTTTGTGCGCAATGTAATCGGGAGCATATCAATTCATAGTACCGGGGCGATGAAGCCCCGGCGTGAGAGATTATTGCCCGTAATAAGCATTGGCCCCATGCTTACGCAGGTAGTGCTTATCTAAGAGTTCGTTTTGCATGGCAGGAAGCTGCGGCGCGAGCTGGCGTGAGAACAGGCCCATATAGGCGCATTCTTCCAGCACTACGGCATTATGCACCGCATCGGCGGCGTTTTTACCCCATGCGAACGGACCGTGAGAATGCACCAGTACCGCCGGAATTTGTGCCGGACTCCTGCCACGTTCTTCGAAAGTTTCAATGATCACTTTGCCGGTCTGGTATTCATACTCGCCGTTGATCTCCTCTGCGGTCATCTGGCGTGTGCAGGGGATGGCACCATAGAAGTAATCAGCGTGCGTGGTGCCCCAGGCGGGGAGATCCAGCCCGGCCTGTGACCAGATGGTGGCGTGGCGCGAGTGGGTATGCACAATGCCGCCAATCTCCGCATAGCGACGGTAGAGCGCCAGATGCGTTGGTGTGTCGGACGAGGGCTTTTTGCTGCCTTCCACCACCTTGCCGCTGGCTATCTCAACCACCACCATATCATCGGCGGTCATCACGTCGTACTCGACACCGGAAGGCTTGATTACCATCCATTGCCGCGTGTTGTCTACCGCGCTGACATTGCCCCAGGTGAACGTCACCAGATGGTGAGCGGGAAGCGCCAGATTCGCCGCCAGCACGTCGGCTTTCAGTTGCTCTAACATGTAAATCCCGCCTCCTGCATACGCGCTTCAATCCAGCGCCGCGCCTGAATAATCTCCAGCACCGGCTCTTTGGCTTTTTCGGTCCACATCTCAATCAGAAATGATCCGCGATAGTTCAGCTCATGCAGCGTTTTGAAGATGCCAACAAAATCGACACAGCCTTCGCCAAACGGCACGTCGCGGAACTGTCCGGGGCTTTGTTCGGTAACGGGTTGAGTGTCTTTCAGGTGGATTGCGGCAATACGGTCAATGCCCAGTTTTAGTTCAGCGGGAACATCATTGCCCCAGGCACTGAGGTTGCCGACGTCCGGGTAGACGGTGAACCACGGCGAGGCGAGCATCTCATCCCATTTTTTCCATTTGCTGATGGAGTTCATAAATGCGGTATCCATAATCTCCACCGCCAGCATCACTTGCGCGGCAGCAGCCTGTTCGACCGCCCACGCCAGCCCTTCAGCAAAGCGTTGCTGCGTGCCTTCGTCATGGTCTTCGTAATAGACGTCGTAACCAGCCAGTTGAATGGTGCGAATGCCGAGATCACGCGCCAGGCGAATCGCTTTACTCATGATCTCCCGTGCCCGCTGGCGTACCGCGTCGTCACGGCTACCAAAAGGAAAGCGACGATGTGCGGACAGGCACATCGACGGGATCCCAACACCCGTTTCGATCATCGCGGCAACCAGCGAAGCCCTTTGTGCGGCGCTCCAGTCAAGACGTGAAAGCCGTTCGTCGGTTTCATCCACTGACATTTCGACAAAATCAAAGCCGCAGCTTTTTGCCAGCACCAGCCGCTCCGGCCAGGAGAGATCTTTCGCCAGCGCTTTTTCATAAATCCCTAACGGATGATTACGCACGCGCGCCTCCCCAGATAGCATCGATTTGCGCATGGAAATCGCCAGCCACCTGCGCCGGATTTGCTGCGCCCGCCAGGGCCCGCCCAGCAATAAACGCCTTCACGCGGATCTCTTTAAACAGCGGCAGGTCAGCAGGGGTAATCCCGCCAGTAATGGAAAGCTCAAGGCCGATATCGGAAAGCGCCTTCATGCGCGCCAGATCGGCCTCGCCCCACTGTTGCCCGCTGGCCTGTGCATCACGACCACGATGATAAATGGCCTGCCGCACGCCAATACGATGCCAGTCACGGGCGTCGTCCAGTGTCCAGTTACCAAACAGCTCTATCTGGATTTCACCGCCGCAGCGTTGCGCCATCGCGTGGCCTTTTTCTACCGTGGCGAGCGGCGCGGCGCAGATGATGGTCATCCAGTTAGCGCCTGCGCCAAAAGCCTGTTGCGCGAGTGTTTCACCAGCGTCGGCGACCTTCCAGTCAGCAACGATGATTTTGTCCGGGCATTGTTCGCGCAAGGCTTTCACCGCGCCAAGCCCTTCGTTTAAGCAGAGAATGGTACCCGCTTCAACAATATCGACGCTGTCTTTTAACAGCGTCACGTCGCGCTGCGCGGCTTCAAGTGATGAGTGGTCGAGGGCCAGTTGCAGAAGTGGTCGGCTCATAATGTGTGCTCCTTAATGCGGGCGTGATAACCCTGAAGTGCGGCAATGAGATGCTGATAGCGTTGGTATTTTTGTTGGTAAAGTTGATGCGCGGTCATATCCGGCAGCAGGGTGCGTACCGGGTGCTGTAAGTCACGTTGGGCTTCGCTGAAATTGCGATAAACCCCGGTGCCGACGCGGGCGGCAAGTGCTGCGCCAAAACAGCCGGTTTCTTCCACCTGCGGCAGCTCGATACGTAAGCCGCTAACGTCCGCCAGCATTTGCATCCAGACATCGGAGTGCGCCGGGCCGCCAGTCACGCGCAGGGTGTGAACATCAGTAAAACGTTCGCGCATTCGGTTGAGGTGAGTCATATGGCTGAACACCACGCCTTCATAGATGGCCTGCAACAGATGCGCGCGGGTGTGAATGGCCTGCATCCCGTAGAAACCGCTGGTCATCTCGAGTCCGGCGTTGCTGCCGTACAGGAACGGCAGGAAAAAGAGATCGCCACCGGCTTTCGGCAAGCTGGCAACCGCCTGGTTGATCTCTGCAAACGAGATTTCTCCCCACTGTGCGGTAAACCATTCGAGGTTGCCGGAAGAAGTAGGGCTGGCTTCGTGCACGATAAATTCACCATCGTTAACGTAGCGACCATAGACATACGGATGCGCTTCACCGTCACGTAGACCGCTGGTTATGCCGCTGGTCACCGCCCAGGTGCCCATCACCGCATTGAGGGTAAATTCGTCTTCGATCCCGGCGCAGAGTGCGGTAGAAACCACATCAAACAGGCCGCCGACAACGGGCGTACCCGCTTGCAGACCTGTCAGTGCGGCTGTCTGAGCGGTGATTTCCCCGCAGATTTCGGCAGATCCCACAACAGGCGGCAGGGCGGGGTTGATTTCACCGATCCCCAGCCAGTCGGTGAGACACGGGTCATATTCCCCAAGACTCATGTTGTAAAGATTGGACTCGGAAATATTGCTCTCTTCGCAGCCTTTCACGCCAGTTAAACACCAGCGCAGGTAGTCGTGCGTCATCATCACGCAGCCAATTTGCGTGTAGCGTTCCGGTTCGTGCGCTTTCAACCAGCGTAACAATGACACCGGATGCCCGGTCCACAAGGTTTGTCGGGTCAGCGGGTAGAGTTTTTCCGGGATACCATCTTCCTGCCAGCAACGAACGATTTCCATCGCCCGGCGATCCGAAGACAAAATAGCATTACCGAGCGGCTTGTCGTTTTTATCCAGTAAAAACAAACCTTTTCCCTGAGCGGAGATACCGATGCCAACAATTTGTTCCCCGCTGACGCCGGAATGGGTAAGCAGGGCGCGAATGACAGCAGTGCAGCATTGCCACAGTTCTGCCATATCGCGCTCTGCCCAGCCTGGCTGCGGGCTTAATGCGCATAGCGGCAGGCGCTGCACGCCTGCCTCCCGGCCTTCGCGGTCATACAGCCCGGCTTTCAGCCAGCTACCGCCACAATCTAACCCCAGCCAGTATTGCGTCATGGTTTATTGCACCTCATCCACGGCTTTCAGCAGGTCGGCGCCCTGCGGAACATCTTTAACAAACATGTCGCGAACCTGAGTACCCAGTGCGTCGCTAAAGGCTTTGCGATCGAGATCGGTAATAACTTCAACGCCAGCCGCTTTCATGCCATCGATGATTTTTTGCTGATTTTCGGCGACCAGTTTGCGCTGGTAATTGCCCGCTTCTTGCGCGGATGAGATAAGCACTTGCTGGAACTCCGGGCTTAAGCCATCAAACTTCGCTTTGTTGATTACCACCAGAAGCGGTGAATAGGCGTGGTGTGTCAGAGAAAGATACTTCTGCACTTCATAAAATTTTGCCGACCAGACGACGTTGATCGGATGCTCCTGGGCGTCGATGGTGCGGGTTTCCAGCCCGGTATAGACTTCGGCAAACGGCATCGGGATCGGGTTAGCGCCAAAGACTTTGAATGCTGCGATATTCATCGGGCTATTGTTGGTGCGGATTTTCAGCCCTTTCAGGTCGGCAGGCGTTTTAACCGGTGCGCGCGAGTTGGTGACATCGCGCCAGCCGTTTTCCCAGTAGGCCAGTACTTTCAGTCCTTTACCTTCAAGGGAGGCTTTCAGGTCATCACCGACTTTACCATCAAGCGTTTTATGCGCATGGGCGGTGTCGCGGAACAGGAAAGGAACGTCGAGCAGGTTCATCACCGGCGACAACCCGGCGAAGTTATTCGAGCCGGACATCTCCATATCAATAGTGCCGCCGCGCACGCCGCTAATCATCGCCTGTGCGTTACCGAGAGTGCTGTCCGGGAACAGTTTTAATTTCAGTTCGCCTTTGGTTCTCTCCTGTAATAATTCATTGAATTTTTTCGCCGCAATATGTTGTGAATCGGTTTGTGAGGTTTCATAACCGAAACGTAATGATTGCGCCGCCAGTGAAGATGTACTGAATGCAGCCAGGCCAGCAATGAATAATGCGTAGGTTACAGAGCGTAATTTCATAATATTTTCCTTTTAATTAATCCATTTCGAAGGGAGGATGATGAGATCGGGAATAAAAATAAATGCGGCTAATAAAGAATATAAAACCAATACGTAAGGGAAAACGCCTCTGACTGCATCATCAAATTTTAATCTCGCCACACCTGAAATAACGTTAAGTACATTACCGATGGGGGGTGTAATTAAGCCGATTGAACAGTTGATGATAAACATGACACCGAAATAAATCGGATCAATGCCAGCCTCTTTAACTAAAGGCATTAATACCGGAGTGAGAATTAACACGGTTGGTGTTAAATCCATAACCATGCCAACGATCAAAATTGCCAGCATAATCACGATAAACAACAAACGTGGTGAATCGACCAACGGTTGCAGTAAATCAGAAACCATCATCGGCAGTTCAGCAATGGTAATCAGCCAGGCGGAAACTTGTGCCGAGGCCACCAGAAACATGACCACTGAGGTCGTTTTCGCCGCGCCAATTAGCACATGCCAAAGTGTGGCGAAGGTCATTTCACGGTAAATAACTGTGGCGACAAACAACGCATAGAAAGCAGCAACGGCCCCGGCTTCGGTAGGAGTAAACAGACCGGAGCGAAAACCCCCAATAATGATGACCGGAAGAAACAGCGCCCAGATACCGGAGACAAAAGAGTGCCAGATTTCCTGCATTGTCGCTTTTTGCTGGCGGGGTAAATTAAGACGACTGGCCTGCCACCACCAGGTGAGCATCAGCGTTGCGCCCATCATAATGCCTGGGGCAATTCCTGCCATAAACAGTTTGCTGATGGACAAACCACTGGAAACGCCAAAAATAATAAATGGAATGGAAGGTGGAATAATGGGAGCGATAATCCCGCCTGAGGCAATTAGCCCCGCGGCCCGGTTGACCGGGTAGTTGGCGCTGCGCATCATCGGCACTAATAGCGCGGCAACGGCGGCGGTATCCGCAACGGCAGAACCGGAAAGACTTGCCATAATCATTGCCGCCAGAACACCCACGTAGCCTAACCCGCCAGGTTTATGCCCAACCAGTTTCATCGGCAGGTCAACAATGCGTTTTGACAAGCCGCCCGCATTCATGATTTCACCCGCCAGCACAAAGAATGGTATCGCCAGCAGGGAGAAACTGTCGGCTCCGTTCACCAGCGTTTGCGCCATAATCTGGACATCAAACATCTCCAGCCAGAACATTAACGCTGCGCCACATAACAAAAGTGCCCAGGCAATAGGCAAACCGATAGCAATGCCACCCAACAGGCAGCCCAGAAAAATCAGCACAGCCATGATTAAGCTCCTTGCGGTGGTGGCGTAACAGAATCGCTGCGCGAGATGAGTTGATATAAATGACGCAGTTCAAAGAAAGCGATAACAAGGCTGGTGGGCAGGCAAGCGGCATACATCAGGCCGATGGGCAAACCGAGGATCGGTGAATAATCGCTCCAGTCCTGAATTGTTTTTAGCGTTGCGCCCCAAGCCAGTGCACCACAAATAAATAAGATTAAGGAATGGGTGACCAGAGCGACTCGTCGCTGCCATGCGGGAGAGAGTTTCTCTACCAGAAAGGTGACCTGAACGTGGGCGTTATCCATAAAAGCCACAATTGCGCCAATAAATGTTAACCAGACAAATAAATAACGCGATAATTCATCTACAGATAAAATACTTGTCTGAAAACCATATCTTAAAATAATATTTACAAACACAATACAGGAGAGCACGGCGAGATTAATCGCCAGTATTGCTTCAAGTATTTTCTTCATAGCTATTCCTTTAGGCTATACTCGTCATACTTCAGATTGCATGTGATGCGATTTGAAATATTTAGGATATATATATTTAGCGCAATGACATTACCTTGTCGTTCTGGCGTAGAAGAGTCTTCGGTTAATCCAGCGCCGTTAATGCGACCTTAACCACAACTTTTCGTATCTCAGAGGCTGCTTCCAGAATACAACCTGGTCGATGAACATCCTGAGGGAAGAAAATAGCGTAACTGCCGGGCGTCATTTGAATAAATGATTCTTTTTCACAATGGTGATAAAAAATAATATCGCGCTGTTCTAATAGGGATTCGCTGACTTTATTATTTCCGGTATCAATAGCAATGCCGATTTTCTCTTCGCCCCATGCCAGATATTGAATATCAATATAGCGACGATGTACTTCTGGGTGATTTTCCTCCACCTGGCGCGTCGTTAAGTCGATAATTTGCGCAAAAATATTCTTGCCGTCGATTTCGACAACGCCCGGTTCCAGGGCGTTAAAGTCGGTAGCGCGCAGAAAATCGAGCGCCTTTTCAATGGCAGCGGGTAAACGGCACGGATTAGGCTGCGTGATATGTCCAGATATCATGGTCTATCTCCTTATAACGCCTGAATTTTTGCCCATACGCTGTCGTCAACGGTAATACCGTTACGGCGGTTTTCTGCCAGCAAAGTAGTAAATTCGTGTCCGGGTAAACGAATAGCCTGGTTTTCGTCAGCGCGTTCGGCGGTGGTAACGTAATCCATGATGCGTTGCAGCTTGGCGTCGCGGGTGGTGCCTTCGATCAGTTTGTCTACTTCAATGGCGATAAAGATTTGCGAAATACCGTATTCGTCGCTGTTATCCTCGGTGACTTCAGCAACCGATGCGCCATCAGAAAGGAGAGTAGCGATCATATCCAGCACAATCGACATGCCCGAACCTTTCCAGTAGCCCATCGGCAAAATGCGGCGATTTTTCTCGATAACGCCAGGTTCTTTGGTCAAATTGCCCTCATCATCAAAGCCACCATCTACCGGGAGCTGACGACCTGCCAGGCGGTTAACTTCTAACATGCCGTAGGAAAACATCGACATCGACATATCGACCATCGTAATGGGTGAGGAAGGAATGGCTACGATCAGCGGGTTAGTGCCGATGCGACACTCTTTTGCGCCCCACGGCGGCATCACGGCGATGGAGTTGGTCCAGCAAATGCCAATATAGCCTTTTTCCGCCGCCTGCCAGCCGTAGCTGCCGCCGCGCATCCAGTGATTGGCGTTACGTAACGCCACCAGGCCAATTCCGTGACTGGCAGCCAGTTCGATGGCGCGATCCATCATCTTTTTCGCCGTCAGGTTGCCGATTGAGCGCTGAGCGTCCCACTGCTCAATCGCACCGAGGCTGGTCACGCGTTTGGGTTGGGCGTCAGGAATGATATCGCCGTTATCCAGTTGTTGAATGAAACGGGGGAAACGATTTACACCGTGGGAATAAACGCCGGACTCGGTGGTGCGGGCGAACATTTCCGCGCAGGCATCGGCAGTTTCGCTGCCAACGCCACGTGAAATTAAGACCTGATTAAAGGCCGCTTTTAACTGCTCAAATGTCACTTTCATCCCTGGCTTCCTTGTTTTTTTGAACGCTTTTTTAGCTTAAAATTCCACTATGCGAAATTTGATTTCAAATATATCGATCGCTTTTTAACAAAGCAATCCGCGCCATGATTTTCAAAAATCATATAAATCAAAATGTTATAAATTATCTGTCGAGATCGTGAACTACGACACACTTTGCGCTACCATCAGGACGCGACAAAATGGGGAAAAAGCGATGGGAAAAAATGAGAACGAGATGGCACAGGAAAAAGAGCGTCCAGCCGGAAGTCAGAGCCTGTTTCGTGGGTTGATGCTGATTGAGATTTTGAGTAACTATCCAAACGGTTGCCCACTGGCGCATCTCTCAGAACTGGCAGGTTTAAACAAAAGTACCGTCCATCGTTTATTGCAGGGATTACAGTCCTGTGGCTATGTGACCACCGCGCCTGCCGCAGGGAGTTACCGCCTGACCACCAAATTTATTGCCGTCGGTCAAAAGGCTTTGTCTTCGCTGAATATCATTCATATCGCAGCCCCGCATCTTGAGACGCTCAACATCGCCACCGGCGAAACCATTAATTTCTCCAGTCGCGAAGATGATCACGCTATTTTGATTTATAAACTGGAACCCACCACGGGTATGCTGCGTACTCGCGCCTATATTGGTCAGCATATGCCGCTCTACTGTTCCGCAATGGGCAAGGTCTACATGGCGTTTGGTCACCCGGACTACGTGAAGTCGTACTGGGAAAGCCATCAGAATGAGATCCAACCGTTAACCCGCAATACCATTACCGAGTTACCTGCGATGTTCGACGAACTGGCGCACATTCGTGAAAGCGGAGTAGCGATGGACAGAGAAGAAAATGAGCTCGGTGTCTCCTGTATTGCTGTTCCGGTATTTGATATTCATCGACGAGTGCCGTATGCCGTGTCGATTTCGCTTTCGACATCACGGTTGAAACAGGTAGGGGAGAAGAATCTTCTGAAACCACTGCGTGAAACCGCTCAGGCCATCTCTAATGAACTGGGATTTACTGTCAGAGACGACCAGAGTGCAATCACATAACGCTTTAGACAGGTGACAAAACTTTAACATTTCCTTCGTTGGATCAAAGCAGTAGAGGGGCGCTCTCTGGCACTCTGCTGTTTTAGTGCAAAGGAGTGATCATGAACCGGTTTATTATTGCGGATGCGACGAAATGTATCGGTTGCCGTACCTGTGAAGTGGCTTGCGCGGTGTCGCATCAGGAAAATCAGGATTGCTCTGCGTTGTCGCCGGGCGAGTTTATTTCGCGAATTCGAGTCATCAAAGACCATACCTGGACCACTGCAGTAGCCTGTCATCAGTGTGAAGATGCTCCGTGTGCGAATGTCTGCCCTGTGGAGGCGATTCGCCGCGAACATGGGCATATCTTTGTTGAACAATCACGTTGTATTGGCTGTAAAAGCTGTATGCTGGCTTGCCCGTTTGGTGCGATGGAGGTGGTTTCGGCGCGCAAAAAGGCGAGGGCGATTAAGTGCGATCTGTGCTGGCATCGGGCGACGGGACCGGCCTGTGTTGAAGCCTGCCCGACACAGGCGTTGCAATGTATGGATGTCGAGAAAATCCAGCGGCATCGGCTACGGCAGCAGCCTGTTTGAAACGTTTTTCCGGCGTTATTCAACGCCGGAATTGTGCGCTTTGTTTATGCCGGATGCGGCGTAAACGCCTTATCCGACCTACAAATTCAATTGATTGCAGAAATTATGTAGGTCTGATAAGCGCAGCGCATCAGGCAATTTTTAATGGCTTTCAGCCCAGGCGCGTTCAATCTCTTCCGCCAGAATCTTCACACCCGCCTCAATTTTCTCCGGCTCTGGTACGTAGTTCATGCGCATACATTGATGTGTATGCGGCCACGGTTTATCCAGCCCTGGGAAGAAGTTGTGGCCCGGCACCATCAGCACGCCGCGCGCTTTCAGGCGCTGATAGAGCTGCTCGGTGGTAATCGGCAAATCCTTAAACCATAACCAGAGGAATATTGCCCCTTCGGGTTTATGAATCAGGCAGCGATCTTCCGGTAAATAGCGGCGAATGATAGCGATAGTCTCCTGAACACGCTGGTAATAGAACGGCTTGATGACCGTTTCTGACAGGCGCAGTAGATCGTTACGCTTAATCATTTCACACATTATCGCCGGACCAATGCCGCCAGGCGCGAGGCTGATAATGCCGTTCATATTGGTGATGGCGGTGATGATTTTTTCATTGGCGATGATAATGCCGCAGCGCGAACCTGGCAGACCCAGCTTGGAAAGGCTCATGCATAGCACGATATTCGGATTCCACAGCGGGCGCGCTTCGCTAAAGATGATGCCCGGGAACGGGACGCCATAGGCGTTATCAATCACCAGCGGGATCCCGTGCTGATTCGCCAGCGCATCCAGCTTCAGCAACTCTTCATCGGTTATCACATTACCTGTTGGGTTCGTCGGTCGCGAGACGCAAATCATCCCCGTCTCTTCGCCAATGCGCAGATGTTCGAAATCGACGTGATATTTAAACTGGCCCTCTGGCAGTAGTTCGATATTCGGACGCGTAGAGACAAACAGATCCTCTTCCAGCCCGGCATCCGCGTAGCCAATGTATTCCGGTGCCAACGGGAACAGTACTTTTTTGATCCGGCCATCGGCACGGCGTCCGGCAAACAGGTTAAATAAGTAGAAAAACGCGCTCTGGCTACCGTTTGTTAGTGCAATATTCTGTGGTTCGATATCCCAACCTAGTTTCTCACGTAGCATCCCGGCAAGTAGCGACAGTAGCTCCGTCTTTCCTTGCGGGCCGTCGTAATTGCACAGCGCATCCGTTGCTTTACCGCTTTCCAGCATGTCGGTCAGCAGTGTCTGGAAGTAATCCTGCATTTCCGGGATCTGCGCCGGATTGCCGCCACCGAGCATAATCGCGCCGGGCGTGCGTAAACCGTCGTTCAGATCTTCCATCAGCAGCGTAATGCCGGAGTGGCGGGTAAATTTGTCACCAAAAAGGGAGAATGTCATAGCGGGATATCTGTCGAACTCTGTAGCAAGGAAGGTAACAATAACGCTACATTTGCCAGGGTGCAAATCACGCTGTTGACGGTGGATTGACACTTTATGCTGTGGTTTTCGGTTAGGATGGTATTTTAGTCTGGGTGGCTTCCCGACGTACTGCCGCACGGGAAGCCGGAAAAGTTACTGTTGCCCCGCCCAGACGACCATCACTTTATCGTCGCCGTGTTCACGGACAAATCCGTAGCCCTGCTTCAGCGAAAGCGCCGTTTGTTTGCCTGCGCCAATGGCTGGATGCCGTGCGCGGAACTGACTGATGCGCTGCCAGTGCGCGACGCTGGTGGCAGATTTACCACTGATATCCTGCCAGTTCATATCAGAACGTGTGCCTTGTAGGGGATCAGAACCGGTGGGACCGAACGGACGTAAGGATTCATCACCGTAAAAGATTTGCACTGCACCTGGCGCGAGTAACAATAACTCTGCTGCTTTGTCGCCCCCTTCGCGGAACAAGCGGGTATCATGCGAGGAGAGATAGCTCAACACATTGAAATCTTGCAATTTCTCGGCCATTTGCTGCCAGGTGGTATCCATCTGCGCCAGGCAATCGACCGCTTTCGCCGCCTGTTCCTGATAATCAAAATTGATCATCGCGTCGAATCCGTGGCGATAGTAGTCGCTTTGCATTACACCATGGCCCCAGGCCTCGCCGGTCATCCAGAAAGGTGTGTCATCTAATGCTTTCTCGGGGTTAGCTTTTTTCCATTCGCGAAGTGCGGCGCTGGCCTGAGTTTTCAGTTGCTGCCAGGCGGGCAACTCAACATGTTTGGCGGTATCGACCCGAAAACCATCAATACCGTAGTCGCGGACCCATTGGCTTAACCAGTGGGTTAAGTAATCGCGCGGCGTATAGCCGTCAATGGCTTTGGCGTGGGTATCCGGTTTGTTTTTATAGAATATCGGCAGACCAGAAGCGGTAGTTGATTCGGTTTTGATATCCGGCAAAAAGGCTAGCGACATGGTGAGATCGTCGAATCCAGGATTGTCGTAATCGCCGATATCGGTACGGATCCAATTTTTCCCCCACCATTTATCCCAGCCTGTTTTGTCGCTGAAATTAATGTAATCGTTAAAGCTATGCCAGGTTTGCCCGGCGGTAGGTTTCCAGTCGCTCCAGTGGTCGCCCAGCGTTTTTTTCAGCTCGTCACCAGAAAGATATAACGCGCCGAACTGAAACTCCTGCATATCCGCCAGCGTGGCATAGCCGGTGTGGTTCATCACCACATCAAAAATAATGCGGATACCGCGCTGGTGCGCGCTATCAACCAGCGTCCGTAGATCGGCTTCGTTGCCCATATTGGCATCAAGATTCGTCCAGTCCTGTGTGTAATATCCGTGGTAGGCATAATGTGGGAAATCGCCTTTTGTACCGCCGCCGACCCAGCCGTGAATTTGCTCAAATGGGGCGCTTATCCATAAAGCATTGACGCCCAGCTGCTGGAGATAATCCAGTTTGTTGGTCAGGCCGCGTAAATCACCGCCGTGGAAAGTGCCAATTTCCTCCATGCCGTCTTTATGACGTCCGTAGCTCTGGTCATTGCTGGGATCGCCGTTTTCGAAACGGTCTGTTAGTACAAAATAAATCGTGGCGTTATGCCAGTTGAAGGGGGCGGATGTGGCGGTTTCTGCCCGTTCCAGCAGTAGCAAGCCGTTACTGGTGGCGGCAGGTTGTAACGTTATTTGGCCATTCTTCACCGTCGCGATTTGCTGGCTGTAATAATCCCGGACTACCGTACCTTCCGGGAAAGTGCCGCTGACATTAAGCGTCAGTGGTTTTCCATCCCATTTGGGGCATTCACGAGCCAGATTCGCTACCGGTTCGGTGGTGTTCTGGACCGAAATCATCAACGTTGGTGTGCCGGAGCGGGTATCTATTTGCAGCGTATATTCACCGTTCCTGAACAATCGCCACTGAGGGGGCGTGCTGTCGCAAGGTTTGAGAGAAAGCATCTGATTGAGTTTTATCGCATCCGCAGGCTGCCAGCATTGTTGGTTAAAATTTAGCGTCAGCGGTCGCGTACCTTTGGTCAGCTGCGCATGACTAACAAATGTTCCTGCACTTTGTTCAGCAAAGGTGGGAAATCCCTGAGATGTCCAGTCGGTGGCAATGGCAACATTGGGCAGGAGTATCAGAAAACAGGCGGCAAGTTTCATAATGGATGAGTCCTTGTTGCTGCGAATTTCACCAGTTTGCCAGTGATAATACTGGTAAAACTCCTCCCTGATGAGGATTGCGCCAGGATGAGACGAAAGGGGGAGTATTTCACCTGAGATTTAAGCTTATTTTTTGCGATAAACCCCACATTTTCTGCGATTTAGCGCCAATCTGAACGGTTAACACGTGACATAGTTTCAGATTTGGACTATTCCTTGGGGTGCTCTTGACAGCTATTTTTGATATGATTTGAGATTCAACTCTCAAATTTGTGAAAAATATAAGGTGTTGGAATGATTAAATCCGACCAGGAGAACTGATGATTTTGACTCCCATACGACGATATGGGGCGATGATTCTTATGTTACTCACTCTGATGTTTTCGAGTGAGGTGTTAGCGAAAACGCACACGACAACAGCGAGTCAAAAGTCCCACATAACCAAAGCTAGTAATAAACAGGTAAGCAGTAAACAAGAGTATTCTCGCAATAGTGCAAAGAGCAGTTCACTTCCTGATTTGCGAAAATACCCTTCCGGAACACCAAGGAAAAAAGCGTTTCTCCGGACCGTAATGCCTTACATTACCAGCCAAAATGCTGCCATTACGGCGGAACGTAACTGGCTGATTTCAAAACAGTACCAGGGCCAATGGTCGCCTGCAGAGCGTGCGCGTCTGAAAGACATCGCCAAACGCTATAAGGTGAAGTGGTCTGGTAATACACGAAAAATCCCGTGGAATACGCTGCTTGAACGCGTAGACATTATCCCGACCAGTATGGTGGCGACGATGGCTGCGGCAGAAAGTGGTTGGGGTACGTCGAAGCTGGCGCGTAACAACAACAACCTGTTTGGCATGAAGTGCATGAAAGGGCGTTGTACCAATGCACCGGGTAAAGTGAAAGGCTACTCACAGTTCAGTTCTGTCAAAGAATCGGTGAGCGCCTATGTCACTAACCTGAATACGCACCCGGCGTACGCTTCGTTCCGTAAATCACGTGCACAATTGCGTAAAGCTGATCAGGAAGTCACCGCCACAGCGATGATTCACAAGCTGAAAGGTTATTCAACGAAGGGACAGAGTTATAACAACTACCTGTTCGCGATGTACCAGGATAACCAGCGGTTAATCGCTGCGCATATGTAATTGCATTCCCTCGAACCTTATCCGACTTGTTGGTCGGATAAGGCTTTTGCTCGCATCAGGTGGTTGTGCTGCGTTACCTGATGCGACGCTGGCGCGTCTTATCATGCCTGGCGGCTTTTCTCCTCCTGCTACAGCAGGACCTCGCTGTTTACATCGCGATACTCTTTCGGCGTTGTGTCATATGCTTTTTTAAATACAGAGTAGAAATATTGCAACGATGGATAACCGCACATTTGCGATATCTCGTTTATTGATAAGGTTGTTGAAATTAGCAGGCTGCGCGCTTTCTCCAGCTTCTCGGCATGAATCATTGCGTGTATGGTTTCGCCCACCTCTTCTTTAAAACGCTTCTCAAGATTGGAGCGTGATATGCCGACAGCGTCCAGTACCTGATCCACTTTAATCCCTTTGCAGGCGTGATTGCGGATGTAATGCATGGCCTGAATAACAGCCGGGTCGGTCAACGAACGGTAATCCGTAGAACGTCGTTCAATGACGCGTACTGGCGGGACCAAAATCCGCTGCAACGGCATCGCTTCTTTATCTAACAACCGATGCAGAAGTTTTGCCGCCTGATAGCCCATTTGCCGAGCCCCCTGGGCAACCGAAGAAAGCGCGACGCGAGAAAGATAGCGGGTCAGCTCTTCGTTATCGATGCCAATTACGCATAATTTTTCCGGTACGGGAATATGCAGATGCTCGCAAACTTGCAGAATATGCCGCGCCCGGGCGTCAGTAACGGCAATAATCCCGGTTTGCGGTGGCAGCGTTTGCAACCAGTCGGCCAACCGGTTTTGCGCGTGCTGCCAGTTTTCTGGCGCAGTTTCCAGTCCCTGATAAACGACACCACGGTACTTTTCTTCGGCAACAAGCTGGCGAAAAGCATATTCGCGTTCGGCTGCCCATCTTTTGCCACTCGACTCCGGCAGACCATAAAAAGCAAAGCGGTTAACGCCTTTTTCTTTTAAATGCAAAAATGCGCTTTCGACCAGCGCATAGTTATCAGTGGCAATGTAATGTACGGGCGGATAGCTTTCTGCCAGGTGATACGAGCCGCCAACCCCGACAATGGGGACGTCGACATCAGCCAACGCTTGCTCGATTTGTTTATCGTCAAAGTCGGCAATAACTCCATCTCCTAACCAGTCCTTGATTTTATCAATGCGGGCGCGAAAATCTTCTTCAATGAAAATATCCCATTCCGATTGTGACGCCTGTAAATATTCCCCCACACCTTCTACAACTTGACGGTCATAGGCTTTATTAGCATTGAACAGTAATGTGATTCGGTGACGTTTAGTAAACATGGTTCTTTTCCTGCTGAATCATGCAAAAACTCAAAACCGGCAACACGTTACCGGTTTTGAGAAAATTTTTATCAAAATCAGGAACGGCGTTTGGTTGCGGAGTCCATCCATACTGCCAGCAACAGAATCGCACCTTTGACGATATACTGCCAGAAGGTCGGAACATCCATCATACTCATGCCGTTATCCAGCGAAGCCATGATGAATGCCCCCATCACAGCCCCCGCAACACTCCCTACGCCGCCAGCCAGACTGGTGCCGCCAATCACGCAGGCTGCAATGGCATCCAGTTCGGCGATATTACCGGCAGAAGGCGAGCCTGCACCAAGCCGTGAACTGAGGATTAACCCCGCGATGGCCACCATCAAACCGTTGATAGCAAACACGACAAGTTTGGTGCGTTCTACGTTAATCCCGGAGAGTCGCGCCGCTTCCAGATTGCCGCCAATAGCGTAAATGCGCCGCCCGAAAGCTGTCCTTGTTGCCATAAACATGCCGCCGAGTAACAGCAACGTCAGCAGCAGGACAGGAGTAGGAACGCCACGGTAATCATTCAGTAGCCAGATTGCGCCTAATACGATGATGGCGGTCAAAGCCTGGCGACCGACCACCGCTGTAGATGCCGGAGACTGTAAACCCAAAGCTTGTCGGCGCATTCTTCCACGCCACTGCCAGCCGACAAAAGCCATTAAGCCAAGCGCGCCAATAATGAAACCGGTGCTGGCGGGTAGATAACTCTGTCCAATTTGTGACATCGCGGCGCTGGTGGGGGAAACCGTCGTACCGTTGGTGATGCCAATGAGGATGCCGCGAAATGCCAACATGCCCGCCAGAGTGACAATAAATGAAGGCACTTTGCGGTACGCGACCCACCAACCATTCCATGCGCCGAGAAGCAGGCCCAGAACCAGCGTCACAATAATGGTGAGCGGCAGAGGCCAGCCTAACCAGACGTCGCAGATAGCGGCGACGCCGCCTAATAGCCCCATCATCGAGCCGACCGAGAGGTCGATTTCGGCAGAAATTATGACGAACACCATCCCTACCGCAAGGATGCCGGTAATCGCGGTCTGGCGCAGCAAGTTGGAGACGTTACGGGCGCTTAAATAGGCGCCGTCAGTAGTCCAGGTAAAGAACAGCATGATGGCGATGATTGCTGCAATCATCACGAAGACTTGTAAATTCAGTGACTTCAGCACAGAGAAGCCACCGGATGTCGGTACGGCTAATTTCACTTCAGACGGATTGCTTTTCGACATGATGTTCGCTCCTCAATGCGGCTTCCATCACCTGCTCCTGAGTCAGGTTATGATTTATCAGGTTGGCTTTTAGTTTTCCTTCATGCATCACCAGTACGCGATCGCTAAGACCAAGTACTTCAGGTAATTCAGAAGAGATGACAATAACGGCGATACCCTGCTGGACGAGTTGGTTAATTAATTTGTAGATCTCGTATTTCGCGCCAATATCGATACCCCTGGTAGGTTCATCAAGAATGAGAATGCGCGGGTTGAGTAACAGACAGCGTGCCAGGATCGCTTTTTGTTGATTGCCGCCGCTTAAACGTCCAATAGCAAGTTCCGGAGACGACGTTTTCACTTTGAGTCGCTGGATTGATTCCAGAATACATTTTTGCTCTGCGGCATCATCAAGCTGGCTAATACCCCCGGTAAATTTACTGAGTGCGGCGAGGGTAATATTTTTACCAACTGCCATTACCGGAACGATGCCATCACGCTTTCTATCTTCTGGCACCATTGCAATACCCTGGGAGATGGCGTGCTGGCAATTACGAATATCCACTTGTTTGCCATCAATATAGATTTTCCCTTCCCATTGTCCGGGCCAAACGCCAAAAAGGCATTGAATAGTTTCGGTGCGACCAGCGCCGACCAGTCCAGCAATCCCCAGTATTTCGCCACGTTTCAGGGAAAACGAGACATCGTTAACCCGTTTAATATGACGATTAACCGGATGCCATGCCGTCAGATGTTCTATGCGTAATATTTCATCGCCAGTGGTATGTGGTTCGTTTGGGTACAGTGCCGTTAATTCTCGCCCAACCATCATGGTGATAATATCGTCTTCGCTCATTCCGGCTGCATCACGCGTACCTATGTGCTGACCGTCGCGAATAACACAAATTGTGTCGGAAATCGCTTTGACTTCGTTGAGCTTGTGAGAAATATAGATACATGCGATGCCGTGTTGTTGCAGATCGCGAATAATATCCAGTAAAACTGTGGTTTCCAGCTCAGTTAATGAGGCTGTTGGTTCATCGAGAATTAATAAACGCACCTGTTTATTTAGTGCCTTGGCAATTTCAACGAGTTGTTGTTGCCCAAGCCCTAAATCACCCACGCGGGTATCTGGTGAAATGGATAAGCTGACTTGCGCTAACAGTTTCTGACAGCGTAGCGTCATCAGGTCATAATCCATGACTCCATTGCGTGTTATCTCATTGCCAAGAAAGATATTTTCCAGCACGGTCAACTCTTTCACCAATGCTAATTCCTGGTGAATGATGGCAATACCTTTGCGTTCGGTATCGCGGATGTGACTTGCCTGTATTACTTCACCAGCAAAAGTAATTTCGCCTTCGTAACTGCCAAAGGGATAAATTCCGCATAGCACTTTCATTAATGTTGATTTACCAGAACCGTTCTCACCGCAAAGTGAGACGATCTCACCAGCATTTAGCCGTAAACTGACGTTATCTATCGCCTTTACGCTGCCGAAAGTTTTGGTAATGCTCTTCATTTCAAGTAGATAAGACATAACGACTCCACCTAAGCCAATCAGTTCATGCGGCATGGAGAGAAATCACGTCCCCGTTGTCGACAGGGACGTAACGCTTAAAGCTCGCTCTCCTTGTGGAAACCGTCTTTAATCACCGTGTCTTTGATGTTGTTTTTATTCACATCAATAGGTGTCAGCAGGCGGGATGGAACATCTTTCAGCCCATTATTCAGCGTGGTATCTGCTTTAGGTTGTTGATCGTTACCCAGTTCAACGGCAATTTCCGCGGCAGTATTTGCCAGAAGAGTAATCGGTTTATACACCGTCATGGTTTGCGTACCCGCAGCAATACGTTTAATGCCGGCGAGATCCGCATCCTGACCGGAAATGGCGACTTTCCCTGACAAACCTTGCGCGCTTAATGCCTGAATAGCCCCGCCAGCAGTAGCATCGTTAGAAGCAACAACAGCGTCAATTTTGTTATTGTTGGCGGTCAACGCGTTTTCCATAATTTTCAGCGCGTTTTCTGGTAACCAGCCATCAACCCATTGGTCGCCTACGACTTTAATTTTCCCGGAGTCGACGTAAGGTTTTAATACTTTCATTTGCCCGGCGCGGAAAAGCTTAGCGTTGTTATCCACCGGAGAGCCGCCCATCAGGAAATAATTTCCTTGCGGGACGATATCGACCAGCGCTTTTGCTTGTAGTTCGCCCACTTTTTCGTTATCGAAAGAAATATAAAAGTCGATATCAGCATCATTAATCATGCGGTCGTAAGCTAATACTTTAATGCCTTCTTGTTTTGCTTCTTTTACAACGTTACTTAATACCTGTCCGTTATACGGAATAATGACAAGAACATCGACTCCCCGGTTAATCATGTTTTCAATCTGCGACATTTGAGTTTCTTCGTTGCCATTTGCAGACTGCACAAATACTTTTGCGCCGAGAGATTCAGCTTTTTTCACGAAAATATCCCGGTCTTTCTGCCAGCGCTCAAGACGGAGATCATCAATAGCCATACCAATTTTGACTTCTTTAGCATGTGCCGCAACGTTGGTTAGCAGAAGTGAGGTGCACAGGGTGAGTAAAATGTTCTTTATTTTCATGGTTCAGAGGCCTTCTTTTGTTAGAGGGTAGCTTTAAAAAGTAACAATCACCGCGTTAAACGTGACCAATTTTTAGCAACTAAATGGGGGAAAACAATTACAGATTTTTATCTTTCGATTACGATTTTTCGTTTATTTCTTGATTTATGACCGAGATCTTATTTTTGTTGGTTAATCGAATTTGTTGCATTTTTCTCTTCGAGTAATTACCCAATTTCATCATTCCATTTTATTTTGCGAGCGAGCGCACACTTGTGAATTATCTCAATAGCAGTGTGAAATAACATAATTGAGCAACTTAAAGGGAGTGCCCAATATTACGACATCATCCATTACCCGCGGCATTACCTGATTATGGAGTTCATTATGCAAGCTTATTTTGACCAGCTCGATCGCGTTCGTTATGAAGGCCCGAAATCCTCTAACCCGTTAGCATTCCGTCACTACAACCCCGACGAATTGGTGTTGGGTAAGCGTATGGAAGACCATTTGCGTTTTGCTGCTTGCTACTGGCACACCTTCTGCTGGAACGGGGCGGATATGTTTGGCGTAGGCGCGTTTAACCGTCCCTGGCAGCAACCTGGCGAGGCGCTGGCATTGGCGAAGCGTAAAGCAGATGTCGCATTTGAGTTTTTCCACAAATTACATGTGCCTTTTTATTGTTTCCACGATGTGGACGTTTCCCCGGAAGGCGCATCGTTAAAAGAGTACATCAATAACTTTGCGCAAATGGTCGATGTGCTGGCAGGTAAACAAGAAGAGAGCGGCGTGAAACTGCTGTGGGGAACCGCTAACTGCTTTACTAACCCACGTTATGGTGCGGGCGCAGCTACGAATCCCGACCCGGAAGTTTTCAGCTGGGCAGCAACACAAGTCGTTACGGCGATGGAAGCGACGCATAAACTGGGTGGTGAAAACTATGTATTGTGGGGCGGTCGCGAAGGTTACGAAACGCTGCTGAATACCGATTTGCGTCAGGAGCGTGAACAGATTGGCCGCTTTATGCAGATGGTGGTTGAGCATAAACATAAAATCGGTTTCCAGGGTACCCTGCTTATCGAACCGAAACCGCAAGAGCCGACCAAACATCAATATGATTACGATGCCGCGACGGTCTACGGCTTCCTGAAGCAGTTTGGCCTGGAAAAAGAGATTAAACTGAATATTGAAGCAAACCATGCAACGTTGGCGGGTCACTCTTTCCACCATGAAATTGCCACCGCCATTGCGCTTGGTCTGTTCGGTTCTGTCGATGCTAACCGTGGTGACGCGCAGTTGGGCTGGGATACCGACCAGTTCCCGAACAGCGTGGAAGAAAATGCGCTGGTGATGTATGAAATTCTCAAAGCGGGTGGTTTTACCACCGGTGGTTTGAACTTCGATGCCAAAGTACGTCGTCAGAGCACCGATAAATATGACCTGTTCTACGGTCATATTGGCGCGATGGATACGATGGCACTGGCGCTGAAAATTGCAGCACGCATGATTGAAGACGGTGAGCTGGATAAACGCGTAGCGCAACGTTATTCCGGCTGGAATAGCGAACTGGGCCAGCAAATTCTGAAAGGCCAAATGTCACTGGCGGATTTAGCAAAATATGCCCAGGAACATAATCTTGCACCGGTGCATCAGAGTGGTCGCCAGGAGCAGTTAGAAAATCTGGTAACCCATTATCTGTTCGACAAATAACGGCTAACTGTGCAGTCCGTTGGCCCGGTTATCGGTAGCGATACCGGGCATTTTTAAGGAACGATCGCTATGTATATCGGGATAGATCTTGGCACATCGGGCGTGAAAGTCATTCTGCTCAACAAACAGGGTGAGGTAATTGCTTCACAAACAGAAAAACTAACCGTTTCGCGCCCACATCCCCTCTGGTCGGAACAAGACCCGGAACAGTGGTGGCAGGCAACTGATCGTGCAGTGAGAACACTTGCGCGACAATGTTCTTTGCAAGAGGTTAAGGCGTTAGGTATTGCCGGACAGATGCACGGAGCAACGTTACTTGATGCTCGGCAGCAGGTATTACGTCCAGCGATTTTGTGGAATGACGGGCGCTGTGCGCAAGAGTGCGCTTTGCTTGAAGCACGAGTCCCGGATTCGCGCGCTATAACCGGCAACCTGATGATGCCCGGATTTACCGCGCCTAAGCTGCTGTGGGTGCAACGCCATGAGCCAGATATATTCCGTCAGGTAGACAAAGTTTTATTGCCAAAAGATTATTTGCGTCTGCGTATGACCGGAGAGTTTGCCAGTGATATGTCTGATGCGGCAGGCACCATGTGGCTGGATGTCGCGAAGCGTGACTGGAGTGATGTCATGCTGCAAGCTTGCCAGCTGTCCCGTGACCAGATGCCAGCATTATACGAAGGCAGTGAAGTTACTGGGACTTTGCTACCCGAGGTGGCAAAAGCATGGGGAATGGCGGCAGTGCCCGTTGTAGCGGGCGGCGGCGATAATGCGGCTGGCGCGGTTGGTGTGGGTATGGTTGATGCCAACCAGGCAATGCTGTCGCTGGGAACTTCTGGTGTTTATTTTGCGGTGAGCGAAGGGTTCTTAAGCAAGCCGGAAAGCGCCGTACACAGCTTTTGCCATGCATTACCACAGCGTTGGCATTTAATGTCGGTGATGTTGAGTGCGGCATCGTGTCTGGATTGGGCCGCGAAATTAACCGGCCTGAGCAATGTTCCAGCCTTAATTGCAGCTGCGCAACAGGCAGATGAAAGTGCCGAGCCAATCTGGTTTTTGCCTTATCTTTCCGGCGAGCGTACCCCGCACAATAATCCACAGGCGAAGGGGGTTTTCTTTGGCCTGACCCATCAACACGGCCCTAATGAACTGGCGCGAGCAGTGCTGGAAGGCGTGGGTTATGCGCTGGCCGACGGCATGGATGTCGTGCACGCCTGCGGTATTAAACCGCAAAGTATTACCCTGATTGGTGGTGGAGCGCGTAGTGAGTACTGGCGTCAGATGCTGGCGGATATCAGCGGTCAGCAGTTGGATTACCGCACGGGTGGTGATGTAGGACCTGCACTGGGCGCAGCAAGGTTGGCGCAGATTGCGGTGAATCCAGATAAATCACTCAGTGAATTGTTGCCGCAACTGCCGTTAGAGCAGTCGCATATGCCGAACGCGCAGCATCATGCCGCTTATCAGCCACGACGCGAAACATTCCGTCGTCTCTACCAGCAACTTCTGCCACTAATGGCGTAAACTTATCCCCTGCCTGACCGGGCAGGGATAATTCCTGTCTATATAAATTATCAATTCATTAGTATTCAATATGAATTTATTCTGAAAATCATTTGTTAATGGTATTTTTCAGTTTTGTCTTTCGTTGGTTAATCGTAATGTATCGCTGGTAGATACGGAGATCATTATGAAAACCTCAAAGACTGTGGCAAAACTATTATTCGTTGTCGGGGCGTTGGTTTATCTGGTTGGGCTATGGATCTCATGCCCATTGTTAAGCGGCAAAGGCTATTTTCTCGGTGTGTTAATGGCGGGAACGTTTGGCAATTATGCTTATCTTCGTGCTGAAAAACTCGGGCAACTGGATGACATGTTTATTCGCATCTGCCAGTTAGTTGCGTTAATCACTATCGGTCTGTTGTTTATCGGTGTTTTAAATGCACCTATCAATGCTTATGAAATGGTGATCTACCCCATCGCCTTTTTTGTCTGCTTGTTTGGTCAAATGCGTTTGTTTCGCTCGGCATGAGCAACATAAAGCTCTTACACATTCAGGAATGAAAGGAATACTGTGATGGAAAACAAAATATCAACCTATTCTCCAGCATTTAGCATTGTGTCATGGATAGCGCTTGGCGGCGGTATTGTTACCTATTTATTAGGGCTATGGAATGCGGAAATGCAGTTAAATGAAAAAGGATATTACTTTGCTGTTCTGGTGTTAGGACTATTTTCAGCCGCATCTTATCAAAAAACTGTGCGGGACAAATATGAAGGCATCCCCACTACATCCATTTATTATATGACCTGCCTGGTTGTCTTTATCATTTCTGTTGCATTACTGATAGTTGGTCTGTGGAATGCAACATTATTACTCAGCGAAAAAGGGTTTTATGGTCTGGCCTTCTTTTTAAGTTTGTTTGGTGCAGTAGCAGTGCAGAAGAATATTCGTGATGCTGGAGTTAATCCATCAAAAGAAACTGTGGTTGTTCAGGAAGAATATAGCGAATAATCCTTGTAAGCCCGGTCAGTGTGACCGGGCTTTTGCTCAACTTACGAATCTGTTGCGGTCGATTCGTTGCACCAGCACAGAAAGTAATAAGCTTGTGGCCAGCGTGGCGCAGAAGATCCAGATAATATCCAGTATTGGCCAGTTTTTAAGCTCAATCCCCCGGGTACGCAGCGCATGGATAATCAATGCGTGGAACCCGTATATACCTAAAGAATGGCGTGATATCAGCCCAAGCCCGGGAACAGTGCGTGTATCCAGCGTATTTTTTACCAGCGTCAGTAACGCGATTGCACAGATAAAAACCATCGGTCCGCAATAGAGATACCAGGTATCGGCAAAATTTCCTCGCCACTGTAATTCATATAATGTCCCGCGAGAGATAATAAATACCCCCGCAACAAACAGCGTGGCGCTCACCCACGACAGTGATTTATGTTGCGTATCCATCATGCCAATGGCGCGGCCCAACATGCCATACAGGATGTAGTAAAAAGTATCGCCATTGATATATAAGTTAATCGGTAGCCATTCGAAGCCGTCAATCTTCTGTGGCACTGTGTTTGGGTTAGCGATGATGCCAATCACCACCATGAGTACCAGCAACATTTTACCGCTAACATTTTTCACCTGAACCAGCGGCGAAACCAGATAAATCACCGCAATCGCGAAGAAAAACCATAAGTGATAAAACACAGGCTTTTGTAGCAGGTTTCTCAGCGCTAACTCCACATTGATAGCGGTAAAAAGCGCAATGTAGATCAACGCGATGACACTATAAAACAGCAGGCATAAGCCAATACGCAAAAAATGACGCGGCTGGGCACTACGTTCGCCAAAAAAGAGATAGCCGGAAATCATGAAAAATAGCGGCACGCTGACACGGGAGGCAGAATTTAGAACATTCGCGATACCCCAGGTTACGGGGCTAACGCTATGGGCGTTGATTACATACCAGGTGGTGGTATGAATCATCACCACCATTAAACAGGCTATCCCTCGCAGGTTATCAATCCAATAAATTTTGGGCTGCATCTGTGTCTCTGTAACTGGTTAAAAAAAGGTCTGACCGATAAATCATTCAGCTGGTGCACTGGAATAATCCGAGTTTTATCTCTACAGCTTATAGAGGCTTGAGGAAATTCGTTAGATTCAGCCACTATACCGATATTAATAATAAGACTCACCTGCAAATAAGACGGTAATTTAATGATGATGAACTCTTTCTTTCCAGCAATGGTACTTATTGTGTTAGTGGGATGCTCGACACCGCCACCCGAGCAGAAAGCACAGCGGGTAAAGGTTGAGCCGCTGCGTTCATTGAATATGGAAGCATTGTGCAAGGTTCAGGCAGCAAAACGTTATAACACCGGTGAGCAAAAAATCGACGTCACCGCCTTTGAACAGTTCCAGGGAAGCTACGAAATGCGTGGTTATACCTTCCGGAAAGAGCAGTTTGTCTGTTCTTTTGACGCAGATGGCCATTTTTTGCATCTTTCCATGCGTTAAGCCCTGCTTTTTCCCGTTTCGTACTGTATATCTTCCATCCAGCGGGTATACTGATCCCTTCCTTTAAATCCACACGTATCCAGCACGAAATAATATGCAAAAGTTTGATACCAGGACCTTCCAGGGCTTGATCCTGACCTTACAGGATTACTGGGCTCGCCAGGGCTGCACCATTGTTCAACCATTGGACATGGAAGTCGGCGCGGGAACCTCTCACCCAATGACCTGTCTGCGCGCGCTGGGGCCAGAACCGATGGCGGCTGCTTATGTTCAGCCTTCTCGTCGCCCGACCGATGGTCGCTACGGCGAAAACCCCAACCGTTTACAGCACTACTATCAGTTCCAGGTGGTGATTAAGCCATCGCCGGACAATATTCAGGAGCTGTACCTCGGTTCTCTGAAAGAGCTGGGCATGGACCCGACTATCCACGATATCCGTTTCGTGGAAGATAACTGGGAAAACCCGACGCTGGGTGCCTGGGGGCTGGGCTGGGAAGTGTGGCTGAACGGCATGGAAGTGACGCAGTTCACTTACTTCCAGCAGGTTGGTGGTCTGGAGTGTAAACCGGTTACCGGCGAGATCACCTACGGTCTGGAACGTCTGGCAATGTACATTCAGGGCGTAGACAGCGTTTACGACCTGGTCTGGAGCGACGGCCCGCTGGGTAAAACCACCTACGGCGACGTGTTCCATCAGAACGAAGTGGAGCAATCCACTTACAACTTCGAATACGCGGATGTGGACTTCCTGTTCACCTGCTTCGAGCAGTACGAGAAAGAAGCGCAGCAGCTGCTGGCGCTGGAAAATCCGCTGCCGCTGCCAGCCTACGAACGTATTCTGAAAGCCGCCCACAGCTTCAACCTGCTGGATGCGCGTAAAGCCATCTCCGTCACCGAGCGTCAGCGCTACATTCTGCGCATTCGCACCCTGACCAAAGCAGTGGCAGAAGCATACTACGCTTCCCGTGAAGCCCTCGGCTTCCCGATGTGCAACAAAGATAAGTAAGAGGCGGCTATGTCTGAGAAAACTTTTCTGGTGGAAATCGGCACTGAAGAGCTGCCACCAAAAGCACTGCGCAGCCTGGCTGAGTCCTTTGCTGCGAACTTTACTGCGGAGCTGGATAACGCTGGCCTCGCACACGGCACCGTTCAATGGTTTGCTGCTCCGCGTCGTCTGGCGCTGAAAGTAGCTAACCTGGCGGAAGCACAGCCGGATCGTGAAATCGAAAAACGCGGCCCGGCGATTGCCCAGGCGTTCGACGCTGAAGGCAAGCCGAGCAAAGCGGCAGAAGGTTGGGCGCGTGGTTGCGGTATTACCGTTGACCAGGCTGAGCGTCTGACTACCGATAAAGGCGAATGGCTGCTGTATCGCGCCCATGTGAAGGGCGAAAGCACCGAAGCACTGCTGCCGAATATGGTTGCGACTTCGCTGGCGAAACTGCCGATCCCGAAACTGATGCGCTGGGGCGCGTCTGACGTACACTTCGTGCGTCCGGTACACACCGTGACCCTGCTGCTGGGCGACAAAGTCATTCCGGCAACCATTCTGGGCATTCAGTCCGATCGCGTGATTCGCGGTCACCGCTTTATGGGCGAACCGGAATTCACTATCGACAATGCCGATCAGTATCCGGAGATTCTGCGTGAGCGCGGGAAAGTCATCGCCGATTATGAAGAACGTAAGGCGAAGATTAAAGCCGATGCCGAAGAAGCAGCGCGTAAGATTGGCGGTAACGCTGACTTAAGCGAAAACCTGCTAGAAGAAGTGGCTTCTCTGGTTGAATGGCCGGTTGTGCTGACTGCGAAATTCGAAGAGAAATTCCTCGCGGTGCCATCTGAAGCCCTGGTTTACACCATGAAAGGTGATCAGAAGTACTTCCCGGTGTACGCGAACGACGGCAAACTGCTGCCGAACTTTATCTTCGTTGCCAACATCGAATCGAAAGATCCGCAGCAAATTATTTCTGGTAACGAAAAGGTTGTTCGTCCACGCCTGGCGGATGCCGAGTTCTTCTTCAACACCGACCGTAAAAAACGTCTGGAAGATAACCTGCCGCGCCTGCAAACCGTGCTGTTCCAGCAACAGCTTGGCACACTGCGTGACAAAACTGACCGCATCCAGGCACTGGCTGGCTGGATTGCTGAACAGATTGGCGCTGACGTTAACCACGCTACCCGTGCGGGCCTGCTGTCTAAGTGTGACCTGATGACCAACATGGTCTTCGAGTTCACCGACACCCAAGGCGTAATGGGGATGCACTACGCGCGTCACGATGGCGAAGCGGAAGATGTCGCGGTAGCGCTGAACGAGCAGTATCAGCCGCGTTTTGCCGGTGATGACCTGCCGTCTAACCCGGTAGCCTGTGCGCTGGCGATTGCTGACAAGATGGACACCCTGGCGGGTATCTTCGGTATTGGTCAGCATCCGAAAGGCGACAAAGACCCGTTTGCGCTGCGTCGTGCCGCACTTGGCGTGCTGCGTATTATCGTTGAGAAGAACCTCAACCTTGATCTGCAAACGCTGACCGAAGAAGCGGTGCGCTTGTACGGTGATAAGCTGACCAACGCCAACGTGGTTGATGACGTTATCGACTTTATGCTTGGTCGCTTCCGCGCCTGGTATCAGGACGAAGGTTACACCGTTGACACCATCCAGGCGGTACTGGCGCGTCGTCCGACTCGTCCGGCAGATTTCGATGCTCGTATGAAAGCAGTATCGCACTTCCGTACGCTCGATGCGGCTGCAGCACTGGCGGCGGCGAACAAACGTGTATCTAACATTCTGGCGAAATCTGACGAAGTGCTGAGCGATCGCGTGAATGCCTCTACCCTGAAAGAGCCGGAAGAAATTAAGCTGGCGATGCAGGTTGTGGTGCTGCGCGACAAACTGGAGCCGTACTTTGCTGAAGGTCGTTACCAGGATGCGCTGGTCGAACTGGCCGAGTTGCGTGAACCGGTAGATGCTTTCTTCGATAAAGTGATGGTCATGGTTGATGACAAAGATCTGCGTATCAACCGTCTGACCATGCTGGAAAAACTGCGCGAATTATTCCTGCGCGTTGCGGATATTTCGCTGTTGCAGTAATAACACTGTTATTAAATAGCCTGCCACTTGGCAGGCTTTTTTTATAGCTAAATAATACAGCTACCTTTAATAATTTTCTGCTGAATAAAAATTATCTCATATATTAATTTCATGAGATTTTTTTAGGATTTTATTAAGGAGAGGAAAGGAATTTATTACGCTAGAATAGCTGTGGGTGCTTGAGACTGTTTGTCTCAGGTATTCACCGAAAGGCAGACAGAGAAAAGCCCCACCTGACTATAAATCAAAGTGAGGCTACCTCTATGCCTGAACACCATAAGGTTAGCCTCTTACTCGTTGGAAATCAACACAGGAGGCTGGGAATGCCGCAAAAATACGGATTACTTTCTTTAATAGTGATTTGTTTCACGCTTTTATTTTTCACCTGGATGGTAAGAGATTCACTGTGTGAATTGCATATTAAACAGGGGAGTTATGAGCTGGCGGCATTTTTAGCCTGCAATTTGAAAGAGTAAGAGTCTTCGGCGGGAAGTTATTCCCGCCTTTCTTACGGTGTTGGGTATTCTCAATGCACCCTAATTTATTTCCTTGATGAATATTATTTAAAAAATGCGAATGGATTTGGCTATTAAATAGGTTTTTAATTGAGAGCATGAATGGTTCGGAGCCTTCATGAATAAACTGCTTTTACTGTTGATAATGCTTTATCAACGACATCTTTCTCCTCGCAAAGGATATCGCTGTGCTTACAGTGTGTTGCACCAAACGCAGGGATGTTCGGGAGCGGTCAAAGAGATTATTCAACAGAAAGGTGTTATTGCAGGCTGGGGCGAGATACGTCAGCGTTTTGCAGATTGCCGACTTGCGGCACAGACAATCAGGCAGAAGCAACACCTGAACGAGGTTATACGTAAAAAGAAGAATAATGATTGTGATTGTTCCGGGTGTGATGGTGCGGTCTGTCGTGATTGCCACATCCCGGTGCCGGATCTGGATTGTTCCTGGGACTGTTTTTCTCTACATATAAAGCGGTTTTTCCAATAAAAAAATCCCCGCCAAATGGCAGGGATCTTAGATTCTGTGCTTTAAAGCAGAGATTACAGGCTGGTTACGTTACCAGCTGCCGGGCCTTTAGCGCCGCTTTCGATGGTGAAGGACACTTTCTGACCTTCGTCCAGAGATTTGTAACCATCGTTCTGGATAGCAGAGAAGTGTACGAACACGTCTTTAGAACCATCGTCAGGAGTGATGAAGCCGAAGCCTTTGTCAGCGTTGAACCATTTTACGATACCAGTCATTTTACCGGACATAGTGTATTACCTTTAATAATTAAGTGTGCCTTTCGGCGATATGGCGTGCTTTACAGATTTTGAAGCGTTAAAGGAAATGTGCACTACGAGGGGTATCAACGATAACTCTTGAAGGGACTTGCCTTACTACACTGCTTTAATGGTCTGTACGTCAAACCGTTGATGTGCATTAAGCCACGCATTGGAGGTGGATGCAACAATTATTTTTCAAATTTATGATTAATCGGTCGGAAAACGGCCCTGTCATCAGGACCGTAAACATCAAAAAAGTTAATAAAACTCTATTCCATCAACTGCTTACTTAATGCCGGATTGGCCTGAATCAGACGCATTAATTTTAGTTCAGCACTGGAAGGCTTCACTCGTCTGGATTCCCATTCCTTTACCATCGCAACGGATACGCCCAAAACACGAGCGAAATCATCAATTTTTAACCCCGTTCCTTTGCGTAATTGCTCAATCTCAGTACAGGGTGTAGGTCTGTGCGTCAGGGTAATCTTCTGTGTTTCATCTTTAAAAACAATTTGTTCCAGGCTGCTCAACAGCTCAAGCATTGGATCTTTATATTCCATTGAAAACTCCTCAAATCACACTGCGGGATCGTGAATTGCATTGAAGCTCATTAAGAATAGTCGGGAAACACAGACTCAGCGGGAAGCAACCAGAGTGTGATTCGATTCAGCCTATCAATAACTGTGACTTATAGTTGCCTAACGATATGATTAATGCCGATATATTTCTCAGAATCCCGGATTGTAAAGATTCCGAAAATTTCACCTACCTAAGAGAAGTAAAGTCCTGGCTAAAAAACGCAATAGCAATGCCTGTTTTTAACAATGAAACAACAAATTAACCTTCCTTCATTTTCTACATCATTTTCCCAGGAAGATTATGCATAAAGGGTATCTTGCAAGCTTGTCCTGGACTATCCTTGTCACGTCAGACACGCGTGTGTCGTTGTGCGCTTTTTTTGGGTGAAAGGAGTAAGAAAATGGCGACAGGAAAGTCCTGCTCTCGCTGGTTTGCGCCTCTTGCGGCGTTATTAATGGTAGTTAGCCTGAGTGGGTGTTTTGATAAAGAAGGCGATCAGCGTAAAGCGTTTATCGACTTCCTGCAGAATACAGTGATGCGTAGCGGTGAACGTCTACCAACCTTGACTGCCGATCAGAAAAAACAATTTGGTCCTTTTGTCTCTGATTACGCGATTCTGTATGGCTATTCCCAACAGGTGAATCAGGCGATGGATTCCGGTCTACGTCCGGTTGTAGACAGCGTTAACGCAATTCGTGCACCACAGGATTATGTCACGCAAAGTGGTCCGCTGCGTGAAATGAACGGTTCGCTGGGTGTACTGGCGCAACAGCTACAAAATGCGAAGTTGCAGGCCGATGCTGCGCACTCTGCGCTGAAACAGACTGATGATCTGAAGCCGGTCTTTGATCAGGCATTCACCAAAGTGGTGACGACACCGGCTGATGCGTTACAACCGTTGATTCCGGCGGCACAAACCTTTACACAACAACTGGTAATGGTTGGGGACTATATTTCCCAGCAGGGTACTCAGGTAAGCTTTGTGGCGAATGGCATTCAGTTCCCGACTTCGCAGCAGGCGAGTGAATATAACAAACTGATTGCGCCATTACCGGCACAACATCAGGCGTTTAATCAGGCCTGGACCGCAGCAGTAACTGCAACCCAATAAAGAGTAAAAGCCCGGGAGATTTTCGGGCTTTTCTCCACGCAGTCGCGGTTATTCCGCGACTTGCGGATTCACACAGTTCTTCTCGACATTCCCTTGTAACGCATTAATCAAATTATCCACCGCACAGGCGGCCATGCCATAACGCGTCTCATGAGTAGCAGAACCAATATGTGGGACTGCGACGACATTTGCCATTGAGAGCAGCGGTGAATCTACTGACAGTGGCTCTTGTTCGAAGACATCCAGTCCGGCGGCGTGAATTTCCCCTTTCTGCAATGCCGCAATCAGTGCATTTTCGTCAACCACCGGTCCACGTCCTGCATTAATGAAGATGGCGGAGGATTTCATTTTGGCGAATTGTTCAGCGCCAAACAGGTGATGCGTTTCTTCAGTTAGCGGCAGGATCAGGCAAACGAAATCCGATTCTTGTAGCAGCGTATCCAGATCGCAATAACGGGCGTTAAAGCGTTCTTCAGCTTCTTTATGGTGGCGGCGAGCGTTATAGAGAATCGGCATGTTGAAGCCAAAGTGCGCCCGTTGTGCCAGTGCCATGCCAATCCGTCCCATCCCGACAATGCCAAGAGTTTTATGATGCACGTCGCTGCCGTACCAGTCCGGGCCAATGCTCGCGGTCCATTCGCCTGCTTTTACGCGTTCTGCTACCTCGACAACCCGACGCGCGGTACACAGCACCAATGCCATCAGCGTATCGGCCACCGTTTCCGTTAATACGGTTGGCGTATGCATTAGCAGGATTTTTCGGGCGGTAAGCGCATCGACATCGAAATTGTCGTAGCCTACAGAGATAGTTGATGTGGCACGCAGTTTCGGCATTTTGTCCAGCAACGCGGCATCAACATTTTCATTTGAACCTAACAAGCCCTCGGCTTCGGCAAAAATTTCCGCGTTTTGCGCAACGGTCTGTGGAGTGAGGTCTGTCACCTGGTGAACGGTGAAATGTGCTTGCAGGCGTTGCAGTAAATCATCAGGTAAGGCTTTGTAGAGGATAACGGACGGCTTCATGCTTCTCTCCATTCACTGATAAGGCGATCACCTTAGCCTGAAAAATGAAGCAGGAAAACCTAAGAATACCAGGTGATTGAATCACCACCTGGCATGAAAGTGATTACAGCGGGCTTAAGGTAATTTCTACGCGACGGTTTTGGGCTTTGCCTTCTGCGGTGCTGTTGCTGGCGATCGGGTTAGCCGGACCAAGACCCTGGGTACGAATACGGCTGGCGTCAACGCCCTGGGTGATCAACGCGCTGGCAACGGAATCTGCACGCTGCTGCGACAGACGCATGTTCAGGTCATGACCACCAGTGCTGTCGGTGTAGCCAATCACGTTAACCGCCGTTTTCGGGTACTCTTTCAGTACCATTGCAACACCGGTCAGGGTGTTAGCACCTGCTGGTTTCAGAGTGGCGCTGCTGCTGTCGAAGGTCACATTGTTCGGCATGTTGAGGATAATGTTGTCCCCGCTGCGCGTTACGCTAACGCCGGTGCCGCGCATTTTGTCGCGCAGTTTCGCTTCCTGCACATCCATGTAATAGCCAACGCCGCCGCCCAGTGCCGCGCCTGCTGCTGCGCCAATCAGTGCGCCTTTACCACGATCTTTCTTCGAAGAAGAGAGTGCGCCAATGCCCGCGCCAACGAGAGAGCCCAGACCCGCGCCAATAGCAGATTTACCCGCTTCGCGTTCGCCGGTGTAAGGGTTAGTTGTACAGCCAGATACCGCCAGAGCGCCACTCACAACGGCGGCAATAAGATAAACACGTTTCTTCATTGTTAATCCTTAATAACCTTTTTATTCTTTGCCACGGGTTTCGTGGCGGAAGATTATGCCGTGTGAATATGAAGATTATTCCTGGGAATACTCGGAAATTTGTAAGTAATATTTAACTGCTCAATACATCTAACTTTTCAGGAGCCTTTGGTTTGGCCAACTCATCCTCACGTTATTCTGTTCTTACTGCCGCCCACTGGGGCCCAATGCTGGTTGAAACCGACGGTGAAACAGTTTTCAGCTCGCGTGGTGTGTTAACCACAGGAATGGAAAACTCTTTGCAGAGTGCGGTTCGCGACCAGGTTCATAGCAATACGCGGGTGCGATTTCCGATGGTGCGTAAAGGCTTTCTTGCGTCACCAGAAAATCCACAAGGAATTCGCGGGCAAGACGAATTTGTTCGCGTGAGTTGGGATGAGGCACTGGATCTTATTCACCAACAACACAAACGCATTCGCGGAACTTATGGTCCGGCGTCGATTTTTGCCGGTTCCTACGGTTGGCGTTCAAATGGCGTGCTGCATAAAGCGTCAACCTTGTTACAACGCTATATGGCGCTGGCAGGCGGCTATACCGGCCATCTGGGGGATTATTCGACCGGCGCAGCACAGGCGATCATGCCGTATGTTGTGGGCGGCAGCGAAGTTTATCAACAGCAGACCAGCTGGCCGTTGGTACTGCAACACAGCGATGTGGTGGTGCTGTGGAGTGCTAACCCTCTAAATACGCTGAAAATTGCGTGGAATGCGTCTGATGAGCAGGGGCTTTCTTACTTTTGTGCACTGCGTGACAGTGGGAAAAAGCTGATCTGCATTGATCCAATGCGATCGGAAACCGTCGATTTCTTTGGCGACAAAATAGAGTGGGTAGCTCCACATATGGGCACCGACGTAGCACTGATGCTGGGGATCGCCCATACGCTGGTGGAAAATGGCTGGCACGACGAGGCATTTCTGGCACGTTGTACCACAGGTTATGACGTCTTCGCCGCTTATTTGCTGGGCGAGAGCGATGGCATTGCGAAAACTGCCGAATGGGCAGCAGAGATTTGTGGTGTTGGCGCAGAGAAAATCCGCGAACTGGCGGCTATTTTCCATCAAAATACCACCATGCTGATGGCTGGTTGGGGAATGCAACGCCAACAGTTTGGCGAGCAGAAACACTGGATGCTCGTCACGCTGGCGGCAATGTTGGGGCAAATCGGTACACCAGGTGGCGGTTTTGGGCTTTCTTATCATTTTGCCAACGGTGGTAATCCCACGCGCCGCGCTGCGGTGCTTTCATCCATGCAGGGCAGTTTGCCGGAGGGCACCGATGCGGTAGATAAAATCCCCGTAGCTCGCATTGTTGAAGCTCTGGAAAATCCTGGCGGCGCGTATCAACACAACGGCATGAACCGACATTTTCCGGATATTCGTTTTATCTGGTGGGCGGGCGGTGCCAACTTTACCCACCACCAGGACACTAATCGCTTGATCCGCGCCTGGCAAAAACCGGAGCTGGTGGTGATATCGGAATGTTTCTGGACGGCGGCGGCGAAACACGCCGATATCGTCCTCCCCGCGACCACCTCGTTTGAGCGTAACGATCTCACTATGACTGGTGATTACAGCAATCAGCATCTGGTGCCGATGAAGCAAGTCGTGCCGCCGCGTGACGAAGCGCGTAATGATTTTGATGTTTTTGCTGAGTTAAGTGAGCGCTGGGAGAAGGGCGGCTATACACGGTTTACGGAAGGGAAAAGTGAGCTGCAATGGCTGGAAACGTTCTATAACGTTGCGCGGCAACGTGGGGCAAGTCAGCAGGTACACTTGCCGCCGTTTGACGCGTTCTGGGAAGCCAACCAGTTAATTGAGATGCCAGAAAACCCAACCAGCGAACAGTTTATTCGGTTTGCTGATTTTCGCCGCGCCCCACAGGCGCATCCGTTAAAAACTGCCAGTGGTAAGATTGAAATCTTCTCGCAGCGTATCGCGGATTACGGTTACCCTGATTGTCCAGGGCATCCCATGTGGCTGGAGCCGGATGAGTGGCAGGGCAACGCCGAACCGGAACAGTTGCAGGTACTTTCTGCTCATCCGGCGCATCGTCTGCACAGTCAGTTGAATTACAGTTCCCTGCGCGAATTGTACGCGGTGGCAAATCGAGAACCTGTCACCATTCATCCTGTAGATGCACAGGCGCGCGGTATACAAGATGGTGATACTGTTCGGTTGTGGAACTCACGCGGGCAAATCCTTGCCGGAGCGGTGATTAGCGAAGGTATCAAACCCGGTGTGATGTGCATTCACGAAGGGGCATGGCCGGATCTGGATTTTACTGCTGGCGGGATTTGTAAGAACGGTGCGGTGAATGTACTGACCAAAGACCTCCCAAGCTCGCGGCTGGGGAATGGCTGTGCAGGTAACACGGCGCTGGCGTGGCTGGAAAAATACACCGGCCCTGAACTTACGCTTACGGCGTTTGATCCGCCTGCCAGTCCATAATCCAGGTAGGGAGTTGAGTTTCCTCCTGCCATGCGCAGTCGACAATGCGAAAGCCTTGCGCATGATAAAAACTTATCGCTGGTTGGTTTTTCTGGTAAACCTCCAGCAATAAATGGGGATGGCGTTGTTGCATATGTTGCATTAACGCCTTGCCGATACCGCGCCTGACAGCCTTCGGTGCGACAAACATCGCTGCCAGAAATCGCCCTTCCATTACGCTGACAAAACCGAGAAATTCACCGCTTTCTTCCCACACCCAGTTTTGTGCGTTAGCAAGATATGCATCACGCACCAGTGGAATGCAGTCACGCCAATAACTCTCTTCTATAAAGGGATGTCCCCAGGTTGTGCTTTCCAGCCACAGTTCAAGGATCGCGGGCAGCTCAGAACGTTGCGCTTGTCTAATCATGCCTTATTCCCCGGATGGCAACAGCAGCCAACCACATGATCGTTCACCAGCCCACTCGCCTGCATAAAGGAGTAACAAATCGTCGAGCCTACAAATTTAAAGCCACGTTTTTTCAATGCCTTAGAGAGTGCGTCGGAGGCAGGTGTCGACGAGGGGATTTCGCTCAACGTTGTGGCTTGTGTTACCTGTGGCTGATGATTTACGAACGACCAGACAAAATCGGCAAACGGTTCGCCGTTCTCTTCCATTTGCAGGTATGCACGCGCATTGCCAATAATGGCCTGAATCTTCCCGCGATGGCGGATAATCCCGGCGTCCTGAACCAGTCTTTCGACATCCTCTTCCTGCATTGCCGCAACTTTTACTGGATCGAACTGATGAAAACAGGCGCGATAATTTTCTCGTTTTTTGAGGACGGTAATCCAGGACAGCCCCGCTTGTTGACCTTCAAGGCAGATCATTTCGAACAGTTTTTTACTGTCAGTTTCAGGCACGCCCCACTCTTCATCGTGGTAGGCAATATAAAGCGGGTCCTGACTCACCCAGCCGCAACGTTCCATACTTTCCCTCGCTATGTACCTGTTCGTAAAAATTTCACCGGCTTTTCTTGACGCACCGGTGAAAAAGTCAATATTTAATACAGGACTACTATGCCCGATATCTTTCATACAATGACAATAATAATGCCGAATTCGGCTCTTCCCTGGAGTCGTGTTAATGATCATAAAAAAATGTGGTGGTTGCCAGACGTTAAGTCTACTGGCGAGCGTGGTAATCAATTCCTTTTTTCTCAACACAGCTTACGCCTGGCAACAAGAATATATCGTTGATACGCAACCCGGACATACCACGGAGCGTTACACCTGGGATAGCGATCACCAACCGGATTACAACGATATTTTGTCGCAACGTATTCAAAGCAGCCAAAGAGTGCTGGGACTGGACGTTAATCTGGCGGAAGAAACGCCTGCGGATGTAACCAGCAGCATGAGTATGGGCTGGAATTTCCCTTTATATGAACACGTTACGACTGGCCCGGTTGCCGCATTGCATTACGACGGTACGACCACTTCGATGTATAACGAGTTTGGCGACAGCACGACAATGCTGACCGATCCGTTATGGCATGCCAGCGTCAGTACGTTAGGCTGGCGTGTTGATTCCCGACTTGGCGATTTCCGCCCCTGGGCGCAAATCAGCTACAACCAGCAATTTGGTGAAAATATCTGGAAGGCTCAATCAGGCCTAAGTCGCATGACAGCGACAAATCAGAATGGTAACTGGCTCGATGTGACCGTAGGAGCCGATATGTTGCTTAACCAACATATTGCCGCCTATGCCGCGTTATCCCAGGCGGAGAATAGCGCCAATGATAGTGATTACTTGTATACCATGGGTGTTAGCGCCAGATTTTAACGAATTAGTCACAATCAAAGCCCGGCAATAACAATCATTGTAATGATAGTGGGTGCTAACTCACTCAAATAATAATTTTAATGAATGTTTGTCATGTCATTCATTCCTTAGTTAAAGCATTTCATTCCGTTCTGATGGCATTTCATGCCGTTTTTCCCCTGGCATAAAATGCACTTCGTTATGGTTGTCGGCAGAGAATCTTCCAATTTACTACTGCAGGACACTGCCATGACACCTTCAAACTATCAGCGTACCCGCTGGCTAACCCTTATCGGTACCATTATCACCCAGTTTGCGCTGGGGTCAGTTTATACCTGGAGCCTGTTTAATGGCGCGCTCTCTGCCAAACTGGATGCGCCGGTCAGTCAGGTTGCTTTCTCCTTCGGCCTGTTGAGTCTGGGGCTGGCAATTTCTTCTTCTGTGGCTGGCAAGTTACAGGAACGTTTTGGTGTCAAGCGCGTCACAATGGCTTCCGGTATTCTGCTGGGATTGGGGTTCTTTCTTACCGCGCACTCCAACAGCCTGATGATGTTGTGGTTGAGCGCTGGTGTGCTGGTTGGTCTGGCAGATGGCGCAGGTTATCTGCTGACGCTCTCTAACTGTGTGAAGTGGTTCCCGGAGCGTAAAGGGCTGATCTCCGCGTTTGCCATTGGTTCCTATGGTTTGGGTAGCCTGGGATTCAAATTTATCGACTCGCATCTGCTGGAGACGGTGGGTCTGGAAAAAACCTTTGTGATTTGGGGCGCGATTGCGCTGGTGATGATTGTCTTTGGCGCGACGTTAATGAAAGATGCACCGAAACAGGAAGTCAAAACCCATAATGGTGTAGTGGAAAATGATTTCACTCTGGCCGAGTCAATGCGTAAACCGCAATACTGGATGCTGGCGGTGATGTTCCTCACTGCCTGCATGAGCGGCCTGTATGTGATTGGTGTAGCGAAAGATATTGCTCAGAGTCTGGCGCATCTTGATGCAATTTCCGCGGCCAACGCAGTGACGGTTATTTCTATTGCTAACCTTTCTGGTCGTCTGGTGTTGGGCATTCTGTCTGACAAAATCGCCCGTATCCGCGTCATCACTATTGGACAGGTGATTTCGCTGGTGGGTATGGCAGCACTGCTGTTTGCACCATTGAATGCAGTGACGTTCTTTGCGGCGATTGCCTGTGTGGCGTTTAACTTCGGTGGCACGATTACTGTGTTCCCGTCACTGGTCAGTGAGTTTTTCGGTCTTAATAACCTGGCTAAAAACTACGGTGTGATTTACCTCGGTTTCGGTATCGGCAGCATTTGCGGCTCGCTTATCGCCTCACTGTTTGGCGGCTTCTATGTGACTTTCTACGTCATTTTTGCCCTGCTGATTTTGTCTCTGGCGCTTTCTACTACCATTCGCCAGCCAGAGCAGGAAGTATTGCGTGAAGCACATATTTAGAAATATGTGGCTACTGAAATAAATTCCACAGGGAGACGTCAGCGTCTCCCTTTTTTATAATTGAATATTAAATGAGCAATAATATTCATATGAAGAATATGTTTTGTTATTTAATATAAATCATAAATATAAATATATTCCTAAAAACACAGTGGCTATTTGATGTGTTATTTGTAATGCATTGAAGTTGAAGTAAGTTTAACTTTTTTACAAAAATACATTCTCAGTAAAATAATTTTATTTTTTAGCACCATTTGTATAATCTGCCCCCCGTTGTTATGAACAACATCAAGCATATTTATCTATATAAATGGAGTTTTACATGAAAAAGGTCGTTTTTGCCTTGTCAGTGCTGGCGTTGACTTCTGGTTCCGTATTTGCGGCGGAGTCTGGTGATGGTACTGTCAAATTTATAGGCGAGATCGTCGATGCACCTTGTGTGTTGTCAGTTGACTCTCAGAAACAGGAAGTTGTTTTGGGTCAGGTAAATAAATCTGTCTTTACTGCAATTGGGGCAAAATCTCCGTCCAAACCGTTCGAAGTTAAACTGGAAGAGTGTGATACCGGTGCCGGCAAAACTAAAGTGAAAGTTGGCTTTAGTGGTGTTGGTGATAGCGATAGCACGAATGGTAGCCTGGTGTCTCTGAGCACTGAAGCAGGTGCAGCAACTGGCGTGGGTATTGGCATTTATGACAATTCCAATACATTAATTCCGTTGAATTCTGGTACTGCTGAAACTGAAATTAAAGACGGTCAGACCGTTCTTTATTTTACTGCTAACTATGTTTCTACTAAAGACGTAGTTACTACCGGTTACGGTAATGCTGAAGTAGATTTCAACCTGACTTACGAATAATTGTTTGTCAACTGGCGGTGAGAAATCACTGCCAGAGTCATTCATTAATTCAGGGACCGAGTGATGAAAATAATTTTTTTTGCCTTGTTATTATCTATATTTGCTTCTCAATCTAGCCTGGCTGGTGGTATTGCATTAAGTTCTACTCGTGTGATCTACGACGGTAATAAGAAAGAAGCATCATTGACGATTAATAATAAGAACAAAACGGAAGAGTTTCTGGTTCAGTCATGGATAGATGACATGGCTGGTAATAAAAAAACACCATTTATTATTACCCCGCCACTGTTCAAACTTGATCCCGAAAAAAACAATGTATTACGTATTGTTAATATTAATCCAGGCCTGCCACAGGATCGCGAATCGGTCTATTGGGTTAATGTGAAGGCGATTCCTTCCAAAAGTGATGACAGTGAAAATAAAAACGTTTTGCAGATTGCTGTTCGCACCCGGATAAAACTTTTTTATCGTCCGGTAGGACTAAAAGGAGACGTGAAAACAGCACCTCATGAGTTACATTTCACACGTAGCGGCAATCAGATTCGTGTAGATAACCCAACAGTATTCAATATTACGTTTAATCAATTTTTCGTGAATGAAAGAGAAATTGAAAAATCCGGCATGGTACCTGCTAAAGGGTCATTAAATATTACATTGCCTGCTGGGGTAAGTACGATTTCTAAAATTAAATTCAATACAATCAATGATTTTGGTTCGTCTGCGGAAATGCTGACTAAAAATATTAATTGATTAATATCTTGCCTGGAGAAATTGCTTAATGTCACGGAAGACCGTTTCACATTCTTTCTCTTCCTTTTCCATCTCTGTGTTGGCGATCGCAGTTGCCAGTACGTTCTCTGTTAATGCAGGGAAATTTAACCCTCGGTTTCTTGAAGATGTACAAGGCGTTGACCAGCATGTCGATTTAACGATGTTCGAAAAAGGTCGAGAAGAGCAATTACCCGGTACTTATCGTGTCTCTGTATATGTTAATGAGCAGAGAATGGAAGCACGTACGCTTGAGTTTAAAGCGGCGACGGAGGCACAGAAAAAAGTATTGGGTGAGTCGCTGGTACCGTGCCTTAGCAAGACGCAATTGGCGGAGATGGGAGTGCGCGTTGAGAGTTTCCCTGCTCTTAATTTGGTGCCCGCAGAAGCCTGTGTAGCGTTTGATGAAATCATTCCGCTAGCGTCCAGCCGTTTCGACTTTAGCGAACAAAAACTGATATTAAGTTTTCCTCAGGCGGCAATGCAGCAAGTAGCGCGCGGCACCGTACCCGAATCTTTATGGGATGAAGGTGTCCCGGCAATACTGTTGGATTACAGTTTTAGTGGTAGCAACAGTGAATATGACTCTTCGGGTTCTTCAGGCAGCTACGTTGATGAAGAGGGGGCGGTTCATCATGATGACGGTGACGATACGCTAAAAAGCGATAGCTATTATCTTAACCTACGCAGCGGATTAAACCTTGGTGCGTGGCGGTTACGTAATTACAGTACCTGGAGTCATTCGGGTGGTAGAGACCAATGGGATAATATCGGCACTCATTTAAGCCGGGCTATTGTGCCATTTAAAGCCCAATTAACATTAGGAGATACTGCAACGCCTTCTGATATTTTTGATAGCGTTCAGATGCGTGGTGCTATGTTAGCCTCTGATGAAGATATGCTTCCTGACAGCCAGCGAGGCTTTGCGCCTATCGTTCGTGGTATTGCCAAAAGTAATGCAGAAGTAAGCATTGAACAAAACGGATATGTTATTTATCGTACCTATGTTCAACCGGGTGCCTTTGAAATTAATGATCTTTACCCTACCTCAAACAGTGGCGACCTTACGGTTATTATCAAAGAGGCTGACGGAAGCGAACAACGCTTTATTCAGCCATTTTCATCCGTTGCCATTTTCCAGCGCGAAGGCCATCTAAAATATAGCCTTGCTGCCGGTGAATACCGGGCCGGGAATTATAACAGTGATACTCCGCGTTTTGGGCAACTCGATCTTATTTATGGTTTACCGTGGGGGATAACCGCCTACGGTGGTGCATTAGTGTCTAATAATTACAATGCATTTGCGCTTGGTGTAGGTAAAAACTTTGGTTACATCGGGGCTATATCAATTGATGTCACACAGGCGAAAAGCGAACTGAATAACGATCGTGATAGCCAGGGACAATCTTATCGCTTCCTGTACTCCAAGAGCTTTGAAAGCGGTACTGATTTTCGCCTGGCTGGCTACAAATATTCTACCAGTGGTTTCTATACTTTCCAGGAAGCCACAGATGTACGCAGTGATGCTGACAGTGACTATAGCCGCTATCACAAACGTAGCGAAATTCAGGGTAACCTGACGCAGCAATTAGGTTCATATGGCTCAGTCTATTTAAATTTAACCCAGCAAGATTACTGGAACGACGTAGGTAAACAGAACTCGGTGTCAGCGGGTTATAACGGCCGTATTGGCAGAGTCAGTTACAGCATTGCGTATAGCTGGAATAAAAGTCCTGAGTGGGATGAAAGCGACCGCTTATTGTCTCTTAATATTTCGGTACCACTGGGTCGAGCCTGGAGTAACTATCGCGTTACTACCGACCAGGATGGTCGGACAAATCAACAGGTTGGGGTAAGCGGCACGCTGCTTGAGGATCGCAACCTGAACTACAGTATCCAGGAAGGCTACGCAAGCGATGGCGTAGGTAATAGTGGCAATGCGAACGTCGGGTATCAGGGTGGTTCCGGCAATGTCAACGTAGGCTATAGCTACGGGAGAGATTATCGGCAACTCAACTACAGCGTTCGTGGCGGCGTAATTGTTCACAGCGAAGGCGTGACACTTTCTCAACCGTTAGGCGAAACCATGACACTTATCTCCGCGCCCGGTGCGCGCAATGCCCGCGTGGTGAATAACGGCGGCGTTCAGGTTGACTGGATGGGCAACGCGGTTGTGCCTTACGCCATGCCTTATCGTGAAAACGAAATCTCACTGCGTAGCGATTCGTTGGGGGAAGATGTTGATATAGAGAATGCTTTTCAGAAAGTGGTCCCGACTCGCGGAGCCATTGTCAAAGCTCGGTTTGATACTCGTGTCGGTTATCGTGTGTTAATGATACTACTCCGCTCAACAGGTAGTCATGTTCCTTTCGGCGCAACAGCGACATTAATGGACGATGAAAAGGCCGGAGTAAGTAGCATCGTAGGTGAAGAAGGGCAACTCTATATAAGTGGGATGCCAGAAGAAGGGCGTGTACTGATTAAATGGGGTAATGACACAGCACAGCAATGCATTGCGTCATACAAATTATCCGTAGAATTAAAACAGGGCGGAATTATTCCTGTGTCGGCTAATTGCCAGTAAGCAAGGAGAGCGAAATGAAAGCGGCAATAGCATTATCCTTATTAGGATGTGTATCAGGATTTTCAGGTGAGGCATTTGCTGCGGACTGGGGGGCATGCGCTGCCGAAGGCGGCATGGTGTATGACTATCCTGTGGCGGTAAATGTTGATGTAAACGATGCAAGTAAAAATACCGCAGGTACAGAGTTAAAACTCGCGACGACCTGGGCAAATGGAACACGTTTCAATATGGTATGCGAATGTCCGGATCCATCAACCTATACAAAAGAAGTTGATACCTATGTATGGGGGCAAAGCTTGCTCAGTGTAACCACCAGGAAAATAAATGGTGAGCAATACTACCGGCTTGTACCTGAACTGGAAGTGATGACGATGATTCAGGCTCCTAATGTAATGGTTCATGTACCCCAAAAAAATGTTCAAATTCCAAATAACTATAATGCTCATGACTGCACAGGTGGAAACAATGGGCAATATGGTTCGAATGGATATTTATCCTTTGTGATTAGTAAACCTATTGAGGGTGAAGTTGATATTCCAAAAACAACCGTTGTGGCTTTATATGCAACCAAGAAAAAAGGAACCTACAGTTCACAACCTATATCGACGGTAAGTATTTCCGGACGGCTAACGATTACTCAGGGTTGTGAAATTAAACCAGGAACTGTTCTGGATGTGCCATTTGGTGAATATCCCTCCTCGGCATTTAAAAATAGACGTGGACAGGCACCTGTCGGCGGTACGGAGCACGAAATTAACCTCGGCTTTGACTGTAATAATATCTCTGATGGCATCAAGGTATCGTTAAGGCTAGAAGGGACAACAAATAGTGCCGATAACCGAGCTGTAGATATGGGGAATCCCGATATCGGTGTGTTGGTAAAAGACTCCAGTGGCAAGGTTCTTATACCTAATGATGCCAATAGCACCACGTTATTAGATTTGAGCCGTCTGGACACAGCAACGCACCGAAATGCGACGATCAGGCTACTGGCAATACCTATTAGTACAACCGGCAATGCTCCACAAGGTGGGACATTTGAAGGTGTTACGACTGTGCACCTGGAAATGGAGTGATGCTATGAAACTCCAATTATTGCTGAATAGTGGTATCGTCGGTATGAGTCTGTTTATCTGCGGGGTGAAGGCGGCGACGGATCTTGGCCCGGTAGGGGATATTCATTTCTCCATCACTATTACCACTAAAGCTTGCGAGATGGAAAAGAGTGATCTTGAAGTCGACATGGGAACAATGATGCTGCCAAAACATGCAGCAGTCGGTACGGTATTAAGTAAAAAGGATTTCACCATTGAGCTCAAAGAGTGCGATGGGATATCTAAAGCAACGGTTGAAATGGACAGTCAGCCTGATACAGATGATGATTCCTTTTTCGCGCTGGAGAGTGGTGGTGCGACAGGCGTTGCGTTAAAAATTGAAGACGATAAAGGAACTCAACAAATCCCCAAAGCTACAGGTGGTACACCTATTGAATGGGCAATTTCTGGCGAAACGACTTCGCTTCACTATCAGGCAAGCTACATTGTTGTAAACAGCCAGCCTAAAGGGGGCACGGCAGACGCTCTTGTGAATTTTTCTATAACGTATGAATAATTTACAGGGTCATTTATTGGGCCAGGAAACTGGCCCTTTCTACTGCTTTTTGTAACGCTAAAGTCTTTTTTCATACTTGTATTTTTGTAAATTTGTGCTTCAAGTACACTCTTTCCCCACACTTTTTCCCTTTGCTGTGGTCTACTTATCAGCGTGTGCAGATTTTCCTTATCTGACGACCTTCGCACTTTTCCCTTGCCTGGCTTGAAAGGCCATAATGCAGGGTGTTATCACCTGTTTTTCCAGGGTTTGTTTGCATGAGATATATCAAAACGATAACGCAGCAAAAGCTAAGCTTTTTGCTCGCTGTCTATATCGGTCTGTTTATGAATTGCGCAGTCTATTTCCGTCGGTTTGACGGTTACGCGCATAACTTCACTTTTCTTAATGGCGTCTCGGCGGTTATCGAACTGGCAGGGACGGTTCTGGCAACCTTCTTCTTTTTGCGCTTAATTTCACTCTTTGGCAGAACGGCCTGGAAAGTGCTGGCTTCATTGCTGGTGCTGATTTCTGCCGGGGCCAGCTACTACATGACATTTATGAACGTCATGATTGGCTATGGGATAGTCGCTTCGGTGATGACCACCGACATTGACCTGTCGAAAGAAGTGGTTGGCTGGACGCTTATCGCATGGGTTGTACTGGTGAGTATTATCCCGTTGCTATTTATCTGGATGAACCGCTCACAAGACACCTTCTGGCGCCAACTTTGTACCCCGAAAACTCGCTGGCGTAGTGCGCTTACCGTGCTTTTGGCGGGCTTGTTGGTATGGGGTCCAATTCGTCTGATGGATGTAGTGCAAAAGCGTGCAGACCGTTTGGCCGGAGTGGATATGCCAAGCTACGGCGGCGTGCTGGCGAACTCTTATTTGCCTTCGAACTGGCTTTCTGCGTTGGGGCTGTATGCCTGGGCGCAAGTGGATGAATCGTCAGACAATCGGTCGCTGATGAATCCGGCAAAAAAATTCACCTATACCCCGACGCAAAATCTCGACGATACCTATGTGGTTTTCATTATTGGCGAAACTACGCGTTGGGATCATATGGGGATGCTGGGCTACGAGCGGGATACCACGCCGAAGCTGGCCAAAGAGAAAAACCTGGTGATGTACCGTGGTTATTCTTGTGATACCGCGACTAAATTATCACTACGCTGTATGTTTGTGCGTGAAGGCGGAACGGAAGATAACCCACAACGTACGCTTAAAGAGCAGAACGTATTTGCGGTTCTCAAACAGCTGGGCTTTAGCTCTGATTTGTACGCCATGCAGAGTGAGATGTGGTTCTACAGCAACACCATGGCTGACAACATTGCCTATCGCGAGCAAATTGCAGCAGAGCCGCGTAACCGTGGGAAAGCGGTAGACGATATGTTGCTGGTCAATGAAATCGAGCGTTCTCTGGAGAAAAAACCAGAAGGTAAGCATCTGATTGTGCTGCATACCAAAGGTTCGCACTACAACTATACTCAACGTTACCCTCGTGAGTTTGCCCAGTGGAAGCCAGAGTGCTATGCCATTGATCGCAAATGCCCACGAGCGCCGATGATTAACTCATACGATAACTCCATCACCTATGTTGATCATTTTATCGACACAGTTATCGACAAATTCCGCGATAAGAAGGCCATTATTTTCTATGCAGCGGACCACGGTGAGTCAATTAACGAGCGTGAACACTTGCATGGCACACCACGCGAATATGCGCCACCGGAGCAGTTCCGCGTACCGATGATGGTCTGGATGTCGGATAAATATCTGGAGAATCCGGCCAACGCGCAGGCATTCGCGCAATTGAAGAAAGAAGCGGATATCAAAGTGCCACGCCGTCATGTAGAACTGTACGACACCATTTTAGGTTGCCTTGGTTATACTTCACCGGACGGTGGTATCAACGAAAACAACAACTGGTGTCGAATCCCTCAGGCGAAGAAAGCAGAAGCTAACTAAATGCACTGCTGAGTTTCTCGCCGATCAAAAAGCATTTTGCTATTAAGGGATTGACGAGGGCGTATCTGCGCAGTAAGATGCGCCCCGCATTCGGTGATTGGCGCAGCCTGGTAGCGCACTTCGTTCGGGACGAAGGGGTCGGAGGTTCGAATCCTCTATCACCGACCAAATTCGAAAAGCCTGCTCAGTGAGCAGGCTTTTTTGAATCTGTAGCCTAATGAGGATGAGAACCTCCGGGGGCAGGGAGGTTCGACTCGAGCGAAGCGAGAGAACGTTGCGTCAGCAACGGCCCGCAGGGCGAGCCACGAAGTGGCGAGTAATCCTCTATCACCGACCAAATTCGAAAAGCCTGCTCAGTGAGCAGGCTTTTTTGCATTTGTAGCCTCATGAGGATGAGAACCTCCGGGGGCAGGGAGGTTCGACTCGAGCGAAGCGAGAGAACGTTGCGTCAGCAACGGCCCGCAGGGCGAGGCACGAAGTGGCGAGTAATCCTCTATCACCGACCAATTTAGAAAAACCAGCCTACGGGCTGGTTTTTTGCTTTCTGTAACCCGCTCGAACGTAGGCCTGATAAGACGCGGCAGCGTCGCATCAGGCAATGGCAGCACACATTTCCCTGCCAAATTTGCGCCCCATATCTCACTATCCATTAACGGATTTGTGACAGAAACCATTGTCTTTTTTTATATTTGCTTAAATCTTTTTTTGCGTTACTTATGGCTGGCGCTGGCATTTTCCGCTGTGCGTTTTAGCGTTCATGGTATTAATCGCTCAGATATCCACCTTTCCCTCAGATTTTTTTCATTAAATGCATAAAACTTAATCACCAATTGTTGCTAAATATTAAGCTGATTGTTCTGGTTATGTTGGCGTAGCACAAATTTCTCTGCTGCAAATAGTTGTTTGAAGTTTTTTTAATCTTTGTTTGTGGATTCTCACCGTTGGTGTAAATCCCGGTGGGCTGTATTGACGTTTTCACATTCTGTTGACAGATTGTAGGTCACGAGGGGCATTTTATGGAGGATCCGCACTGTAACACTGATGTTAATTAGTACGGCATCCCCACCTCATAACGTTGACCCGACCGGGCAAAAAACAAAAAAGGTCAGGCAGCGACAACCCACTGCAAAGGGTTAAAACAACAAACATCACAATTGGAGCAGAATAATGCGTATTTCCTTGAAAAAGTCAGGGATGCTGAAGCTTGGTCTCAGCCTGGTGGCTATGACCGTCGCAGCAAGTGTTCAGGCTAAAACTCTGGTTTATTGCTCAGAAGGATCTCCGGAAGGGTTTAACCCGCAGCTGTTTACCTCCGGTACCACCTATGACGCCTCTTCCGTACCGCTTTATAACCGTCTGGTTGAATTTAAAATCGGCACCACCGAAGTGATTCCGGGCCTCGCTGAAAAGTGGGAAGTCAGCGATGACGGTAAAACCTATACCTTCCATCTGCGTAAAGGTGTGAAGTGGCACGACAACAAAGAATTCAAACCGACGCGCGAACTGAACGCTGATGACGTGGTGTTCTCGTTCGACCGTCAGAAAAACGCGCAAAACCCGTACCATAAAGTTTCTGGCGGCAGCTACGAATACTTCGAAGGCATGGGTTTGCCGGAGCTGATCAGCGAAGTGAAAAAGGTGGACGACAACACCGTTCAGTTCGTGCTGACTCGCCCGGAAGCGCCGTTCCTCGCTGACCTGGCAATGGACTTCGCCTCTATTCTGTCAAAAGAATATGCTGATGCGATGATGAAAGCCGGTACACCGGAAAAACTGGACCTCAACCCAATCGGCACCGGTCCGTTCCAGTTACAGCAGTATCAAAAAGATTCCCGTATTCGCTACAAAGCGTTTGATGGCTACTGGGGTACCAAACCGCAGATCGATACGCTGGTCTTCTCTATTACCCCTGACGCTTCCGTGCGTTACGCTAAATTGCAGAAAAATGAATGCCAGGTAATGCCGTACCCGAACCCGGCAGATATCGCTCGCATGAAGCAGGATAAATCCATCAACCTGATGGAAATGCCGGGGCTGAACGTCGGTTATCTCTCGTATAACGTGCAGAAAAAACCACTGGATGACGTGAAAGTTCGCCAGGCTCTGACCTACGCGGTGAACAAAGACGCGATCATCAAAGCGGTTTATCAGGGCGCGGGCGTGGCAGCGAAAAACCTGATCCCGCCAACCATGTGGGGCTATAACGATGACGTTCAGGACTACACCTACGATCCTGAAAAAGCGAAAGCCTTGCTGAAAGAAGCGGGTCTGGAAAAAGGTTTCTCCATCGACCTGTGGGCTATGCCAGTACAACGTCCGTATAACCCGAACGCTCGCCGCATGGCAGAGATGATTCAGGCTGACTGGGCGAAAGTCGGCGTGCAGGCCAAAATCGTCACCTACGAATGGGGTGAGTATCTCAAGCGTGCGAAAGATGGCGAGCACCAGACGGTAATGATGGGCTGGACTGGCGATAACGGGGATCCGGATAACTTCTTCGCCACCCTGTTCAGCTGCGCCGCCTCTGAACAAGGCTCCAACTACTCAAAATGGTGCTACAAACCGTTTGAAGATCTAATTCAACCGGCGCGTGCCACCGACGACCACAACAAGCGTGTTGAACTGTACAAACAAGCACAGGTGGTGATGCACGATCAGGCTCCGGCACTGATCATCGCTCACTCCACCGTGTTTGAACCGGTACGCAAAGAAGTTAAAGGCTATGTGGTTGATCCATTAGGCAAACATCACTTCGAAAACGTCTCTATCGAATAATTAAAAGCCATACCCGGTGGCGCAGTGCCTCTGCGTGCAGCGCCATCCGGCAGCAATACTTCATTACCTGCCCGACCTGGGCGGGAATTGATTTGTGAGCAATACAGACACGCAGTTCCAGGCTGCGGGTCACTACAGAGAATCCGGGTTATGTTGCAGTTTATTCTCCGACGTTTGGGACTCGTCATCCCCACGTTTATCGGTATTACCCTTCTCACATTTGCCTTTGTCCACATGATCCCGGGCGATCCGGTGATGATCATGGCGGGCGAGCGTGGGATCTCCCCAGAGCGTCACGCGCAATTGCTGGCAGAACTCGGCTTAGATAAACCGATGTGGCAGCAGTATCTCCATTACATTTGGGGCGTAATGCACGGCGATTTAGGCATTTCGATGAAAAGCCGCATCCCGGTTTGGGAAGAGTTCGTGCCGCGCTTCCAGGCCACGCTGGAACTTGGTGTCTGCGCGATGATTTTTGCTACGGCAGTCGGTATTCCGGTTGGTGTGCTGGCTGCGGTTAAACGCGGTTCCATTTTCGATCACACTGCGGTTGGCCTGGCGCTGACCGGCTACTCGATGCCGATCTTCTGGTGGGGCATGATGCTGATCATGCTGGTTTCGGTGCACTGGAACCTGACGCCTGTCTCCGGTCGCGTGAGCGACATGGTGTTCCTCGATGATTCCAATCCGTTAACCGGTTTTATGCTGATCGACACCGCTATCTGGGGTGAAGACGGTAACTTTATCGATGCCGTCGCCCATATGATCTTACCGGCGATGGTGCTGGGCACAATTCCGCTGGCGGTTATCGTTCGTATGACGCGCTCCTCAATGCTGGAAGTGCTGGGTGAGGATTACATCCGCACCGCGCGCGCTAAAGGGCTAACCCGGATGCGGGTGATTATCGTCCATGCGCTGCGTAACGCGATGCTGCCGGTGGTGACTGTTATCGGCCTGCAGGTGGGAACATTGCTGGCGGGGGCGATTCTGACCGAAACCATCTTCTCGTGGCCCGGTCTTGGGCGCTGGTTGATTGACGCACTGCAACGCCGCGACTATCCGGTAGTGCAGGGCGGCGTATTGCTGGTGGCGACGATGATTATCCTCGTCAACCTGCTGGTCGATCTGCTGTACGGCGTGGTGAACCCGCGTATTCGTCATAAGAAGTAAGGGGACATCATGTCACAGGTTACTGAAAATAAAGTGATTACCGCACCGGTGCCGATGACCCCGTTACAGGAGTTCTGGCACTATTTTAAACGCAACAAAGGCGCGGTTGTCGGGCTGGTTTACGTCGTCATCGTGCTGTTTATCGCGATCTTTGCCAACTGGATTGCGCCGTATAACCCGGCGGAACAGTTCCGCGATGCGCTACTCGCCCCGCCAGCCTGGCAGGAAGGCGGCAGCATGGCGCACTTGCTCGGTACAGATGACGTCGGTCGTGACGTTATGTCGCGCCTGATGTATGGCGCGCGCTTGTCGCTGCTGGTTGGCTGTCTGGTGGTGGTGTTATCGCTGATTATGGGCGTTATTCTCGGCCTGATCGCCGGTTACTTTGGCGGCCTGGTCGATAACATCATCATGCGCGTGGTCGATATCATGCTGGCGCTGCCAAGTCTGCTGCTGGCGCTGGTGCTGGTGGCGATTTTCGGCCCGTCGATTGGTAACGCCGCGCTGGCGCTAACCTTCGTTGCCTTGCCGCACTATGTGCGCTTAACTCGCGCCGCCGTGCTGGTGGAGGTGAATCGCGATTACGTCACCGCGTCTCGCGTGGCAGGTGCCGGGGCGCTGCGCCAGATGTTTATCAATATTCTTCCCAACTGCCTTGCACCGTTGATTGTTCAGGCGTCGCTCGGTTTCTCTAACGCCATTCTCGATATGGCTGCTCTTGGTTTCCTCGGCATGGGGGCGCAGCCGCCAACACCGGAGTGGGGCACCATGCTCTCCGATGTGTTGCAGTTCGCGCAAAGCGCCTGGTGGGTCGTGACCTTCCCGGGTCTGGCGATCCTGCTGACGGTGCTGGCATTTAACCTGATGGGTGACGGTCTGCGTGACGCGCTCGATCCCAAACTGAAGCAGTAAGAGGTTCGAGATGGCGTTATTAAATATAGATAAATTATCGGTGCATTTCGGCGACGAAAGCGCACCGTTCCGCGCCGTAGACCGCATCAGCTACAGCGTAAAACAGGGCGAAGTGGTCGGGATTGTGGGTGAGTCTGGCTCTGGTAAGTCGGTCAGTTCACTGGCGATTATGGGGCTGATTGATTATCCAGGCCGCGTGATGGCAGAAAAGCTGGAGTTTAACGGCCAGGATTTGCAGCGTATCTCAGAAAAAGAGCGCCGCAATCTGGTGGGCGCCGAAGTGGCGATGATCTTCCAGGACCCGATGACCAGCCTTAACCCGTGTTACACCGTGGGTTTCCAGATCATGGAAGCGATTAAGGTGCATCAGGGCGGCAACAAAAGTACCCGCCGTCAGCGGGCGATTGACCTGCTGAATCAGGTCGGCATTCCTGACCCGGCCTCGCGTTTAGACGTTTATCCGCATCAGCTTTCCGGCGGCATGAGCCAGCGTGTAATGATCGCTATGGCAATTGCCTGTCGGCCAAAACTGCTGATTGCCGATGAGCCGACCACCGCGCTGGACGTGACCATTCAGGCGCAAATCATCGAACTGCTGCTGGAGTTGCAGCAGAAAGAGAACATGGCGCTGGTGTTGATCACTCATGACCTGGCGCTGGTGGCGGAGGCGGCGCATAAAATCATCGTGATGTATGCAGGCCAGGTGGTGGAAACGGGTGATGCCCACGCCATCTTCCGTGCGCCGCGTCACCCGTATACTCAGGCATTGCTGCGTGCATTGCCGGAATTTGCTCAGGACAAAGAACGTCTGGCATCGTTGCCTGGCGTCGTTCCAGGCAAATACGACCGCCCGAACGGCTGCCTGCTTAACCCGCGTTGCCCCTATGCGACAGACAAATGCCGCGCTGAAGAACCGGCGCTGAATATGCTCGCGGACGGGCGTCAGTCCAAATGCCATTACCCACTTGATGATGCCGGGAGGCCCACACTATGAGTACGCAAGAGGCCACCTCGCAACAACCATTGTTGCAGGCTATCGACCTGAAAAAACATTATCCGGTGAAGAAAGGCATGTTCGCGCCGGAACGTCTGGTTAAAGCGCTGGATGGCGTTTCGTTTAACCTTGAACGTGGCAAAACGCTGGCAGTAGTGGGCGAATCTGGCTGCGGTAAATCGACCCTCGGTCGGTTGCTGACGATGATTGAAACGCCCACCGGCGGCGAGCTGTATTACCAGGGGCAGGATCTGCTTAAGCACGATCCGCAGGCGCAGAAGCTGCGTCGGCAGAAAATCCAGATTGTCTTTCAGAACCCTTACGGTTCGCTGAATCCACGTAAAAAAGTCGGGCAAATTCTCGAAGAGCCGCTGCTTATTAACACCAGCTTAAGCAAAGAACAGCGTCGGGAAAAAGCGCTGTCGATGATGGCGAAAGTCGGCCTGAAAACCGAGCATTACGACCGCTATCCGCACATGTTCTCCGGCGGTCAGCGTCAGCGTATCGCCATTGCCCGTGGTCTGATGCTCGACCCGGATGTGGTGATTGCCGATGAGCCGGTTTCCGCGCTGGACGTTTCGGTGCGCGCGCAGGTGCTGAACCTGATGATGGATTTGCAGCAGGAGTTGGGGCTGTCTTATGTCTTTATCTCGCATGACCTGTCGGTGGTGGAGCACATTGCTGATGAAGTGATGGTGATGTACCTGGGCCGCTGCGTGGAGAAGGGAACGAAAGACCAAATCTTCAATAACCCGCGTCATCCGTACACTCAGGCACTGCTCTCTGCGACGCCGCGCCTGAACCCGGACGATCGCCGCGAGCGCATCAAGCTCACCGGTGAACTGCCAAGCCCGCTGAATCCACCGCCGGGCTGCGCCTTCAACGCCCGCTGTCGTCGACGCTTCGGCCCCTGCACCCAGTTGCAGCCGCAGCTAAAAGACTACGGCGGTCAACTGGTAGCTTGTTTTGCTGTTGATCAGGATGAAAATCCGCAGAAGCCTGCTGTATAACCCACCCGATGAGACCGGCTTTCATGCTGGTCTCATGTCAAATATGACCTTCTTGTGCGTTAACTATCACTTATAGATCTTTTTTGACCATTTTTGTTGCGAATGGATTATATATGAGCTAAACTATAATAATTAATAAAAAATGGTTCATTTGTGATGCTTAACGAACTTCTTTAACCATAAATGATCTTTTTTGTCTTTAATCAATTGAAAGGTTCTTTAATGATCTACACGGGGTCACAGAATCTGGCTCAAGAGTTGAAAGCGATCGGCGACCAGCTCCAGGAGTTGCAGAAGAAACTTATTCAGGGGCCGAATATTAGTCAACCACGCCCCCTCCGGACCATTGAGACTCCTCGTCATTTGGGGGAACAACTGAACGCACGTCGCAAAGAATTGGGCATTGATTTATACACCCTTGAACTACAAACGGGGATCTCAACGTCCACGTTAAAGCGACTTTTTAAGGATCCTGAACAGGTTAAATTCGGCAGTGTGTTTGCGGTGGCGAACGTTCTTGGAGTGAAACTATGCATCGACGAGTGAAAGTGTTGCTCTATGGTCAGGTAGTGGGTGAACTCTCTCAGAACGACAGTGGTTTTTTGTTTCAGTACGCCCCGGATTACCACGGACCGGCAATCTCAATCAGTCTGCCCGTCGCACAGCGTCAGTTTCCCAGTGAGACGTTGCATCCTTATTTTGCCTCACTGGCGCCAGAAGGATGGCTGCGTCAACGCTACAGCCAGATACAGCATCGTGACGAAAACGATCCGCTGGGAATGCTTATTGATAACGGCAAGAATCTGCTGGGGGCAATCCAGATTTTACCTTGGGAGGAATAATGGCGAATTGTCGCATTCTGTTAACGCCGCTGAATGAACGTGACGAACAGCGCGGATATTCGACACAAGGGTTGAAGCGCCTGAGCGGCACTGCAAAATTGAATCCTCGGCTGGGGTTTACGCGAACTCAGTTTGTGCAGGAACTTCCGCGTCAACAAAAAGGGATGAGTATTTCCGGTTACCAGCCCAAATTGCAATTAGTGCTGGATGAAGGAGAGTTCCGCGTCGTAGATCATCAGGGAAATTTTATCCTTAAGCCCTCTCCAGCCGACTTTCCCGGTTTGGCCGAAAATGAACATGCAACAATGACATTGATGTCTCGTTTGGGATTTGACGTACCTGTGCATGGCCTGCTGAGTTTTGCACCACAATCAGAGGAAGAGCTTGAATACGCGTTTGTTATCCGGCGCTATGACCGGGATGACAAGGGGCAGCCAGTGCATCAGGAGCAGCTTGATGGTGCGATGCAGATTACAGATAAATATGGCAAAACGGGAAATGATAACGAGCAATACGTCAGCTATGAAACGCTGGCCCGATTTTTAATTGCCCATGTTAACGACAACATCGCATTTAAAATCGATCTCTTTCGTCGCATTGTTTACGCCTGGTTGCTGGGTAATAACGACATGCATTTACGAAACTTTGGCTTAGTGTACTCCGATGGTTTGACGCCAGCGTTAGCGCCGGTGTATGACTTTGTTTCTATCGCTCCCTATCCGGAATATTTTCTCTCAAACTATCTGGCGCTGCCGTTATTGATGCGAGAAGAAGGCGGTCGGGAACTGGCTCCTGGATTTGAAAGTGATTATGGCGAGTATATCGGGCAGGACTTTTTGCTGTTGGGTGAATCGATGGGATTAGCGCCCAGATTGCTGGAAAAACTCATTCAGGATATACGTAAAGAAAATGCCATTGTTATGGAAACGTATGAACAGTCCTTTATGACTCAGGAGCATATCCAGGCTGTACTGAAATGCTATCGACATCGTCTGGGGCTGCTGTGAGCAGCCCCCGTTACTTTTACTCAATCAGCTTCAACAGCGGCGAAAAGCACAGCAAAATGCCATAAAACAGGATAAGCCATGTTTTTAGCCCGCGTAGTTTTTTCAGTTGTGAAACTTTAGAGATCAGGAAAAACGGAATCAGGCACGACACAATGCCATATAACGGGCTTCCTAACTGAAAGAACACCAGCACCGATACACGAAACGAAACCCAAATCGTCAACGTAATGACGATAAAAGCGCAAATTGCCAGAGTCAGCATACGCGAGTTAATTTTCTGGGTATCAATAATTCGGCTTAACAGATTGAGAATAATGCCTTTAATGGCCTCGTGGAAACCGAGGTAAATGCCAAAGAATGCGGTCAGTACGGCAAAGATATTCAGCACCGTAGAGGTGATATGAATGATATGCCCGGGGATCACCTGCGCGGCTAGTGCCAGTGCCGAGATATTTTGTTCAAAGGCAGAAACGGCTTCTTCGTGGCTAATTGAGAAGGTAAACGAAAAGGCAAAAAACAGGATCACCGCGATGAGCGTGATATAGCTAATCCGGTGGGTACGCAGCGCGAGCCGAGTTGCCAGTACTTTATCTGTTTCCCGTTTACGATAGGCAATATTCATCGGGTTAAGCACCTGAATAAATACCGCAGAGAAGAAACAAAATGGAATGGTGAGCAGGACGTCGCGGAAAAATACGGAGGCTTGTGGGAAGGCGGTTATATTGGCGAAATTCCAGTGCGGGATCATCGCAAAACCGAACACGACAATAATGCCGACTTTGACCACCACCATTGGCCCGGAGATCTTAAATAGCAACCTTTCACCACCAGACGCAATTGCCACCAGTACGGCGAAAATAGCGACTTTATAAAGTAGAGATTGTGAAAGATCGGCATCGGTTAAACCGAAGGTTTTCAGGTATGAGGCGCTGTCGAAAACCACGGAGAGAGAGTAGATAAAAATCCCGTGGATAATCATCAAAAAGTAGATAACCCCGAGGAAAATTCCCCAGTTTTTGCCCAGGTAATGACTGATAATATCTGTATAGTCATTACAGGAATCACTTTCCGAAAGTGTCTTTAAATAAATGTCCTGCACTATCCAGGTTGCCGGATAAGCAATGATTGCAGCGGTAATAAATACCCAAATCCCCTTCAGGCCAATTTGTACCGGCATCAGCACGGTTCCGGCACCAATCGCCATTCCTATACATAATAAAACCCAGCCGAAGTCATAGCGCGTAAACGGCAATTTGTGATCGTGTAATGGTTGTGTGTTGTGCTGCATAAAGTCCTGTCCAGAAAGAAGTCAGCCTCGTAAAAATGAATAACCCCAGCTTCTCTTGCGCAACTGGTAGAGAAGTTGAATACGCAGTGTGTAACGAATGAGACAACAGATTCACTGGGGAGATTGCGAGGAGGCGCAATTCTACAAAATTGCGCATTTCACTACCAGTCTGGAGTCAGCTCGGATATGAACTGCAACTATTGTAAACAAGAAATTAAGCTGAAAGGCATCACGCAATGAGGAAAATTGCCAGATGCTGACGGTAAAACGCAATCGTAGAATCAGCGGCAAGCCGGAAGGATTCCGGTGAGGCGCAATGTTGCGGGGGCTTTATCCCCGGCGGCATTGGTTGCTGGAAAGAGAAAACCCCCGCACGTTGCAGGTATGCACCTGACAACATCACGGGGGCCATTCTTGATAGTAGACAACTCAAGGATAGCCGCGAAACGTTGTCATTACAACAGAGGCGGCTATATGACGCTCGCAGAGTTGGGCATGGCCTTCTGGCACGATTTAGCGGCTCCGGTCATTGCTGGCATTCTTGCCAGCCTGATCGTGAGCTGGCTGAATAAGCGGAAGTAATATGCCATGCGGGCGTCAGGCTGCCGTAATGGCAATTTGCGCCCGGACCAGGCCGCAGGGGGAAACTCTGCGGCCTTTTTCGTAAGAAAAATGCAACGGTTGCAAGTGGATAATATTCTGCGGAATGCGCAGCACAGAGTGAAGAAGTGATGGATTTCGAAGCACAAAAATGGTCGTAGAATCAGCGGCAAGCCGGAAGGTTCCGGTGAGCTTGATCCCTGGTGGCATTGGTTGCTGGAGAGAGAAAACCCCCGCACGTTGCAGGTATGCACCTGACAACATCACGGGGGGCATTCTTGAAACTAGACGACTCAAGGATAGCCGCGAAACGTTGTCATTACAACAGAGGCGGCTATATGACGCTCGCAGAGTTGAGCATGGCCTTCTGGCATGATTTAGCGGCTCCGGTCATTGCTGGCATTCTCGCCAGCCTGATCGTGAGCTGGCTGAATAAGCGGAAGTAATATGCCATGCGGGCGTCAGGCTGCCGTAATGGCAATTTGCGCCCGGACCAGGCCGCAGGGGGAAACTCTGCGGCCTTTTTCGTAATTACTGCGGATAAGGCACCCAGTCGCCACCGTTCAGGCGAACATACGGTTTATTTTGATATTGAATGACCACCGCATTCGAGTTCTCGGAAACAGGCGCAGTCTGTGGTAATCCACTAGTGAGTTTTTTCCAGTCAACATTGTCTTCGGTGAAAATCTTGCCGTCGAGAACGCGAACCACCAGATCAGAGATTGCCAGGAAGCTGCTTGGTTGGTCGATGACAATTGGTGCGCCCTGATGTGGTGTTTTCATGCCGAAGAATTTCACGCCAACCGGTACATCAGTGATTGCCGGGCTGGGGATATCACGCAAACCAGAAACTTGCATTCTGTCACCTTTCAACGCGCCACCGTGTTCCGGTACTACGACGACCATCACTTTACGACCCGATTTCTCCAGTTCAGTAAAGAAGGCGTCCAGTTCATCAAAGAACTTCTGCGCTCGCGCTTTGTAATCCGCTGTTTTGCTGACGCCCGGATAATGGTTGCCGTCATGCAGTGGAAGCGTGTTGTAGAACGTGGCGCTACGGCTGTTTTTATCTTTTTCGGTAACGTCCAGCCAGCGGTTAAGCACGGCAGTATCGTCATAAACCGGCGAACCATCAAAGCCCAGCAAAATGACGGGAAGATTTGTTTGATCCATCAATTCGGTCTGCATACCGCCGTTTTCGCGAACTTCTTTCAGGAAGCCGCCAAACTGGCCGTTATGTCCCATCATCAGGTGCTGGGTAAAGCCCAGTTTTGACAAGTTATCGAACAGATAGCAGTCATTATTTGCTGGTTGATACAGATTGGTGTGCGATGGCTGACCGCAACTGGCGCGCAGCAGACGAATCGCCGCCGGACCGCTGTATGAGGTTGCAGAGTTGAAATTCTTGAACTCAATATCAAAATGCGACCACAACGGATGTGACATTAATCCGGCAGCTTCAATATCCGACCATGAAAGCGAACAGATATTAATCACCAGAAGCTCAAATGGCTGCGCATCCGCTGGCAGCGCGGATGGGAAGGTCGATTTACGTTTTGCCTCGGCGTTATAGAAATTATTCAGCCAGGCATTGAGGTTTGCGGTTGTCGGTGGTGCAGTTTGCGCTGGCATATCTCCAACTACTGGCGTGCCGCCGGTTGCCGCGACTGTTGCCGCAGCGTTGCCGCCCGTCGTTGTTACCGTGGTGGTCGGTTGACCGGCTGGCCACAGGGAGAAACTTGGACCAGCCAGCGTAAGTACGTTCAGCCATACCAGAATGGCGACCACAAAAACGGTGATGCGAATCCATTGCGACAAGAATAACCAGGCCACTAACAAAACAAAGACAGCACCAATCATCTGCCAGTTAATAAAGCGCGTGACCAGATCGATTAAATAATCGGGACTAAAGCCTGCCACTTGTGACCCTTGGCTCATAATACTTTCCGGGCCAGGTAGCCAGGTATCATGCCAGAAGAGGGCAAAGCCGATTGGCAGGGCGATCCAGTGGCGCAGGCGATGCAGGCTGTAGCGCGGAATCGGCACCAGCAGGAACGCGGCAAATACCAGATTGAGTAGCGGATGGAAGTTAAGGTAGCCCGCCCACAACAGGCCGAACTTAACCAGAAAATAAAAGTTCCAGCCAGAAAGGCCGCGCCAGTATTGCCAGAGTGAAGAAGGCATGGCGGTATTTTGGGTAAATTGAGTCATTTTTGGGTAGCCCTGGCTTTTTCTGCACGGCGTAACGTACCGGCCGGTTTTACATAACGAGGTTTCGCAAATAACAAACGCAGGGTGTCACGAATGCGCCGTAGGGAATGGCGCGCCAGATAGCCCAGCGGGAAAAAAACAAGCGCACAAACGACAATGATTTCAATGATATCGCTGATGGTCATCATGATGAATGCTCCACAGGATCACTCAACAGTCGCAGCGGTTCCGGTATTCGTCGCCAGTTACGCCCATCATGCTCGGCATTGATTACCGGCATGGAGGCCTGAGTTAAAGGCAGTGGCACCCCCCATTGTTCCGGGGCCAGCAGACGCATTTGCACCAGCTCGGCGCTGATTTGGTCATCTTCAAACCAGACCATGCGGTTAGAGAAAATATCGCCGGTAGGTAACGGGAAAATGTGATTCAACGCAGTATCCAGATCGTTGATCCTGCAGAATGAGAGGAACAGGACCAGTCGATTTCCACCAACGGTCATAATGTCGCCAGTGCGATTTGGACGGCACAGCGTCAGGGCTTGCTCAACGCGGATGCCCGGTACTGGGCGTAAAGCGACCAGCACGCCTTTACCATGAGCAGGCAACAACGTGTTATTCATCATGTTATTGACCGCCTCACAGAACACATCCCACTTTTGAAAACCGCGCAGTTTCAGCGGTTGGGTCATGGATAGCAGGGTAGTGATATCTTCCGGAACATAGCGGCTGAACTTCTGCCCTTGCACGCTTTCAATCATCGTCAGACAACGGGAGAGCGGAGCATTCCACGGAATCACCATATTCGCACCGCAGGCCAACAACAAACGTTCATCCGTGGCGCGTAGGCTGGCGGTATTTTCCCGCACGAGGATCTTCATCGCACTACCACGCTGGCGACGCAGGGTATGAATGCTGCGGGCCAGTGGTTCAATTTGCCCATTTTGCTGTAAAGAGAAAACGACGGTTGCAGCCTGTGCAGTCCGGGCTTCATTGAACAGAGTTTCGTTGTTGTCGAACAGTTGCCAGTGTTCTGATAAAGGGGGGGCGCCTTCCAGCACAGCAATATTGCTAAGAATGCGTTTTTCATCGCTGCGTGGTTGGATCTCCGCTTCTTCACGCTGAACTAACGTCCAGATACCCTCTTGCTGCTGAACGATGAGTTGCTGACGGGCGCTAACCCCTTTTTCGTTGCACCAGAAGGCGATATCCAGCAGATGTTGATCGCCCTGAAAACGCAAACTGGCAAGCCCAAAAAGTGAACGGTATTCCTCCAGCAACAATGAAAATTGTTTATCGTTATTATTTCCTGGATTAATTACCAGCAGTGAGCAATGGTATAATCTGCTCCACTTGTTCATTTTATCCAGCCATGAACGAAGCCGCTCAGTTGGAATGTTTTGCCATGCATTATTGGCACAAACAAGAATGAAAAGATAATTTTCGGGATCAATAGAACATTGTAAATCACGGGGCAAATAGTATAGCCCCTTTTCATGATTTAGCATTGAAAATAATTTTATTTTTTCCGGTCCGTGAGAATCATCTAATTTGAAGGTTTTTTCGGGATCGTTATCCATGCTAATGACCGCGACTTTCGCGGTTTCAGCTTGAGAAGCCATCGTTTGATTCACAAGGCTGATAGCATCTTCTTGACGATCGACGTTAAACCACCAGACGCCGCCTGCTGGCATATGCCGCAACTCATCCCACAAAGATGAGATACCGATAGAGAATACAGGGTCCACAACGTCCCTCAAGTCACCATTTTGTCTGATTATTAGTTTACTAGCGAAAGCTAAGAAATAAACCTACCATTGAAATTAAAACTTATCAGATTTAGCATGTGAATCAATTTAGCAGGCTGGAAGCCTTATGATATCAGTCTTTTCGTTTTTTACTTTCGTTAGTTGCGTACATGAAAGTTAAAAAATGAACGGATTACGTATTGCCGTCTGGCATTATACGGGCAAAATTCTGTCGATTAGAATTGACTGATGCGTGGCGGGTATATTTTATCGAGATTAAGCATAATGAATAACAACGAACAGGATACTCTGCCTGATCCCGCGATAGGCTATATCTTTCAGAATGATATTTTGGCGTTAAAGCAGGCGTTTTCACTGCCTGATATCGATTATGCCGATATTTCTCAGCGTGAGCAGTTAGCAGCGGCGTTAAAACGCTGGCCATTGTTGGCTGAGTTTGCGCAACAGAAGTAGGGGAGTAGTGAATGGCCGTACTGGGATTACAGGGGGTGCGGGGAGGTGTGGGTACAACAACCATCACCGCCGCGTTGGCCTGGGCATTGCAAATGTTGGGAGAAAATGTCCTGGTGGTTGATGCCTGCCCGGACAATTTGTTGCGCTTGTCGTTCAACGTTGATTTTACCCATCGTCAGGGCTGGGCCAGAGCCATACTGGATGGTCAGGACTGGCGAGATGCCGGGATGCGCTATACCTCGCAGCTCGATCTACTGCCTTTTGGTCAGTTAACCATTGAAGAGCAAGAGAATCCCCAGCACTGGCAAACTCAGTTGGGTGCAATTTGCGAAGGCTTGCAGCTGCTGCAGGCCAGCGGGCGTTATCAATGGATTTTGATCGACTTACCGCGCGACGCCTCGCAGATAACGCATCAAATCCTGAGCCTGTGCGATCACTCGCTGGCAATCGTTAAAGTGGATGCTAACTGCCATATTCGGCTGCATCAGCAAGCACTGCCTGCTGGCGCGCATATATTGATTAATGATTTCCGCATTGGCAGCCAGGTACAGGAAGATATTTACCAGTTGTGGTTGCAAAGCCAGCGCCGGTTACTGCCAATGTTGATTCATCGCGATGAAGCGATGGCTGAATGCCTGGCGGCGAAACAGCCGTTAGGTGAATACCGCAGTGATGCGCTGGCGGCGGAGGAAGTTCTGACGCTGGCAAACTGGTGCCTGTTGAACTATTCCGGTCTGAAAAAGCCAGTCGGGAGCGCGTCATGAGTATCTTGACCCGGTGGTTGCTTATCCCGCCGGTCAACGCGCGTCTTATCGGGCGTTATCGGGATTATCGTCGTCACGGCGCATCGGCTTTCAGCGCGACGCTTGGCTGTTTTTGGCTGATCCTGGCCTGGGTGTTCATTCCGCTTGAACACCCGCGCTGGCAGCGTATCCGCGCAGAACATAAAAACCTTTACCCACATATCAACGCTTCGCGTCCGCGCCCGTTGGATCCAGTCCGCTATGTCATTCAGACTTGCTGGTTGTTGATCGGCGCTTCACGCAGAGAGACGCCAAAACCACGCTGGCGGGCATTTTCTGGCCTGCAGAATATCCGTGGGCGTTACCATCAATGGATGGACAAACTGCCAGAGCGTGTCAGCCAGAACACGCAACATCTTGATGAGAAAAAAGAACTGGGCCATCTGAGCGCCGGAGCACGGCGTTTTATTCTTGGTGTTATTGTGACTTTCTCGCTGATTCTGGCGCTAATTTGCGTCACTCAGCCTTTTAACCCGTTGTCGCAATTTATCTTCCTGATGTTGTTGTGGGGCGTGGCGCTAATGGTGCGGCGTATGCCAGGGCGCTTCTCGGCGTTGATGTTGATTGTGCTGTCGCTGACTGTCTCGTGTCGCTATATCTGGTGGCGATATACCTCGACGTTGAACTGGGATGATCCGGTCAGCCTGGTATGTGGCTTAATCCTGCTATTTGCGGAAACTTATGCGTGGATTGTGCTGGTGCTTGGCTACTTCCAGGTGGTATGGCCACTGAATCGTCAGCCAGTACCGCTGCCGAAAGACATGTCGCAATGGCCGTCGGTGGATATCTTTGTACCGACCTACAACGAAGATCTCAGCGTGGTGAAAAACACCATTTATGCTTCGCTGGGTATCGACTGGCCGAAAGACAAACTCAACATCTGGATCCTCGATGACGGCGGCAGGGAAGAGTTTCGCCAGTTTGCGCAAAACGTGGGGGTGAAATATATCGCCCGAACGACGCATGAACATGCGAAAGCAGGCAACATCAACAATGCACTGAAATATGCCAAAGGCGAGTTCGTGTCGATTTTCGACTGCGACCACGTTCCCACACGCTCGTTCCTGCAAATGACCATGGGCTGGTTCCTGAAAGAAAAGCAGTTGGCGATGATGCAGACGCCTCACCACTTCTTCTCACCAGATCCGTTCGAACGCAACCTGGGGCGTTTTCGTAAAACGCCGAACGAAGGCACGCTGTTCTACGGTCTGGTGCAGGACGGTAATGACATGTGGGATGCCACTTTCTTCTGCGGTTCCTGTGCGGTGATTCGTCGTAAGCCGTTGGACGAGATTGGCGGCATCGCGGTCGAAACCGTGACTGAAGATGCGCATACTTCTCTGCGTTTACACCGTCGTGGCTACACTTCCGCTTATATGCGTATTCCCCAGGCGGCGGGGCTGGCGACTGAAAGCCTTTCGGCGCACATTGGGCAACGTATCCGTTGGGCGCGCGGAATGGTGCAAATCTTCCGTCTTGATAACCCGCTTACTGGTAAAGGGCTGAAGTTCGCTCAGCGGCTGTGCTACGTCAACGCTATGTTCCACTTCTTGTCGGGGATTCCACGGCTGATCTTCCTGACCGCACCGCTGGCGTTCCTGCTGCTGCACGCCTACATCATTTACGCGCCTGCGTTGATGATTGCCCTGTTTGTGCTGCCGCATATGATTCACGCCAGCCTGACCAACTCGAAGATTCAGGGTAAATATCGCCACTCCTTCTGGAGCGAAATCTACGAGACGGTGCTCGCCTGGTATATCGCCCCGCCGACGCTGGTGGCGCTGATTAACCCGCACAAAGGCAAATTTAACGTCACCGCCAAAGGTGGTCTGGTGGAGGAAGAGTACGTCGACTGGGTGATCTCGCGACCGTACATCTTCCTCGTATTACTCAACCTGGTCGGTGTTGCTGTCGGCATCTGGCGTTACTTCTATGGCCCGCCGACTGAAATGCTCACCGTGGTCGTTAGTATGGTTTGGGTGTTCTACAACCTGATTATTCTCGGCGGTGCAGTAGCGGTATCGGTAGAAAGCAAGCAGGTACGTCGTTCGCACCGTGTTGAGATGACCATGCCAGCGGCGATTGCCCGGGAAGATGGGCATCTTTTCTCCTGCACCGTTCAGGACTTCTCTGACGGCGGCCTGGGGATCAAGATCAACGGTCAGGCGCAGATTCTGGAAGGACAGAAAGTGAATCTGCTGCTCAAACGCGGTCAGCAAGAGTATGCCTTCCCGACTCAGGTTGCGCGCGTGATGGGTAACGAAGTGGGGCTGCAATTGATGCCGCTCACTACCCAGCAACATATCGATTTTGTGCAGTGTACGTTTGCCCGTGCGGATACATGGGCGCTCTGGCAGGACAGCTACCCGGAAGATAAGCCGCTGGAAAGTCTGCTGGATATTCTGAAGCTCGGCTTCCGTGGCTACCGCCATCTGGCGGAGTTTGCGCCTTCTTCGGTGAAGGGCATTTTCCGTGTGCTGACTTCTCTGGTTTCCTGGGTTGTTTCGTTCATTCCGCGTCGCCCGGAGCGGAGCGAAACGGTACAACCATCGGATCAGGCTTTGGCTCAACAATGATGATAACGCGATGAAAAGAAAACTATTCTGGATTTGTGCAGTGGCTATGGGGATGAGTGCGTTCCCCTCTTTCATGACGCAGGCGACACCGACGACGCAACCACTGATCAATGCTGAGCCAACTGTGCCTGCCCAGGCGGAGCAAAATCCGCGGGTCGGACAGGTGATGCCAGGCGTGCAGGGCGCGGACGCGCCCATCGTGGCGCAGAATGGCCCTTCGCGCGATGTGAAGCTGACCTTTGCGCAAATCGCGCCGCCGCCGGGTAGCATGGTACTGCGTGGCATTAACCCGAACGGCAGCATAGAGTTTGGTATGCGCAGTGATGAAGTAGTGACGAAGGCGATGCTTAACCTTGAATATACGCCGTCGCCATCACTGCTGCCGATACAGTCGCAGTTGAAAGTCTATCTGAACGATGAGTTGATGGGCGTGCTGCCAGTGACCAAAGAGCAGTTGGGTAAAAAGACGTTGGCGCAAATGCCGATTAATCCGCTGTTTATCACCGACTTCAACCGCGTGCGGCTGGAGTTTGTTGGTCATTATCAGGATGTCTGTGAAAACCCGGCCAGCACAACGCTCTGGCTGGATGTTGGACGCAGTAGCGGACTGGATCTGACATATCAATCACTGAATGTGAAAAATGATCTGTCGCACTTCCCGATTCCGTTTTTCGACCCGAGGGATAACCGAGCCAATACGTTGCCGATAGTTTTTGCTGGTGCGCCGGATGTTGGTCTGCAACAGGCTTCGGCGATTGTTGCGTCGTGGTTTGGTTCGCGTTCTGGCTGGCGCGGACAGAACTTCCCGGTACTCTATAATCAGCTTCCGGACCGCAATGCGATTGTCTTTGCGACCAATGACAAGCGACCGGACTTCCTGCGCGATCATCCGGCAGTAAAAGCCCCGGTGATTGAGATGATCAACCATCCGGAGAATCCTTACGTCAAATTGTTGGTGGTCTTTGGGCGTGATGACAAAGATCTATTGCAGGCGGCGAAAGGCATTGCTCAGGGCAATATTTTGTTCCGTGGTGACAGCGTAGTGGTGAACGATGTTAAACCGCTATTGCCACGTAAACCGTACGATGCGCCAAACTGGGTGCGAACCGATCGTCCGGTCACCTTTGGTGAGCTGAAAACCTATGAAGAACAGTTACAGTCCAGCGGGCTGGAGCCGGCAGCGATTAATATCTCGCTGAACTTGCCGCCAGATCTCTACCTGATGCGTAGCACCGGTATCGATATGGATATCAACTATCGCTACACCATGCCGCCGGTGAAAGATAGCTCGCGGATGGATATCAGCTTGAACAACCAGTTCCTGCAATCTTTCAACCTGAGCAGTAAACAGGAGGCGAACCGCCTGCTGCTGCGGATCCCGGTGTTGCAAGGTTTGCTGGATGGTAAAACCGATGTCTCCATCCCGGCGCTGAAACTGGGGGCGACCAACCAGTTGCGTTTCGATTTTGAGTATATGAACCCAATGCCGGGTGGTTCGGTGGATAACTGTATTACCTTCCAACCGGTGCAGAATCACGTCGTGATTGGTGACGACTCTACCATCGACTTCTCGAAGTATTACCACTTCATCCCGATGCCGGATCTGCGCGCGTTTGCTAATGCGGGCTTCCCGTTCAGCCGGATGGCGGATTTGTCGCAAACCATTACCGTGATGCCAAAAGCACCAAACGAAGCGCAGATGGAAACACTGCTTAATACGGTGGGCTTTATTGGTGCACAGACGGGCTTCCCGGCGATCAACCTGACGGTGACCGATGATGGCAGCACCATTCAGGGGAAAGACGCCGATATCATGATAATTGGCGGTATCCCGGACAAGTTAAAAGATGACAAGCAGATCGATCTGCTGGTGCAGGCTACCGAAAGTTGGGTGAAAACGCCGATGCGCCAGACTCCGTTCCCCGGCATTGTACCTGACGAAAACGACCGCGCAGCAGAAACTCAGTCCACGCTGACCTCTTCTGGTGCGATGGCGGCGGTGATTGGCTTCCAGTCACCGTATAACGACCAGCGCAGCGTAATTGCGTTACTGGCGGATAGTCCACGCGGTTACGAGATGCTCAACGATGCGGTGAACGACAGCGGTAAACGCGCCACTATGTTTGGTTCCGTAGCGGTGATTCGCGAGTCCGGTGTTAACAGCCTGCGCGTTGGCGACGTCTATTACGTCGGTCATCTGCCGTGGTTTGAACGTTTATGGTACGCACTGGCGAACCATCCGATTCTGCTGGCGATACTGGCGGCAATCAGCGTGGTGCTGCTGGCATGGGTACTGTGGCGTCTGCTGCGCATCATCAGCCGTCGTCGCCTTAATCCGGATAATGAGTAATCGATGATGAAAGTTTTGCGTAGTGGGATCGTGACGATGCTGCTGTTGGCTGCCTTCAGTGTTCAGGCAGCCTGCAACTGGCCTGCCTGGGAGCAGTTCAAAAAGGATTACATCAGTCAGGAAGGGCGCGTCATTGACCCCAGTGATGCACGCAAAATTACCACCTCTGAAGGGCAAAGCTACGGCATGTTCTTTGCCCTGGCGGCTAATGATCGTGCGACATTTGACAACCTACTTGACTGGACTCAGAACAATCTTGCTCAGGGGTCCTTAAACGAACATTTACCTGCCTGGCTGTGGGGCAAAAAAGAGAACAGCAAGTGGGAAGTGCTGGACAGCAATTCGGCCTCTGATGGTGATATCTGGATGGCCTGGTCGTTGCTTGAGGCGGGGCGATTGTGGAAAGAGCAGCGTTATACCGACATCGGCAGCGCATTGTTAAAACGCATTGCGCAAGAGGAAGTGGTGACGGTGCCGGGGCTGGGGTCCATGCTGTTACCGGGAAAAGTCGGCTTTGCCGAGAATAACAGCTGGCGTTTGAACCCGAGTTATCTACCACCGACGCTGGCGCAGTATTTCACCCGCTTTGGCGCGCCCTGGACTACGCTGCGCGAAACGAATCAACGTTTGCTGCTGGAAACTGCCCCGAAAGGTTTTTCGCCTGACTGGGTGCGTTATGAAAAAGATAAAGGCTGGCAGCTGAAAGCTGAAAAAACGCTGATCAGCAGCTATGACGCCATTCGCGTTTATATGTGGGTCGGCATGATGCCAGATACTGATCCGCAAAAAGCACGGCTGTTAGCGCGTTTTAAACCGATGGCGACATTTACTGAGAAGAACGGCTATCCGCCGGAGAAAGTTGATGTCGCGACGGGTAAAGCGCAGGGGCAAGGGCCGGTAGGTTTTTCTGCGGCTATGTTGCCGTTTCTTCAGGACCGTGACGCGCAGGCTGTACAGCGCCAGCGTGTGGCAGATAACTTTCCTGGCAGCGATGCCTATTACAATTATGTGCTGACCCTGTTCGGACAAGGCTGGGATCAACACCGTTTCCGCTTCTCGACAAAAGGTGAGTTATTACCGGACTGGGGCCAGGAATGCGCAAATTCACACTAAACATCCTCACACTTTCCCTCGGTCTGGCTGTGATGCCGATGGTCGAGGCGGCGCCAACCGCCCAGCAACAGCTACTGGAGCAGGTACGAGTTGGCGAAGCGACTCACCGCGAAGACCTGGTGCAGCAGTCGCTGTATCGTCTGGAACTTATTGATCCGAATAACCCGGACGTCGTTGCTGCCCGTTTTCGCTCTCTGTTACGGCAGGGTGATGTTGATGGGGCGCAAAAACAACTCGACCGATTGTCGCAATTAGCGCCGAGTTCAAACGCTTACAAATCGTCGCGGACGACGATGTTGCTTTCCACGCCGGATGGTCGTCAGGCATTGCAACAAGCACGATTGCAGGCCACCACCGGGCATGCGGAAGAAGCCGTGGCGGGTTACAACAAACTGTTCAACGGGGCGCCGCCGGAAGGTGACATTGCCGTCGAGTACTGGAGTACCGTGGCGAAAATTCCGGCTCGCCGTGGCGAAGCGATTAATCAGCTAAAACGCATCAATGCGGATACGCCGGGCAATACGGGCCTGCAAAACAATCTGGCGCTATTGCTGTTTAGCAGCGATCGCCGTGACGAAGGTTTTGCCGTACTGGAACAGATGGCGAAATCTAACGCCGGTCGTGATGGTGCCTCTAAAATCTGGTACGGGCAGATTAAAGACATGCCTGTCAGCGATGCCAGCGTGCAGGCGCTGAAAAAATATCTCTCAGTATTTAGCGATGGCGACAACGTGGCTGCTGCACAATCGCAACTGGCAGAACAACAAAAACAACTGGCCGATCCTGCTTTCCGTGCCCGTGCGCAAGGTTTAGCGGCGGTGGATTCAGGCATGGCGGGTAAAGCTATCCCCGAGTTGCAACTGGCGGTGCGTGCTAACCCGAAAGACAGTGAAGCGCTGGGGGCGCTGGGCCAGGCGTATTCTCAGAAAGGCGATCGCGCCAATGCGGTGGTGAATCTGGAGAAAGCCCTCGCGCTGGACCCGCACAGCAGCAACAACGACAAATGGAACAGCCTGCTGAAAGTGAACCGTTATTGGCTGGCGATCCAACAGGGCGATGCCGCGCTTAAAGCGAACAATCCTGATCAAGCGGAACGGTTATTCCAGCAGGCGCGCAATGTAGATAATACTGACAGCTATGCGGTGCTGGGGCTGGGTGATGTGGCGATGGCGCGCAAAGATTACCCTGCAGCCGAACGTTATTATCAGCAGACGCTGCGGATGGACAGCGGCAACACCAACGCCGTGCGCGGTCTGGCGAATCTTTATCGCCAGCAATCGCCGGAAAAGGCTGAAGCATTTATTGCCTCGCTCTCTGCCAGCCAGCGGCGCAGCGTTGACGATATTGAACGTAGTCTGCAAAACGACCGTTTGTCACAGCAGGCCGAAGCGCTGGAAAAACAGGGCAAATGGGCGCAAGCAGCAGCACTTCAGCGCCAGCGACTGGCACTGGACCCCGGCAGTGTGTGGATTACTTACCGACTTTCGCAGGATCTCTGGCAGGCCGGACAACGCAGCCAGGCTGATACTCTGATGCGCAATCTGGCGCAGCAGAAGCCGAACGACCCGGAGCAGGTTTACGCCTACGGGCTGTATCTCTCCGGTCATGATCAAGACCGGGCGGCACTGGCGCATATCAACAGCCTGCCGCGCGCGCAGTGGAACAGCAATATTCATGAACTGGTGAACCGACTGCAAAGCGATCAGGTGCTGGAAACAGCCAATCGCCTGCGTGAAAGCGGCAAAGAAGCCGAAGCGGAAGCGATGCTGCGTCAGCAGCCGCCTTCCACACGCATTGATCTCACCCTGGCCGACTGGGCGCAGCAACGGCGCGATTACACCGCCGCCCGCGCGGCTTATCAGAACGTCCTGACGCGCGAGTCGAATAACGTCGACGCCATTCTTGGTCTGACGGAAGTGGATATCGCTGCTGGTGACAAAGCGGCGGCACGTAGCCAGCTGGCGAAACTGCCCGCCACCGATAACGCCTCTCTGAACACTCAGCGGCGCGTGGCGCTGGCGCAGGCGCAGCTTGGCGATACCGCAGCGGCGCAGCAGACATTTAACAAGCTGATCCCGCAGGCAAAATCTCAGCCGCCGTCGATGGAAAGCGCGATGGTACTGCGCGATGGTGCGAAGTTTGAAGCACAGGCGGGCGATCCAAAGCAGGCGCTGGAAACCTACAAAGACGCGATGGTCGCATCAGGTGTGACCACGACGCGTCCGCAGGATAACGACACCTTTACCCGACTGACCCGCAACGACGAGAAAGATGACTGGCTGAAACGCGGCGTACGTAGCGATGCGGCGGACCTCTATCGTCAGCAGGATCTTAACGTCACCCTGGAGCACGACTACTGGGGATCGAGCGGCACTGGCGGATACTCCGATCTGAAAGCGCACACCACCATGTTGCAGGTAGATGCGCCCTATGCGGACGGACGAATGTTCTTCCGCAGCGATTTCGTCAATATGAATGTCGGCAGTTTCTCCACCAACGACGACGGCAAGTGGGACAACAACTGGGGGACCTGTACGTTACAAGATTGTAGCGGCAATCGCAGTCAGTCGGATTCTGGCGCAAGCGTGGCGGTCGGCTGGCGAAATGACGTCTGGAGTTGGGATATTGGCACCACGCCGATGGGCTTCAATGTCGTGGACGTGGTCGGTGGCGTTAGTTACAGCGATGATATCGGGCCGCTTGGCTACACCGTTAACGCCCATCGCCGACCTATTTCCAGTTCATTACTTGCCTTCGGCGGACAGAAAGACTCTCCGAGCAATACCGGGAAAAAATGGGGCGGCGTACGTGCCGATGGTGTGGGGTTAAGTCTGAGCTATGATAAAGGCGAGGCAAACGGCGTCTGGGCATCACTTAGCGGTGATCAGTTAACCGGAAAAAATGTCGAAGATAACTGGCGCGTGCGCTGGATGACGGGCTATTACTATAAAGTCATCAACCAGAATAATCGTCGCGTCACTATCGGCCTGAACAACATGATCTGGCATTACGACAAAGACCTGAGTGGGTACTCACTTGGGCAGGGCGGCTACTACAGCCCGCAGGAATATCTGTCGTTTGCCGTACCGGTGATGTGGCGTGAGCGCACGGAAAACTGGTCATGGGAGCTGGGCGCGTCTGGCTCATGGTCGCACTCGCGCACTAAAACCATGCCGCGTTATCCGCTGATGAACCTGATTCCGAATGACTGGAAAGACGACGCCGCTGACCAGACCAACGGTGGCAGTAGCAGCCAGGGCTTTGGCTATACGGCGCGGGCGTTACTTGAACGACGCGTTACATCCAACTGGTTTGTCGGCACGGCGATTGATATCCAGCAGGCGAAAGATTATGCGCCAAGCCATTTCCTGCTCTACGTACGGTATTCTGCCGCCGGATGGCAGGGCGATATGGATTTACCGCCACAGCCGCTGATACCTTACGCCGACTGGTAAGTTTTCAGATAGCGCCTCTCTTAATGCCGCTGCGATCGGGTATACTCGGGCGGCAGTCTGGGATTTCCGGGGGAGAGATAATTTGCGCGTTAGTCGTTCGTTAACAATCAAGCAGATGGCAATGGTGGCGGCCGTTGTTCTGGTGTTTGTCTTTGTTTTTTGCACCGTTTTGCTGTTCCACCTGGTACAGCAGAATCGCTATAACACGGCTACGCAACTGGAAAGCATTGCTCGTTCTGTCCGCGAACCCTTGTCCTCAGCCATCCTCAAAGGGGATATTCCCCAGGCGGAGGCCATTCTCTCCAGCATCAAACCTGCAGGCGTGGTCAGCCGCGCAGATGTGGTGCTGCCTAACCAGTTCCAGGCGCTGCGTAAAAGTTTTATTCCTGAACGCCCGGTGCCGGTAATGGTTACCCGACTGCTCGAACTACCGGTGCAAATCTCGCTGGGCGTCTACTCGCTGGAGCGCCCGGCAAACCCGCAACCGATTGCCTATCTGGTGTTACAGGCGGATTCCTTCCGCATGTATAAGTTCGTGATGAGTACGCTCTCCACGTTAGTGACCATTTACTTACTTTTGTCGCTCATCCTGACAGTGGCGATTAGCTGGTGTATTAACCGACTGATATTACATCCTTTACGCAATATTGCTCGTGAGCTGAACGCCATTCCACCGCAAGAGATTATCGGCCATCAGCTGGCGCTGCCGCGTCTGCATCAGGACGATGAAATAGGTATGCTGGTGCGCAGTTATAACCTTAACCAGCAACTGTTGCAGCGTCATTATGAAGAGCAGATCGAAAACGCGATGCGCTTCCCGGTGTCGGATTTGCCAAACAAAGCCCTGCTGATGGAGATGCTGGAACAGGTGGTGACGCGTAAACAGACTACTGCGCTGATGATTATCACCTGCGAAACCCTGCGCGACACCGCCGGTGTGCTGAAAGAGGCGCAGCGGGAAATCCTGCTACTTACGCTGGTGGAAAAACTCAAGTCGGTGCTGTCGCCGCGCATGGTTCTCGCGCAGGTCAGTGGCTATGACTTCGCTGTTATCGCCAACGGTGTGCAGGAGCCGTGGCACGCTATTACGTTAGGTCAGCAAGTACTCACTATCATGAGCGAGCGCTTGCCTATTGATCGCATTCAACTGCGCCCACACTGTAACATCGGCGTGGCGATGTTCTATGGCGATATCACCGCCGAACAACTTTATGGTCGTGCTATTTCTGCGGCGTTTACCGCGCGTCATAAAGGGAAGAATCAGATTCAGTTCTATGATCCGCAGCAGATGGAAGCCGCTCAACAGCGGCTGACGGAAGAGAGCGATATCCTTAATGCGCTTGAAAATCATCAATTTGCGATTTGGCTACAACCACAAGTTGAGATGACCAGCGGCAAGTTAGTCAGCGCGGAAGTGTTATTGCGTATCCAGCAACCGGATGGGAGTTGGGACCTACCGGATGGGTTAATTGATCGTATTGAGTCTTGTGGACTGATGGTTACCGTCGGTCACTGGGTGCTGGAAGAGTCATGCCGACTGCTTGCCGCCTGGCAGGAGCGCGGCATTATGCTGCCATTATCGGTGAACATCTCAGCGCTGCAACTGATGCATCCGAATATGGTGGCGGATATGCTGGAACTGCTAACGCGCTATCGTGTTCAGCCAGGAACGCTGATTCTGGAAGTGACAGAAAGCCGACGCATTGATGACCCTCACGCGGCGGTGGCAATCCTTCGTCCGCTGCGCAACGCCGGAGTACAGGTGGCGCTGGATGATTTCGGTATGGGCTATTCAGGGTTGCGTCAGTTGCAGCATATGAAATCTCTCCCGGTGGACGTTTTGAAAATCGACAAAATGTTCATTGATGGGTTACCGGAAGATAGCAGCATGATTGCCGCGATTATCATGTTGGCGAAAAGCCTGAATCTGCAAATCATTGCTGAAGGCGTAGAGACAGAAGCACAACGTGACTGGTTGGCAAAGGCGGGCGTTGGTATTGCCCAGGGCTTCCTCTTTGCACGTCCACTTCCCATTGAAATCTTCGAAGAAAGTTACCTGGAAGAAAAATAGCTACCCCAAACTGATTACAAAACTTTAAAAAGTGCTGGTTTGTGCGAGCCAGCTCAAACTTTTTAACATTTTTGTTTCAATTATGATCCAGGTACATTTCTGTGATGTTGTCTGGGTGTTATTTTAAGGCCGCAGGTACCCCATAACCTTACAAGACCTGTGGTTTTACTAAAGGACACCCTATGAAAACCTCTCTGTTTAAAAGCCTTTACTTTCAGGTCCTGACAGCGATAGCTATTGGTATTCTCCTTGGCCATTTCTACCCTGAAATAGGCGAGCAAATGAAACCGCTTGGCGACGGGTTCGTTAAGCTCATTAAGATGATTATCGCTCCCGTCATCTTTTGTACCGTCGTCACTGGCATTGCGGGCATGGAAAGCATGAAGGCGGTCGGTCGTACCGGCGCAGTCGCACTGCTTTACTTTGAGATAGTCAGTACCATCGCGCTGATTATTGGTCTTATTATCGTTAACGTTGTACAGCCAGGTGCTGGAATGAACGTCGATCCGGCGAGTCTGGATGCGAAAGCGGTAGCCGTTTACGCCGCGCAGGCGAAAGACCAGGGCATTGTCGCCTTCATTATGGATGTCATCCCGGCGAGCGTCATTGGCGCGTTTGCCAGCGGTAACATCCTGCAGGTGCTGCTGTTTGCCGTACTGTTTGGTTTTGCGCTGCACCGTCTGGGCAGCAAAGGCCAGCTGATTTTTAACGTTATCGAAAGTTTCTCGCAGGTCATCTTCGGCATCATCAATATGATCATGCGCCTGGCACCGATTGGGGCGTTTGGGGCGATGGCATTTACCATCGGTAAATACGGCGTCGGAACACTGGTGCAGCTGGGGCAGCTGATTATCTGCTTCTACATCACCTGTATCCTGTTTGTGGTGCTGGTACTGGGTTCAATCGCTAAAGCGACCGGTTTCAGTATCTTCAAATTTATCCGCTACATCCGTGAAGAACTGCTGATTGTGTTGGGAACATCGTCTTCCGAATCGGCGCTGCCACGTATGCTCGACAAGATGGAAAAACTCGGCTGCCGGAAATCGGTGGTGGGGTTGGTCATCCCGACAGGCTACTCGTTTAACCTTGATGGCACATCGATATACCTGACGATGGCGGCGGTATTTATCGCCCAGGCTACCAACAGTCAGATGGATATCTTCCACCAAATCACGCTATTAATCGTGTTGCTGCTTTCTTCTAAAGGGGCGGCAGGGGTAACGGGCAGTGGCTTTATCGTGCTGGCGGCGACGCTTTCAGCCGTAGGCCATTTGCCGGTGGCGGGGCTAGCGCTGATCCTCGGTATCGATCGCTTCATGTCGGAAGCCCGTGCGCTGACTAACCTGGTCGGTAACGGTGTAGCAACCATCGTGGTCGCTAAGTGGGTTAAAGAACTGGACCACAAAAAACTGGACGATGTGCTGAATAATCGTGCGCCAGAAGGCAAAACGCACGAATTATCCTCTTAATCTCACCTCTTATGCCCGCACTCCCTTCCCCGAGTGCGGGTGTTTGCGCATAATTGCCCCCTGTGCCTGAACTTACCACCTGGGTGAGTTCAGGTTTATTTCACTTCTTCCGTGACATTTCCATGTTCTTGCGGTCTAACACGAAGTGTTTTTAACGTTATTCAGACTGACCGATAACGGGCAGTCTTTTATTACCAGGATAGTTGATCAGGGGTTCACATGCAGGGCACAAAAATTCGACTTTTAGCGGGCGGTTTGCTGGTGATGGCCACTGCTGGCTATGTGCAGGCAGATGCGCTCCAGCCTGATCCAGCATGGCAACAGGGGACGCTCTCCAACGGTTTACAGTGGCAAGTGTTGACCACGCCCCAGCGTCCCAGCGATCGTGTTGAAATTCGCCTGCTGGTTAATACTGGTTCGCTCGCCGAAAGTACCCAACAGAGCGGTTATAGTCATGCCATTCCCCGCATCGCGCTGACGCAAAGCGGTGGCCTTGAAGCGGCACAGGCACGTTCATTGTGGCAACAGGGGATCGACCCTAAGCGCCCGATGCCACCGGTGATCGTTTCTTACGACACCACGCTGTTTAATCTTAGTCTGCCAAATAACCGCAACGACTTGCTGAAAGAGGCGCTCTCTTATCTGGCAAATGCCAGTGGCAAACTGACCATTACACCAGAAACCATCAACCACGCGCTGCAAAGTCAGGACATGGTGGCAACCTGGCCTGCCGACACCAAAGAAGGCTGGTGGCGTTATCGCCTGAAGGGATCGACTTTATTAGGTCACGATCCTGCCGATCCGCTGAAACAACCCGTTGAAGCGGAAAAGATTAAAGATTTCTACCAGAAATGGTACACCCCGGATGCAATGACGCTGCTGGTGGTGGGGAACGTTGATGCGCGCTCGGTTGTAGACCAAATCAACAAAACGTTTGGCGAACTGAAAGGCAAACGTGAAACACCGGCTCCGGTGCCGACGCTTTCTCCTCTGCGTGCGGAAGCGGTGAGCATTATGACCGACGCAGTGCGTCAGGATCGGTTATCCATCATGTGGGATACGCCGTGGCAGCCGATTCGTGAATCAGCCGCACTGCTGCGCTACTGGCGTGCGGACCTGGCCCGTGAGGCGCTGTTCTGGCACGTTCAGCAAGCATTAAGCGCCAGTAACAGTAAAGACATTGGTCTTGGATTTGACTGCCGTGTGCTGTATCTGCGTGCGCAGTGTGCCATCAACATCGAGTCACCAAACGACAAGCTGAACAGCAACCTTAATCTGGTGGCGCGTGAGCTGGCGAAAGTTCGTGATAAAGGTCTGCCGGAAGAAGAGTTCAACGCTCTGGTTGCGCAAAAGAAACTGGAGTTGCAGAAATTGTTTGCTGCTTATGCGCGAGCTGATACCGATATTCTGATGGGCCAGCGGATGCGTTCGTTGCAAAATCAGGTTGTCGATATCGCGCCGGAGCAATATCAGAAACTGCGTCAGGATTTCCTCAACAGCCTGACGGTAGAAATGTTAAATCAGGATTTGCGTCAGCAACTGTCGAACGACATGGCGTTAATTCTGTTGCAGCCGAAAGGTGAGCCGGAATTTAACATGAAAGAGTTGCAGGCCGCATGGGATCAAATCATGGCCCCATCGACTGCGGCTGTGACTACATCCGTAGCCACGGATGACGTCCATCCTGAAGTTTCGGATATTCCACCCGCGCAGTAATAAATAACCCGGCAGCGTTTCTTCTACGCTGCCGGGATTAACGGTAATGAATAACGTAGTCTGAATGATATGCGTCAGCAGTTTTCGCCAGTCCGTAAGGAGAGCCTTTCTCATCCCTGTAACGTTATTTCTTCAGATCCTTCTTAAACACTGGTTCAGGACAATCACGACCAAAATGTGCAGCCCAGTCAAAAGCTTTACCGTTTTTCACGTAGCGTTGATAAATTAATGCACCGGTTTCTGGATCAAGATATCTGACCCAACTTGCAGCATGGCATAACACGGCGGCCCATGTCTGGGTTTTGGGGTGAAGTAAATCGGCAGATTGTCCGGCCCATTCCGCAGCCTGCCAGCGGTAATGCAAGAAGTGATTATTTTTGTCAGGTACTGCATTAGCAAAACGACGGTTTTCTTTCTCACTTATCCAGCCGCTATCATTAGTGTAGGAATAAGGTGTGGAATATGCTCCGCTGGTAATAGCATAGTCGGGATACATTTCATAGGCGACGAGTTCGATGCCATTATATCGTAATAATCTTGCCGCCTCGTATTGCGCCTGCGCGCGCTCCTGATTATTGATATTATTATTTTGGCTTTTTTCCATTAAATCTGCCAGTTGCTGCGCCATTTTACGGTAATTTGGAATATCAAAGTAGCTGACGGCTTGCTGATATTGACCATTGCGAATAAACCTTCTGGCCAGTAATGCACGTAATTTTACGTCAGTTGGAATGAGCGTTGGGGGAACGAAGTAACCGCTATATTCTCTGTCATAATCATTTTCAGATGACTGCAAATTAAAGGGTTTTAGCTGTTGGCTGGGCGGTGGTACATTTTTATCAACAAACGTTTTTAACTCCTGTAACGTTAATACACTTTCCCCCACATCAGCTAAATCTGCCCAATAAGTATCTTTGCCTTTATAAAACAGCGTCATTGCTTGCAAGTAATCATCGCGCTTCAACGCCAGAATTGCTTGCTCGCCAGCAATACGACATGATGGCATAATGATCTCATTACCGTGGTAGTAATCACTTTCTGTCATCGGGTTGCCCCACGTTTCATTTTCCGGGAAGAATTTTGCCGCACTGGCATAATAGCGGGTCGCTAAAGGAATATTACCTTCACGCAGCGCCATTTTTGCGTTTAACCATTCGCGGAGGCCGCTTTCTGGCGCATCCTCTAATAAGACTTTCGTTAACGAGTAATCACCATTACGATAAGCTAATGCGGCCAGTCGATCGCTATAAGAAAATCCTTTTATCCGATGGTTCACCAACAAGTTGATCAATTTTTCACGTTGTGTTGTGCAGAAATATTCACTGTTTTCGGTAATGCACCCATCCTGGCTATACCCTCTGTCGTGACGAATAAAAAGCTCTGCGATGACCAGTTTCTGAACTATGGGATCATCAATAATATTTTCTAAAAGGGCGAAATTTTTTTCATTTGTCAGATACAGTGCAATTCTGCGTAATGAGATTTTACCTACGGGGGAACCTTGTGCGGCCTGTTGCGCATAATATGTGATGGCTCCATTCATATCTGCTTTATTCAGCCGGTAAAAACCTAACTGCCCCAAGCTGGCGAGAGAGAGTTGTTCGGGGTCTGGCTCACCATTGCGAACTTCTTCTATAATTTGTTGATAAAGTTTAATCCCCTTTATGGATTCCTCACTATGATACGCGCCAGTATTATAAGCTAACTCGTCATTTTCACCTGAATCGAATATTTTACGGGCCTGGGTATACATTGCCTTCAGCCGCCATTCACCTTGTTCGCTTTTGGGTAAGGCTAATAATTTATCGAACCAGGGGCTGTCATAGATGAAGTGATAAAAGTCTATGGCTCCCAGATAATAGAGTCGTTCTGCTGTAGGTAGTTTTGTCTTCAGTTTCTCTGCTATCTCTTGTAGACGTTTTTCGCGAGTGTAATGCTGATAATCGGTATCCTTTTGCGTTTCTCTGTACTGATAATAGTCCTCTAAATCGTTTGGTTCGATCTCTGGCTGCCATAAAGGTAAACGAGGATCGCGTTCGACTAAATGGCGAGCTTCATATATGAAACTGCCATTAGGCATTTCTGTTAATGTGTGTTGTCGATCATGCAAAAGTGAGTTCGGCGCATAAGGCCCGCAAGCATAAGCGTTCTCGCAAATGAGCGTGAATAACACAACGCTGGCAATCCGCGATATCTCATGGCGTAACATTAAACTCTCCTTGTAGTTTTTGATTGCATCGCGCCCATCCCAGCGGACTGCTTTCTCCGGCGCGCAGTTGCCTGGCGCTTCCTCTCACAAAATTCAGGCTGGATGGCCCGGGTTGCACCTGATAGTGGCTGGCTCCATCAGCGAATAGACAATCTGCATTGGGCAGAATTATTTGTTTCGGCAACGGCGCATCAATTTCGCCGCTGTTTTTAATAGCCAGATCAAAAAGCTGTTCGTCTGCATGTTGAGCAATAATTAACGACCAGCGTGGGGCCAGCGGTTGATGCTGAATCACGGCTTCCAGCGTCGTCAGTGACCAGGCGCGGCGATCGCCTGCTAGCGGTAGCCGAAACCATACCAACCCCTGTAATCCATGCGGTGGTTGCTGTTCTAAATATTGAATGAAATCGGCAATGATTTGCGGTGGTACACTTAATTCACGCATCTCTTCGGCAACGTATAACGGAGCTTCACTCTCGACGCGATTATCACTGGTGAGCGCAGAACCGTAAGCGGGCAATGCGATGAAAAAAGGATGCGTGGTTTGTCTGGCATATTGCTTTACCCAACGCTGCGCCAGACTGGCATCTAACAGGCCTTTTTCGGGCGAAAGCACGTTATGTACCTGTAAAACCGAAGTGTCCGCAATGCGCAATAATCGGGCGAGATGTGGTGATTCAAGCCAGGTCGGTAGGGCGGTAACGCTAAGTTTTATATTTGCAGGAAGCGTCTGATGTAACGCACTAAGAAGTGTCAGATATTCCGGCAATTTTGCTGTTGGCGCGTCATAATCAATTTCCACACCTGCCAGCGTAATACCTGCCTTTTGCCACTCACGTAGGGTCTGTTGAATATGCTGGATAACTTGCTGGTTATTAAACCGTGTAAGCTGGCCATCGAGTCGCGCGACCAGCCAGACCGGGCGACCATCTTGCTTAATAAGTGAAGTATTAACCGTAAAGTGTCGGATGCCTTCTTGCGGGTGAAATTGCATCCCAAGTATGCGTAGCGTAGAGAAAAGTGGGCGGCTTCGTTTTAGTGCCTCGTTATGTTCTGCTGTCCAGACGCGTTGCCAGATATAGACTTGCTGATCAAAGCGAAGCAGTTGTGAAGGGGTAAATAAAATATGCAGCCCGTAGCCCAGGCCGATCAGAAGAAGTGAAGCTGCAAAAATCCTTTTGCAAGATGGCATATTGTTACGGCATTACGATTATCAACAGGCTGATAGTGTACCGCTGTAACTATTAACGGAGAACGAATATCTATCCGTTCTCCGTCAAAAACCATTATTCCGGCATTGCTTCACGCGGGATAATCGCGCCGCGATACTGAATAACGGTACTTGCAGTCAAATGCCCACGTTTCGCGGCATCTTCCGCACTACCGCCTGTCAGACGTACCGCCAGATAACCGGCGCTGAAAGAGTCGCCAGCTGCGGTGGTATCGATCACTTTTTCTTTCGGCAGTTTCACCGCTGGAACATCAACTAACGCTTCACCTGCAATGGACACCAGGCATGAATCAGCCCCGCGTTTCACCACAACTTCATTCACGCCCGCTTTATGGGTGCGCGCAATGACGTCTTCCACCGGTTGTTGACCCCACAGCGCGTCTTCGTCGTCCAGCGTCAGGAAGGCGATATCCGTGCATTCCAGCATTTGCTGATACACCTGCTGCGTCTCTTCTTTGCTGGCCCATAGGCGCGGACGGTAGTTATTGTCGAAAATCACTTTTCCGCCATTGGCGCGGCATTCGCGCAGCAGGGAAAGCAGTTTTTCGCGGCTGGTTGGGCTTAAAATCGCCAGGCTAATCCCGCTAAGGTAGAGATAATCGAATTTCGCCAGCTCTGCGCAAATCGCCGCTGACTGCTCGCTTTCCAGCCAGAATTTGGCCGCGGCTTCGTTACGCCAGTAGTAGAACGTACGTTCGCCAGTGTCATCGGTTTCAATGTAGTAAAGGCCCGGCAGGCGGTTTTCCATCCGTTGGGTCAGGGAAGTATCAACGTTCTCGCCGTGCCAGGCGTCCAACATCTGCTGACTAAAACTGTCCGTTCCCAGCGCCGTCACGTAATGAACGGTTAATGCCGCAGGATCGACCTGACGGGCGATATAGACGGAGGTGTTCAGGGTATCGCCGCCGAAACCGCGCTTAACGTCTGCGCCTTTCTCGGAAAGCTCAATCATGCATTCGCCAATCACGGCAATCTTTTTGGACATAGTCGTGAACCTGATCTGTAAAAAAATTAGCGTTAGTTTGCGCTGTGGTGGTTTGTTGGTCAACTATATTAAAACACTGTTCCATTATTTTTTTGAGCCAGAACGTATTCCTGGAAGATTTCGCCGCAGGACGGGCAAATTTAGCCGCTTAGGGCGGTAAAGTTCTGGCGTTGCGCGCCGATAACATTTGTCGAGTCCGGGCAGCATCACTTTTAAACACAGGACATCTTCGATGATAAGGCAGGTTATTCAGCGAATAAGCCATCCTGAAGCAAGTATCGAAAGCTTGCAGGAACGACGCTTTTGGTTGCAGTGTGAACGTGCTTACACCTGGCAACCGATTTACCAGACATCCGGTCGGTTGATGGCCGTAGAGCTATTAACGGTCGTTACTCATCCCGAGGATCCTTCGCAACGACTGCCGCCGGATCGTTATTTTGCTGAAATCACCATCAGACATCGTATGGATGTGGTGAAAGAACAGATTGATTTGCTGGCGCAAAAAGCCGTGTTCTTTGTTGAGCATGGCCTGCTGGCATCGGTTAATATCGATGGTCCGACACTTCTCGCCCTACGTCAGCAGCCGGAAATTTTGCGTCAGATTGACCGCCTTCCCTGGCTGCGTTTTGAACTGGTAGAACATATCCGCCTGCCAAAAGATTCAACCTTTGCCTCGATGTGCGAATTTGGTCCGCTATGGCTTGATGATTTTGGCACTGGGATGGCAAATTTCTCCGCGCTCAGTGAAGTCCGTTATGACTACATTAAAATCGCTCGCGAACTGTTTGTGATGCTGCGCCAGTCGCCGGAAGGCCGCACGCTCTTTTCGCAGCTTTTACATCTAATGAATCGCTATTGTCGCGGGGTGATCGTCGAAGGCGTGGAAACGCCGGAAGAGTGGCGCGATGTACAGAACTCGCCCGCATTCGCCGCACAAGGCTGGTTTCTTTCGCGTCCGGCACCGATAGAAACGCTGGATACGGTGGCTCTGGTGGTGTAGCCGCCTCATTTTCCGCCTGGCTGGACTATCTTTAGGACTGGCCCAGGAAGAATATGAGGAAGCGAACTATGAGCAAGGCAGGCAAAATAACCGCCGCGATTTCAGGTGCTTTCTTGTTGTTGCTCGTCGTGGCGATCATTTTGATTGCGACTTTTGACTGGAATCGACTCAAACCGACCATCAACCAGAAAGTCTCTGCGGAGCTGAATCGCCCGTTCGCTATTCGTGGCGATCTGGGCGTGGTATGGGAGCGGAAAAAACAGGAAACCGGCTGGCGCAGCTGGGTGCCGTGGCCCCATGTACACGCGGAAGACATCATTCTCGGCAACCCGCCAGACATTCCCGAAGTCACAATGGTGCATCTGCCACGGGTAGAAGCAACGCTGGCCCCTCTGGCGCTGCTGACCAAAACGGTCTGGCTACCGTGGATCAAACTGGAAAAGCCCGACGCACGCCTGATTCGCCTCTCAGAAAAGAATAACAACTGGACGTTTAATCTCGCCAGCGATGACAACAAAGACGCGAATGCAAAGCCGTCGGCGTGGTCGTTTCGGCTGGATAATATTCTGTTCGATCAAGGGCGGATCGCCATTGATGACAAAATCAGCAAAGCGGATCTGGAAATTTTTGTCGATCCATTAGGCAAGCCGTTACCGTTCAGTGAAGTCAGTGGATCGAAAGGTAAGAACGAGAAAGAAAAGGTGGGCGATTATGTTTTTGGCCTGAAGGCGCAGGGACGTTATAACGGCGAACCGCTCACGGGCACGGGAAAAATTGGCGGCATGCTGGCGCTGCGTGGCGAAGGGACGCCGTTTCCGGTACAGGCTGATTTCCGCTCTGGTAACACCCGTGTTGCTTTTGGTGGCGTCGTGAATGACCCAATGAAAATGGGCGGCGTCGATTTACGGCTTAAATTTTCCGGCGATTCGCTGGGCGATCTCTATGAACTGACGGGCGTTCTGCTGCCTGATACCCCACCGTTTGAAACCGATGGTCGGCTGGTAGCGAAAATCGATACGGAAAAATCGTCGGTCTTTGATTATCGTGGCTTTAACGGGCGTATTGGCGATAGCGATATTCACGGTTCTCTGGTCTACACCACCGGTAAGCCACGGCCAAAACTGGAAGGTGACGTCGAGTCGCGCCAATTGCGGCTGGCAGATTTAGGGCCGTTAATTGGCGTTGATTCCGGTAAAGGGGCGGAAAAGTCGAAACGGTCTGAACAGAAGAAGGGCGAAAAAAGCGTTCAGCCTGCGGGCAAAGTGCTGCCGTATGACCGCTTCGAAACCGATAAATGGGACGTCATGGATGCCGATGTTCGATTCAAAGGCCGTCGTATTGAGCATGGCAGCAGTCTGCCGATTAGCGATCTTTCTACCCATATCATCCTCAAAAACGCTGACCTACGCCTGCAACCGCTGAAATTTGGCATGGCGGGCGGCAGCATTGCGGCGAATATTCATCTGGAAGGCGATAAAAAGCCGATGCAAGGGCGGGCAGATATTCAGGCTCGTCGACTGAAACTGAAAGAACTGATGCCGGATGTGGAATTGATGCAGAAGACGCTGGGGGAAATGAACGGTGATGCGGAACTACGCGGTAGCGGTAACTCAGTGGCGGCGCTTTTGGGGAACAGTAACGGTAACCTGAAACTGTTGATGAATGACGGGCTGGTGAGCCGCAACCTGATGGAGATTGTTGGGCTGAATGTCGGCAACTACATTGTCGGTGCGATTTTCGGTGATGATGAGGTGCGGGTGAACTGCGCGGCAGCAAATCTGAATATTGCCAATGGCGTGGCGCGTCCGCAGATTTTTGCTTTTGATACTGAGAACGCGTTGATTAATGTTACCGGCACGGCAAGTTTTGCTTCGGAACAGCTGGATTTGACTATTGATCCGGAGAGTAAAGGGATTCGGATTATCACACTGCGTTCGCCGCTGTATGTGCGTGGGACGTTTAAAAATCCGCAGGCTGGGGTGAAAGCCGGGCCGCTGATTGCCCGAGGTGCCGTTGCGGCGGCACTGGCAACGCTGGTGACGCCAGCTGCGGCCTTGCTGGCGCTGATCTCGCCTTCCGAAGGGGAGGCTAATCAGTGCCGGACAATTTTGTCGCAGATGAAGAAGTGATGGAAATTGCCGGATATCTGGCATCCGGCAATTAAACAGATTTAGATTGTTGGCAAAGTGCGCTTTGTTCATGCCCGATAAGCGTAGCGCATCAGGCTTTTCACTCTTATTACAACGACTGATGTCGCGTCTCATGCGTCAGCAGCAGGGCGATTAACGTCAAGCCAGCCATTGCTGCCAGATATAACCCCACCGCACCTAACCCGTAGTTAGTTTGCAACCAGGCCGCGATATACGGCGCAACGGAAGCCCCGAGAATCGACGATACGTTGTAAGAGAATGATGCTCCGGTGTAACGCACTTCTGTCGGGAACAGCTCTGGTAACAGCGCGCCCATCGGCCCGAAGGTCAGCCCCATCAGGCTTAACCCCAGCAGCAGGAAAGCAAAAACCAGAATAGGATTGCCAGAACCGAGCAGTGGATTAAAGGCGAACAGCGCGAACAGGATGATTAGCGTCGTGATGATCACCATGCTTTTACGCCGCCCAAAGGCATCGGCCAGCAATCCGGCTACTGGTACCATCACGCCAAAACCAATAACTGCCATCATCAGCATCCACAGCACTTCATTGCGCGGCAGGCCAAGCCCAATTGGCGCGGCGGCGGTACTAAAGGTCATTGAGTAGACAGTCATGATGTAAAACAGCGTGTAGGTTGCCAGCATGATAAAGGTGCCGAGTACCGTGACGCGCACGTGTTTGGTCAGCAGTGTACCCAGCGGGATCTTCACCTGCTTTTTCGCTTTAGCGACTTTTTCAAACACCGGCGACTCATGCAGCGACACGCGAACATACAGGCCGATAATGACCAGCACCGCCGAGAAGATAAACGGCACGCGCCAGCCCCAGCTCATAAACTGCTCATCGGTCAGCAGCCAGGAAAGCAGCAGAAAAGTGCCGTTAGCAAAGAAGAAGCCAATCGGTGCGCCCAGCTGTGGGAAGGAGCCGTACAGCGCACGTTTACGCGGTGGTGCGTTCTCGGTTGCCAACAGCGCTGCGCCACCCCATTCACCGCCTAATCCCAGACCTTGACCAAATCGAGCCAGTGCCAGCAGCAGCGGGGCGAAAATACCAATCGTGGCGTAGCCCGGCAGCAGACCAATCACCACTGTTGAAATCCCCATCGTTAGCAACGAGGCGACCAGCGTCGCTTTACGCCCAACGCGATCGCCGAAATGACCAAATACGGCAGAACCGATTGGGCGTGCGACGAAAGCGATGGCGAAGGTGGCGAGCGATTGTAGCGTCGCTGCCGCCGGATCGCCCTGCGGGAAGAAGATATGCGGGAACACAATAACGGCCGCAGTGGCGTAAATGTAGAAGTCGAAGAACTCAATGGCCGTGCCAATGAGGGAGGCGACAAGGACTTTATTACGTGAGTTTATCGGCTTGTATTCTTGCTCGTTGTCGAGTGTTGTGGCTGTTGCTTGCATAATCTTTTCTTATTTTTTGGCGAACGAATAGCCATATTACGCACAGCAAAAGTGATATTTCAATGTGTAACAAATCGCGGAAAAGGTTAAAAACCAGGCAAAAAGCGGATAATGTTTAGACTAGTGATTTTTCTTCTATGAAATGCTTCACACAATTTCATAAATGGTGGATAAAACTGGTTTCAGGTTAAATAAAAGTTACCAACTGGATTTATATGCTGGGTTTATGAGTTGATGTGAAATTGTTGGCTCCCGAAGAGATGGCTGAAGAGGTCCAGGGGAAGAGTTTCAGGTGGTTATGTGCGCATCATAGCCGGATGCGATGCTGGTGCATCTTATCCGGCCTACGGGGAGCCAGGTTGAATAAATTCGTAGGCCGAATAAGGCGTTTACGCCGCATCCGACCTATTTTAATGCTGCGTTTTCCCCGGCATTCGCGGGTCGTCTTTGTATTCGGCGGTGGCAATCCACGCCGCGCAAAACAACGTCAGACGGGCAAAGAAGTAAAAAAACGCCATCAGCCCCAGCACGGAACCAAATGCCGCGCCAGACGGGGATTTCATCAACGACGGCAGGGTATACGTCATCACGATTTTAATGACTTCAAAACCAATAGCCGCGATGAATGTTCCACGAATCAGCGCCTTTTTACGCGGGCGATGACGCGGAAGACGCCAGAAGATCCAGAAGAAAAGCAGATAGTTAGCGAAGATAGAAATCGCCATGCCAATCAACCGCCACGTCGGTTTCAGCCACTCAATACTGTTAAGGTGCAGGGCGCTAATAATCATTTGCTGCGCCGAACCGGCAACCGAGGTTATTGAAAGCGTGACAATCAGCGCAATCAATAAACCAATTAGCGAAATAAAATCACGCAGATACTTAACCCAAAACTTCTCCTGATCTTGCGGTGAACGTTCCCAAACATCACGCGATTGAGCGCGAATTGCTTCACGCAAATTTCCCATCCAGTTGATCCCGGAATAAAGCGCCACCGCCAGGCCGACAAGCCCTACGGTCGTTCGCTGCTGAACGGCGGTGTTGATGGTATTTTTCAATGTGGCCGCCAGCGTCGGATCGCTGATGTTTTGCAGAATTTTGTCGAAGATATCCTGCAGCAGCATCGGGTGGGAGGCCAGCACAAAGCCCCCTGCGGCAAACGACACCATCAAAATCGGGATCATCGATAAAAACGAGAAATAAGTGATTGCCGCGCCAAACTGGTTACCCAGCCGATCATTGAAGCGTTCTGTTGCGCGTATCAGGTGCGCGATGATTGGTTGACGTTGGACTTTCCCGGCAGTGGTGGTAACGGTTTCCAACGCCTGACTGACTTTGCTGCCTTTATCGCTATTATCCAGATGTTTAATTTGCTCGTGCTCCAGATCCTGGGTGGGACGTTTGATCTCGTTTTCCTGCGTCATCCGCTCTTTAGTCCTTCTGTCGTTGTCTGTCTTAAAAAGTATAGTCGGTCAGTCCAGGTGCTCTTTTATTACGCCAGCCAGCCACTGCATAAACAGATTTACACGGCGGGAAAGCTCCCGACGCTGGGGATAAACCAGAGAAATGGATAGCGGCTCGGCGCGGTAGTTGGGCAACACTTCAATAAGCCGCCCGGCGCGTAGGGCTTCGCGTACGGCGACGCGGGGGATTTGAATGATACCCAGACCCGCCAGGCCGGCGGCGAGATAGGTTTCGCTACTGTTTACCGTCAACATGCCGCCGGACTTAAACCACTGGACGCCATTACTGGTGGCAACCTCAAAACCTAATGGATGCGCGCCCAAATGCGGCGTGTAATGCACCACTGCGTGCGAAGTCAGATCGTCCACACTTTGTGGATAACCAAAACGCGTCAGATAGTGCGGGCTGGCACAGTTGACCATTGTCAGTCTGCCGAGGGGGCGGGTAATAATACCCTCGTCGGGCAACGAGCCCGTGCGCATCACGCAATCATAGCCATCACGAAGAATATCAATCGCCCGGTCACTGCTACTTAATTCCAGTTCAATCCCTGGGTATTGATGAAGAAATTCTGGCAGGCGCGGCAGCAACAGGTTTTTCGCAATTCCGAGCGGGATATCGACGCGTAATTTGCCGCTGATGCTGGTGGTATCCTGCTGAAACAGGCCGTCCAGTTCGTTGAGATTACTCAACACATCTTTCGCTCGTTGGTAATAGGTCATGCCGTCGGGGGTAAGTTTGACCCGCCGCGTAGTGCGATGTAGCAACTGGGTGCCAAGCTGATGTTCCAGTGCCTGTATCTGGCGCGAAACACTTCCCTTTGGCAAAGCAAAGAAATCCGCTGCACGGGAAAAACTTTCCAGCTCTGCGACCTTAATGAACAACTGCATTGCGTGAATTTTATCCATTTCTTTGACCGATTGTTGTTCACAGCGAAACAGTAACGCGCATATCGCATTATTTATTGTTTTTTCTAGCATCTAATGCAAAGTTTCACAATGTAGTAATGATTAATACCGGTGTTTTTTAGAAGGAAATGACTGATAAGCTTCACTGGAAAGGAAAATTAACGCTTGAAGGACTGTCTTTTCAGCAATTTCCTGCAAAATAGTAAATGCAGTATTGGCTTTTCGTGCGCAATTTAATCATTTTGCGGTCAGGTATTTAGCCAGCTCTCGCGAAAATCACAGTTTATTTGAATGCCTGTCAGACGAAGATATAAGGATTTCCTCAAAAATGTTTTAAATAATGCCCTCGACATGTAATTTCAGGCTGTCAGCTGTAACTATTTATATCGGTAACTATTTTCCACATTGCATATCTGTAGAATGGCCACCGCCAAATGGCGAATTCTTATTTTGCCTCTCGGGTAATACCCTTCCCCTACTTAAGAGTTTTAACGTATCCAGGTGGAGATTCAGTAATGCATATAATCATGTTTGACAGGCAGTCAATATTTATTCACGGAATGAAAATCAGCTTACAGCAGCGTATTCCAGGAGTGAGTATTCAGGGCGTCGATCAGGCAGATGAACTGTGGCAAAAACTGGAAAGCTCCCCTGAAGCCTTAGTCATGCTTGATGGCGATCAGGATGGTGAGTTTTGCTACTGGTTACTGCAAAAAACCGTAGTGCAATTTCCTGATGTTAAAGTGTTGATAACGGCGACAGATTGCAGCAAACGATGGTTACAGGAAGTTATCCATTTTAACGTGATGGCAATTGTACCGCGTGATTCAGCCGTCGAGACGTTTGCATTGGCGGTAAATAGCGCGGCAATGGGAATGATGTTTCTGCCCGGAGACTGGCGAACGACACCGGAAAAAGACACAAAAGACCTCAAATCGCTAAGCGCCCGCCAACGGGAAATTTTAACTATGCTGGCGGCAGGTGAATCAAATAAAGAGATCGGCAGGGCGTTAAATATCAGTACCGGAACGGTTAAAGCGCATCTGGAATCGCTTTATCGCCGTCTGGAAGTGAAAAACCGCACTCAGGCGGCGATGATGTTAAATATCGCCTCCTGAAGAGGATAGTTTTATAGCCAGCAGGTTGTTAGTGGCTGGCTGTTAAAATATTACGGTTCGCCGTACAAACCTATCAGGCGCCGTACCACACCGTTGGTCCAGCCAAATCCATCCTGCAACGGATATTCGCCCCCGCCGCCCTCACGGGGAATGCCATCGGCAATATGGTATTTCTCGATCAGTTTGTGATGTTCCAGGTAAAACTGGTTCACTGTCTTCAGCCAGCTACGCGCGATTTCATCACCCAGATAGTCATCGCCGTACATTTTAAATCCCTGAATCGCCATCCACTGCAATGGCGCCCAGCCGTTGGGTTTATCCCACTGTTCTCCGGTTTCGTACTCGCTCGCCAGAATCCCACCCGGCGTTAGTAAACGGCTACGTACGGCGTTTGCCAGGCGGTCTGCCTGTTCGTGATTCGCCATGCCCACGTATAACGGCACAATAGCGGCAGCGGAAAAGAGGGCTAACTGCTCGCGCCGCCAGTCGTAATCGCGGTAGATGCCGTTTTCATCATCCCAGAGATAACGGTTAACTGCATCGCGGCGGGCGCTGGCTTTCTGGCGGAACAGCGTTTCTGTCTCTTTCTCACCTTTCAGCGCCGAGATGTTGGCAATGGCGCTCTCCAGTTTAAACAGGAAAGCATTAAGGTCGATGGGGATGAATTGGGTAGTGCGAATGCTTGCCAGACGGCCCGCGTCACGTAGCCAGCGTGATGAGTAATCCCAGCCAGAAGCGGCACCTGCGCGTAAATCGCGATACACCTCGTTAGGCGGGCGACCGGAGTGTTTCGCGGTTTCCACATCTTCCAGCCAGGATTCATCGCGCGGCGTGTCGCGGTCATCCCAATAACGGTTGAGCAGGGCGCCGTCCGGCATCCGCACCACATGGCGATAGGCCTGATTCGGAATCAGTGATTCTGCGCCGTCCATCCAGAAGGCATATTCCATTTTTAGATGATCAAGGTAGCGGCGTGCACCGCGCACACCATCTTCTTCAAATAGCTCCACCATCAACGCAAAAACCGGTGGCTGCGAGCGGCTCAAATAATAGGTGCGGTTGCCGTTGGGGATGTGGCCATAGTTTTCTATCATCCAGGCGAAGTTGTCGGCCATGCATTTCAGTAAATCCTCACGCCCGCTCTCTGCCAGCCCCAGCATGGTGAAATAGGAATCCCAGTAGTAGGTTTCGCTAAAACGGCCCCCCGGGACAATGTACGATTGCGGTAGCGCCAGCAGGGAAGACCAGGGAATATGATCCTGGGGTTCGCGGGTTAACACCGGCCATAGTTGGTCGATATGCTCTTTCAGTGAGTTTTGCGGGTCCGATACATACTCGCTGGAGTAGACTTCCGGCTGCCAGAAGTGCTTTTCAACAAACTGGCGTAAGTCGAAATCGCGATGACGGCGCACTTTACGATAGCGGATTAAGATATCCAGCGGGTCCATTTTGGGGGCGCAGTCAGGGAAGGTTTTGCTGTCAGGGAAAATTTTCGCCGACTGGACATGCTCGAACAGTTCGAGATAACGATCGGCAGGGGTCAGCGCATCAGAGGCGGGTAGCCCCTCAATCATCTCGGGTTCTGGCTCTGCCTCCATCATCTCATCCAGTTTTAATTCATACGGATCCAGCTCATAGCAGAGATCGACTTCGATCATCCGTTCATCTGGATTAAGGTTTTGAATTTTCTGATTGAGCATAAGGATCCGACCTCCGAAATTCGTCTCTAATTATCGGGCTTTCCTTTAAGAGTAGTCATTCGCTACGGTCGATGGGGGATGAAGTGTGCGGAAGATCACGTTTATTAATGTGTCAAAAAACATAACCCATTAATATACAAAGAAAATGAGTGATAAACGTTTTTTTGCAAAATTTCATTTTCGGAACATTCACGCTACTCCATGATAAAAGCAGGTGTATCGCTGTTATTACAAATAAGAGTAGCGGTAGTCAGTGTAAGAATGCAGAAGGAAGTAAACTCTTTTTGATCATTAAAATAAATAACAGGAATTCCTTAAATATATATTTAAAATTAATCTGGTGTTTTCTGGTGTAAATATTATTGGTGTTAGTTTGTTATATAGATAAATCAATTTCATGCTTAGGATTTTGTTATTTAAATTATACCTGTAACCCCTTGCGTCCATTCCAGATAAATCCTACTTTTTTATTGCCTTCAAATAAATTTAAGGAGTTCGAAATGGACCAGAAGCTGTTAACGGATTTCCGCTCAGAACTACTCGACTCGCGTTTTGGCGCGAAGGCAATTTCTACTATCGCGGAATCTAAACATTTTCCGCT
>NZ_VATP01000023.1:0-97551 GCF_005781125.1 Escherichia sp. E2748
GATTATGCGGGATACTTACACTGCGAGCGGTTCCATAAAACAATCCTGAACGAATTTTATCAGGTAACGTTCCGTAAAAAACTGTACGGCGATCTTGATACATTACAGTCGGATCTTGATGAATGGCTGGCTCACTATAATAATGAGCGAACCCATCAGGGAAAAATGTGCAATGGGCGGACGCCAATGGAAACGTTACTTGATGGAAAGCGCATCTGGGCCGAGAAAAATTTAAGCCAGATGTAATCTGACAGATACCTGTATAAATAACCGGTAACTGTCAGATCAGGTCTGAGCTAATACAATTTACATTTAGTCTATCTTTCGCTCAATACTTTTAAGCGCATTTGGAATAAGTGTCTCGCTAAACCCAGAAAGTAAATATATTATAAACAACACATATTTATTGTCTTCTTTGTTTAGTAAATCAAGAACTAATCCGCTTTTTATTATAGCATAACAAATGACACCAGCCACTAAAGCAATTAAACATCTTTCTACACCATAAAAATAATAGATTCTTCTCTTTAAAGATTTTTCTCGATCTGTGTTTTTTATGGTTAGTGAAACAGAAAGATATCCCCCTAAAGAAGCCCAAAATAAACAAACAGGTAAGGTTAGAAACAGGGGGTTTTTTACAAAAAAAACAGCATCTCTAAACAGATAAATAAATAATAGAATTACTGACAATACTATAACAGGTGTAAACGCTCCGATTTGATAGCATAATCTAGCCCGGACAGATTCTTCATGATCTTTTATTATTTCACTGTTAATATCATTAAATTTCCTGATAGCCTCATCAGTATCCCCATAAATACCATGAGCTAAGGCTGTTGCGGCGCGTCTTTTATACTCCACTCCACATTTATACTTATAGCAATGAGATTTAAAACCATCTAAATATTTTTTAACTTTATTATAGTTATCTATTAAAGTTGTATCATCATCCTTTTTAGTTTTTATATAAATTCTAATCGATTCATGCGAAGGTAACTCTGCTGCATCGTAAACAATAAACTCATCACTTTTAGCAAATATATGACTTATTGTATAACCGGCCTCATCTTTGGCTCCAATCTGAAATGCCGCTATAGCTTCTTGTTGTGCTTTTTTATATTTTCTTTCTTCGAGCCTGCTCAAAAAATTTTCTAACATACTAATCCCAGAATGTTACAATTTAACGTTTTGATAACTTATTTTGATAAAATTTTGATAACCATTAGCCTGCTAACATAAAACAACGGGCGTATAATACGCCCGTTACAGTTTTTAACACATGCGGATACTACATGTTTTCGATGATCGCATCACCAAACTCTGAACATTTCAGCAGCTTAGCGCCTTCCATCAGACGTTCGAAGTCATAGGTTACGGTCTTGGCGTTGATTGCGCCTTCCATACCTTTAACAATCAGGTCTGCGGCTTCAGTCCAACCCATATGGCGCAGCATCATCTCCGCGGAGAGAATAATAGAGCCTGGGTTAACTTTGTCCTGACCGGCATATTTCGGCGCAGTACCGTGGGTGGCTTCAAACAGGGCGCATTCGTCACCGATGTTTGCGCCAGGGGCGATACCGATACCGCCAACCTGCGCTGCCAGAGCGTCAGAAATGTAGTCACCGTTCAGGTTCATACAGGCGATAACATCATATTCAGCCGGACGCAGCAGGATCTGTTGCAGGAATGCGTCAGCAATCACGTCTTTAATGACGATCTCTTTGCCGGTATTCGGGTTTTTAACTTTCAGCCACGGGCCACCGTCAATCAGTTCACCGCCAAACTCTTCACGCGCCAACTGGTAGCCCCAGTCTTTAAACGCGCCTTCGGTGAACTTCATGATGTTGCCTTTGTGCACCAGGGTCACAGAGTCACGATCGTTAGCAATTGCGTATTCGATCGCGGCACGAACCAGACGTTTGGTTCCTTCTTCAGAACATGGCTTAATACCGATACCGCAGTGTTCCGGGAAGCGAATTTTCTTCACGCCCATCTCTTCACGCAGGAATTTAATTACTTTCTCAGCGTCGGCAGAGTCTGCTTTCCATTCGATACCTGCATAAATGTCTTCCGAGTTTTCACGGAAGATAACCATATCGGTCAGTTCAGGGTGTTTAACCGGGCTTGGGGTGCCCTGATAGTAACGTACCGGACGCAGGCAGATGTAGAGATCAAGTTCCTGGCGCAGGGCAACGTTGAGAGAACGAATACCGCCACCAACCGGAGTGGTCAGCGGGCCTTTAATAGCAACGCGATATTCACGAATCAGATCAAGGGTTTCAGCAGGCAGCCAGACATCCTGACCATAAACCTGTGTGGATTTTTCACCGGTGTAAATTTCCATCCAGGAGATTTTACGCTCGCCTTTATAGGCTTTCTCGACTGCAGCGTCGACCACTTTCAGCATGGCTGGGGTTACATCTACACCGATTCCATCACCTTCAATGTAAGGGATAATCGGATTTTCAGGAACGTTGAGTTTGCCGTTTTGCAGGGTGATCTTCTTGCCTTGTGCCGGAACAACTACTTTACTTTCCATTCACCTCTCCTTCGAGCGCTACTGGTTTGCTCGTCTGCCACCACGTTGCATATGCGTTTGCGTCCTGCGATACGGATGCTTTAGAGCAATTTTTTGTTAATGATTTGTAATTTGCTTGTCAATACTACCCTATTGTTTGCCGTCATGAAAGATGCGCGTTATTAGGCTATAATGCGGCAATTCATAATCTCTGAAAATACCATGCAAAAAACTTCTTTTAGAAATCACCAGGTTAAGCGATTCAGCTCGCAACGCACTAACAAACGCAAACCAGAAAACCAGCCCACGCGTGTGATCCTGTTTAATAAACCTTACGATGTCCTGCCACAGTTCACCGATGAAGCTGGGCGCAAAACATTAAAAGAATTCATCCCGGTTCAGGGTGTTTATGCGGCGGGTCGTCTCGACCGCGATAGCGAAGGGTTATTGGTGCTGACCAATAATGGTGCACTACAGGCTCGTTTAACTCAGCCGGGCAAACGCACCGGGAAAATCTATTATGTGCAGGTGGAAGGCATTCCCACACAAGACGCTCTTGAAGCCTTGCGCAATGGCGTAACCTTAAATGATGGCCCTACCCTGCCCGCAGGCGTGGAGTTGGTTGAAGAACCAGAGTGGTTATGGCCACGTAATCCGCCAATTCGTGAACGTAAAAGTATTCCCACCAGCTGGCTGAAGATTACTTTATATGAAGGACGTAATCGCCAGGTGCGCCGCATGACCGCCCATGTCGGTTTCCCTACGCTGCGACTGATTCGCTATGCCATGGGCAATTACACACTGGATAATCTCGCTAACGGCGAATGGCGAGAAGCAACAGAATAAGGATGCACAATGTTTAAACCGCACGTTACCGTCGCCTGCGTGGTACACGCAGAGGACAAATTTTTAGTTGTTGAAGAGACGATTAACGGTAAAGCGTTATGGAACCAACCGGCGGGACATCTGGAGGCGGATGAGACGCTAGTAGAAGCAGCTGCGCGTGAGCTGTGGGAAGAAACCGGCATCAGCGCGCGACCGCAACACTTTATCCGCATGCATCAGTGGATTGCGCCAGATAAAACGCCGTTTTTGCGTTTCCTGTTTGCCATTGAACTTGAGCAAATATGCCCGACCCAGCCTCATGACAGCGATATCGACTGCTGCCGTTGGGTCAGCGCCGAAGAAATTTTACAGGCGTCAAATCTACGTTCGCCACTGGTGGCGGAAAGTATTCGTTGTTATCAAAGCGGGCAACGCTATCCGCTGGAGATGATTGGCGATTTTAACTGGCCTTTTACAAAGGGTGTCATCTAAAAGGCTGCGTGATAGAATACGCCGCCTTGAAGTTCAATGTCGTGAGTAATCCAATGTCTGAAACCGCAAAAAAAGTGATCGTCGGCATGTCCGGCGGTGTCGATTCCTCCGTTTCTGCCTGGCTGTTGCAACAACAGGGATATCAGGTCGAAGGCCTGTTTATGAAGAACTGGGAAGAAGACGACGGTGAGGAATATTGCACAGCGGCAGCGGATCTGGCTGATGCCCAGGCGGTCTGCGATAAGCTCGGCATTGAACTGCACACCGTCAACTTTGCTGCCGAATACTGGGACAACGTCTTCGAACTGTTCCTTGCCGAATATAAAGCCGGTCGCACGCCGAATCCGGATATTCTGTGCAACAAAGAGATCAAATTTAAAGCCTTCCTCGAATTTGCCGCCGAAGATTTAGGTGCCGATTATATCGCTACCGGTCATTACGTTCGTCGTGCAGATGTCGATGGCAAGAGCCGCCTGCTGCGTGGTCTGGACAGCAATAAAGACCAGAGCTACTTCCTTTATACGCTCAGCCATGAGCAAATTGCGCAAAGCCTGTTCCCGGTCGGCGAACTGGAAAAACCGCAGGTGCGTAAGATTGCTGAAGATCTTGGTCTGGTCACCGCGAAGAAAAAAGACTCTACCGGCATTTGCTTCATTGGCGAACGTAAATTCCGCGAGTTCCTGGGCCGTTATCTCCCGGCGCAACCGGGCAAAATCATTACCGTCGATGGCGATGAAATTGGTGAGCACCAGGGGCTGATGTATCACACCCTCGGTCAGCGTAAAGGTCTGGGTATCGGTGGCACTAAAGAAGGCACCGAAGAACCGTGGTATGTGGTCGATAAAGACGTCGAAAACAACATTCTGATTGTTGCGCAGGGCCATGAACACCCGCGTCTGATGTCTGTCGGTCTGATTGCCCAGCAGCTACACTGGGTCGATCGCGAACCGTTCACCGGCACTATGCGTTGCACGGTAAAAACCCGCTATCGCCAGACCGACATTCCGTGCACCGTCAAGGCGCTGGACGACGATCGCATTGAAGTGATTTTCGATGAGCCAGTTGCCGCCGTGACGCCGGGCCAGTCTGCCGTCTTCTATAACGGTGAAGTGTGCCTCGGTGGCGGTATCATTGAGCAGCGTCTACCGCTGCCGGTCTGATTATTGTCTTTAATTACAACAAGGAAGCAGTGAACGTGGCAAAGAATTACTATGACATCACACTCGCCCTGGCCGGTATTTGTCAGTCGGCACGCCTGGTGCAACAACTCGCTCACCAGGGGCATTGTGATGCCGATGCGCTACACGTCTCACTCAACAGTATTATTGATATGAACCCCAGCTCGACGCTGGCGGTTTTTGGCGGTAGCGAAGCCAACCTGCGCGTCGGGCTGGAAACCCTGCTCGGCGTGCTCAATGCCAGCAGTCGTCAGGGCTTAAACGCTGAGCTAACCCGCTACACGCTAAGCCTGATGGTGCTTGAGCGCAAACTTTCCTCAGCGAAAGGTGCGCTCGACACTCTGGGCAACCGGATCAACGGCCTGCAACGCCAACTCGAACACTTCGATTTACAGTCCGAAACGCTGATGAGCGCGATGGCCGCCATCTATGTTGATGTTATCAGCCCGCTTGGCCCGCGCATTCAGGTCACCGGCTCCCCTGCCGTACTGCAAAGCCCACAGGTGCAGGCGAAAGTTCGCGCAACCCTGCTGGCAGGCATTCGCGCCGCCGTGCTCTGGCACCAGGTTGGCGGCGGACGTCTGCAACTGATGTTTTCTCGTAATCGCCTGACCACTCAGGCAAAACAAATTCTTGCTCATTTAACCCCGGAGTTGTGATCTATGGAATTATCCTCACTGACCGCCGTTTCCCCTGTCGATGGACGCTACGGCGATAAAGTCAGCGCGCTGCGCGGGATTTTCAGCGAATATGGTTTGCTGAAATTCCGTGTACAAGTTGAAGTACGTTGGCTGCAAAAACTGGCCGCGCACGCAGCGATCAAGGAAGTTCCTGCTTTTGCTGCCGACGCAATCGGTTACCTTGATGCAATCGTCGCTAATTTCAGTGAAGAAGATGCATCGCGAATCAAAACCATCGAGCGTACCACTAACCACGACGTTAAAGCGGTTGAGTATTTCCTGAAAGAAAAAGTGGCGGAGATCCCGGAACTGCACGCGGTTTCTGAATTCATTCACTTTGCCTGTACTTCGGAAGATATCAATAACCTCTCCCACGCGTTGATGCTGAAAACTGCGCGTGATGAAGTGATCCTGCCATACTGGCGTCAACTGATTGACGGTATTAAAGATCTCGCCGTTCAGTATCGCGATATCCCGCTGCTGTCCCGTACCCACGGTCAGCCAGCCACGCCGTCAACCATCGGTAAAGAGATGGCTAACGTCGCCTACCGTATGGAGCGCCAGTACCGCCAGCTTAACCAGGTGGAGATCCTCGGCAAAATCAACGGCGCGGTCGGTAACTATAACGCCCACATCGCCGCTTACCCGGAAGTTGACTGGCATCAGTTCAGCGAAGAGTTCGTCACCTCGCTGGGTATTCAGTGGAACCCGTACACTACCCAAATCGAACCGCACGACTACATCGCCGAGCTGTTTGATTGCGTTGCGCGCTTCAACACCATTCTGATCGACTTTGACCGTGACGTCTGGGGTTATATCGCCCTTAACCACTTCAAACAGAAAACCATCGCTGGTGAGATTGGTTCTTCCACCATGCCGCATAAAGTTAACCCGATCGACTTCGAAAACTCCGAAGGCAATCTGGGGCTTTCCAACGCAGTATTGCAGCATCTGGCAAGCAAACTGCCGGTTTCCCGCTGGCAGCGTGACCTGACCGACTCCACCGTGCTGCGTAACCTCGGCGTGGGTATCGGTTATGCGCTGATTGCTTACCAGTCCACCCTGAAAGGTGTGAGCAAACTGGAAGTGAACCGTGATCATCTGCTGGATGAACTGGATCACAACTGGGAAGTGTTGGCTGAACCGATCCAGACGGTAATGCGCCGTTACGGGATTGAGAAGCCATACGAGAAGCTGAAAGAGCTGACTCGCGGTAAACGCGTTGACGCCGAAGGCATGAAGCAATTTATCGACGGTCTGGCGCTGCCAGAAGATGAAAAAGCACGCCTGAAAGCGATGACGCCGGCTAACTATATTGGTCGTGCCATCACTATGGTTGATGAGCTGAAATAAGCCTCGTATCAGTGCCGGATGGTGATGCCGTCCGGCCTGTTTATTAAGATAATCCGCTTTTCTATTTACACCTCCCTTCCCCACTGGTTTATTTAATGTTTACCCCCACAACCACATAATCGCGTTACACTATTTTTATAATTAAGACAGGGAGAAATAAAAATGCGCGTACTGGTTGTCGAAGACAATGCGTTGTTACGTCACCATCTTAAAGTTCAGATTCAGGACGCGGGTCATCAGGTCGATGACGCAGAAGATGCCAAAGAAGCCGATTATTATCTCAACGAACATTTACCGGATATTGCGATTGTCGATCTCGGTTTGCCTGACGAAGATGGTTTGTCGCTGATCCGTCGCTGGCGTAGTAATGATGTTTCACTGCCAATTCTGGTTTTAACCGCCCGTGAAAGCTGGCAGGACAAAGTTGAAGTATTAAGCGCCGGTGCTGATGATTACGTGACTAAACCCTTTCATATTGAAGAAGTGATGGCACGAATGCAGGCATTAATGCGGCGTAATAGCGGCCTGGCTTCACAGGTTATTTCGCTGCCGCCGTTTCAGGTTGATCTCTCCCGTCGCGAATTATCCATTAGTGACGAAGTCATCAAACTGACCGCATTTGAATACACCATTATGGAAACCTTGATCCGTAACAACGGCAAAGTGGTCAGTAAAGATTCATTGATGCTACAGCTCTACCCGGATGCCGAACTGCGGGAAAGTCATACCATTGATGTTCTGATGGGCAGGCTGCGCAAAAAAATTCAGGCGCAATACCCGCACGAGGTGATTACCACCGTTCGCGGCCAGGGTTATCTTTTCGAATTGCGCTGATGAAAAAATTACTGCGTGTTTTTTCCCCGCTCTCGCTGCGGGTACGTTTTCTGTTGGCGACGGCCGCGGTAGTACTAGTGCTTTCACTTTCCTACGGTATGGTTGCCCTGATCGGTTATAGCGTTAGTTTCGATAAAACGACGTTTCGTCTGTTACGCGGCGAGAGTAATTTATTCTATACACTGGCGAAATGGGAAAACAATAAGCTACACGTTGAACTGCCGGAAAATATCGACAAGCAAAGTCCCACGATGTCTCTGATTTATGACGAGAACGGCAAACTATTGTGGGCGCAGCGTGACGTTCCCTGGCTGATGAAAATGATCCAGCCTGACTGGCTGAAATCCAATGGTTTTCACGAAATAGAGGCTGACGTGAACGATACCAGCCTGCTACTGAGTAACGATCTCTCTATTCAGCAGCAGTTGCAGGAAGTTCGGGAAGACGACGACGATGCAGAAATGACCCACTCGGTAGCCGTTAATGTCTATCCGGCAACGGCGCGAATGCCAAAACTCACCATTGTGGTGGTCGATACCATTCCCGTAGAGCTTAAAAGTTCCTATACGGTATGGAGCTGGTTTCTCTATGTACTCCTGGCCAACCTGTTGTTAGTGATCCCGTTACTGTGGATCGCCGCCTGGTGGAGCTTACGCCCTATTGAAGCCCTGGCGCGAGAAGTCCGCGAACTGGAAGAACACCACCGTGAACTGCTCAACCCTACAACAACGAGAGAACTGACCAGCCTGGTGGGTAACCTGAACCGACTTTTAAAAAGCGAGCGTGAGCGTTACGACAAATACCGCACTACGCTCACTGACCTGACTCACAGCCTGAAAACGCCTCTGGCGGTGCTACAAAGTACGCTACGTTCTTTGCGAAGTGAAAAGATGAACGTCAGTGAGGCGGAACCGGTGATGCTGGAACAAATTAGCCGTATCTCGCAACAAATTGGTTACTACCTACACCGAGCCAGTATGCGTGGCGGGACATTACTTAGCCGCGAACTACATCCAGTGGCCCCGTTGTTGGACAATCTCACATCGGCACTGAATAAAGTTTATCAGCGTAAAGGCGTCAATATTTCCCTCGATATCTCGCCAGAAATTAGCTTTGTCGGTGAGCAGAACGATTTTGTTGAGGTAATGGGCAATGTACTGGATAACGCCTGTAAGTATTGTCTCGAGTTTGTCGAAATCTCCGCAAGGCAAACTGACAAACATCTCTACATCGTGGTCGAAGATGATGGACCGGGGATCCCGCAAAGCAAGCGTGAGGTGATTTTCGACCGTGGTCAGCGTGTTGATACCTTACGCCCCGGGCAAGGCGTGGGGCTGGCGGTCGCTCGTGAAATTACTGAACAGTACGACGGAAGAATCATCGCCGGAGAGAGCATGCTCGGCGGTGCGCGAATGGAGGTGATTTTTGGTCGCCAGCATTCCTTGTCGAAAGATGAATAAATATGTCCTTTGTTCGCGCATTACAGTATGCATCCGTTATAATCGGTTGCAGATACCCGCCTATGGACGCTTAACATGGAATACCAACTCACCCTTAATTGGCCCGATTTTCTTGAACGCCACTGGCAGAAACGTCCCGTGGTGTTAAAACGCGGCTTTAATAATTTTATTGACCCTATTTCTCCCGACGAGCTGGCGGGCCTGGCGATGGAAAGTGAAGTCGACAGTCGGCTGGTCAGTCATCAGGATGGCAAATGGCAGGTCAGTCACGGGCCATTCGAAAGCTACGACCATCTGGGCGAAACCAACTGGTCATTGCTGGTCCAGGCGGTTGATCACTGGCATGAACCGGCCGCCGCGCTGATGCGTCCGTTCCGTGAATTACCGGACTGGCGCATTGACGATCTGATGATCTCGTTTTCCGTGCCTGGCGGCGGCGTCGGTCCGCATCTCGATCAGTACGATGTATTTATTATTCAGGGTACAGGTCGCCGTCGCTGGCGGGTAGGTGAAAAACTGCACATGAGGCAGCACTGCCCTCACCCGGATCTGTTACAGGTTGATCCGTTTGAAGCGATTATTGATGAAGAGCTGGAGCCAGGCGATATTCTTTATATTCCGCCTGGGTTCCCGCACGAAGGCTACGCGCTGGAAAATGCGATGAACTATTCCGTTGGTTTTCGTGCGCCGAATACGCGGGAACTGATCAGCGGATTTGCCGATTACGTGCTGCAACGTGAGCTGGGCGGTAATTACTACAGCGATCCGGATGTCCCTCCTCGCGATCATCCGGCAGACGTTCTGCCGCAGGAGATGGATAAACTGCGTGAGATGATGCTTGAGTTGATCAACCAGCCAGAACACTTTAAACAGTGGTTTGGCGAGTTTATTTCGCAGTCGCGTCATGAACTGGATATCGCTCCGCCAGAGCCACCGTATCAACCGGATGAAATCTACGACGCGCTGAAACAAGGTGATGTACTGGTGCGTCTGGGTGGTCTGCGCGTCTTGCGCATTGGCGACGATGTTTATGCTAATGGTGAGAAAATTGATTCCCCGCACCGTCCAGCGCTGGGGGCACTCGCCAGCAACATTGCACTGACCGCCGAGAATTTTGGCGACGCACTGGAAGATCCGTCATTCCTCGCGATGCTCGCGGCGCTGGTCAATAGCGGGTATTGGTTCTTCGAAGGGTAAATTTGAATTGAAGCCGGATGCGGCATCATATGCCGCATCCAATTTCGCTTACTTCCGTTTCGCCGTTAACTCGGCAATACGCACAATCACTTGCACCGCTTTTTCCATTCCTTCCAGAGTGACAAACTCATGTTTACCATGATAGTTATAACCGCCGGTAAACAGATTTGGACATGGTAATCCCATAAACGACAACTGCGCACCGTCAGTACCACCACGGATCGGTTTCAGGTCTGGTTCAATATCGCAATCGCGCATCGCCTGCTGGGCAATATCAAGAATATGCGGATGCTCAACGACTTTCTCGCGCATGTTGTAGTAACTGTCTTCAATCACCAGTTCAATGTAGCAATCCGGGTGTAACCCTTTGCCCACTTTCTTGGCAATTTCCATCATTTTACGTTTACGCGCTTCAAACTGTTTACGGTCGAAATCACGGATGATGTAGTGCATATCGGCGCGCTCAACAGTGCCTTTCATGCTTGTCAGGTGATAGAAGCCTTCATAACCTTCCGTGGCTTCCGGGCTTTCATCTGCCGGTACTTCCGCATGAATGCGTGCCGCCAGCGACAGCGCATTCACCATCACACCTTTTGCCGTACCTGGGTGAACATTGTTGCCGACGATTTTGATATTCACCGAAGCAGCGTTGAAGTTTTCAAACTCCAGTTCACCTACGCCACCACCATCTACGGTGTAAGCCCAGCGGGCATCAAAGGCTTCAACATCAAAATGTTTCGCCCCTTTGCCCACTTCTTCATCTGGCGTAAAGGCAACACGAATATCGCCATGCGGAATATTTTTCTGCTGCAATACCGCCAGCGCGGTCATGATTTCTGCAATACCTGCTTTGTCGTCAGCACCCAACAATGTTTTACCGTCAGTGGTGATCAGCGTATGTCCCAGCAGTTGATGCAGTACCGGGAACATGACCGGTGACAGGACTTCGTCGCCGACGCCCAACGCAATGTCGCCGCCACGATAGTTTTCAACAATCTGCGGGTTCACATTTTTACCGCTGCAATCCGGTGAGGTATCCACATGAGAAATAAAGCCAATCGCCGGAATATCGCCAGGAACGTTAGCCGGTAGCGTCGCCATCAACGTTCCTTTCTCACTTAAGGTCACATTGATAAGACCCATTTCTTCCAGCTGATCTTTCAGCAGATGCAATAATTTCCACTGGCCTTCCGTGCTGGGAACTTGTCTCACCCCCGCTTTTGATTGGGTATCGAGAGACACGTAGTTCAAAAAACGCTCAAGTAGTTTATCCATGTAGTCACCCTCACTTTTCGTGACAACATTATTAAGAAGCAGGAAAAGACAAATATTGCGTCAGGTCACTTTTACCCCTGCAATCGGGAATATTTATCAACATTACCTTAATGAATATAAAGCTAAGCCAGTAATTCACAACAAGGATTGGCGATCCAAGTAGTTTGCCGTAGAATTACGGCCCTCTTTAAGAGTCACCAAGGTGGTTAACCACAAACCCCGCTTCGGTAAGCCATCCGTTGCGTTTACATGGGACAGAGTAAAAAATTGAATAAACAACCGAGTTCGCTTTCACCGCTGGTGCAATTGGCGGGAATTCGCAAATGCTTTGATGGTAAAGAGGTCATTCCCCAGCTGGATCTGACTATCAACAATGGCGAGTTCCTCACGCTGCTTGGCCCTTCTGGCTGCGGTAAAACAACCGTTCTTCGCCTGATTGCGGGTCTGGAAACTGTTGATTCTGGACGCATCATGCTGGATAACGAGGACATCACCCACGTTCCGGCGGAAAACCGCTATGTGAACACCGTTTTCCAAAGCTACGCGCTATTCCCCCACATGACCGTATTCGAAAATGTGGCCTTTGGTTTGCGTATGCAAAAAACCCCTGCTGCTGAAATTACGCCTCGCGTGATGGAAGCTTTGCGGATGGTGCAACTGGAAAGCTTCGCTCAACGCAAACCGCATCAACTCTCAGGCGGTCAACAGCAACGCGTCGCCATTGCCCGCGCGGTGGTTAACAAGCCTCGCCTGCTGCTGCTTGATGAGTCGCTCTCTGCGCTGGATTACAAACTGCGCAAGCAAATGCAGAACGAGCTGAAAGCGTTACAGCGTAAGCTTGGCATTACCTTCGTCTTTGTCACTCACGATCAGGAAGAAGCACTCACCATGTCAGACAGGATTGTGGTGATGCGCGAGGGTCGTATTGAGCAAGATGGTACACCGCGCGAAATTTACGAAGAGCCGAAGAATTTATTTGTTGCCGGATTCATTGGCGAAATCAATATGTTCAACGCTACTGTCATCGAACGTCTCGACGAGCAGCGCGTGCGGGCTAACGTTGAAGGTCGCGAGTGTAATATCTACGTTAACTTCGCCGTTGAACCGGGGCAAAAACTGCATGTTCTGCTGCGCCCGGAAGACTTACGTGTTGAAGAGATTAACGACGACAACCATGCTGAAGGTCTGATTGGTTACGTTCGTGAGCGTAACTACAAAGGCATGACGCTGGAGTCGGTTGTTGAACTGGAAAATGGCAAGATGGTGATGGTCAGCGAATTCTTCAATGAAGACGATCCTGACTTTGACCACTCTCTCGACCAAAAAATGGCCATTAATTGGGTAGAAAGCTGGGAGGTCGTACTGGCTGATGAAGAACACAAGTAAGTTCCAGAATGTAGTGATTGTCACTATTGTCGGTTGGCTTGTGTTGTTTGTCTTTCTGCCCAACCTGATGATCATTGGCACCAGCTTTTTGACCCGCGACGACGCCAGTTTCGTCAAAATGGTCTTTACGCTGGAAAACTACGCACGTCTGCTCGATCCGCTCTATTTTGAAGTGCTATTGCACTCGCTGAATATGGCGCTGATCGCCACCCTCGCCTGCCTGGTTCTGGGCTATCCGTTTGCCTGGTTTCTGGCGAAGCTGCCGCACAAGGTGCGTCCGCTGCTACTTTTTCTGCTGATTGTTCCCTTCTGGACCAACTCACTGATTCGCATCTACGGGCTGAAAATTTTCCTCAGCACCAAAGGCTATCTCAACGAGTTTTTGCTCTGGCTGGGCGTTATCGACACACCAATTCGTATCATGTTCACGCCCAGTGCGGTGATTATCGGTCTGGTTTACATTCTGCTGCCGTTTATGGTGATGCCGCTGTACTCCAGTATCGAAAAACTGGATAAGCCGTTGCTGGAGGCGGCGCGCGATCTCGGTGCCAGCAAGTTGCAGACTTTTATCCGCATCATTATTCCACTGACGATGCCGGGGATTATTGCCGGATGTCTGCTGGTGATGCTGCCAGCGATGGGCCTGTTCTATGTGTCCGACCTGATGGGCGGTGCGAAAAACCTGCTGATCGGTAACGTCATCAAGGTCCAGTTCCTTAATATTCGTGACTGGCCGTTTGGTGCAGCCACCAGCATTACGCTGACTATCGTAATGGGCCTGATGTTGCTGGTTTACTGGCGCGCTTCTCGTTTGCTGAATAAGAAGGAGGAACTCGAATGATCGGTCGACTGCTTCGCGGCGGTTTTATGACCGCTATCTACGCGTACCTGTATATCCCAATCATTATTTTGATTGTGAACTCCTTCAACAGCTCACGCTTTGGCATCAACTGGCAGGGTTTTACCACCAAATGGTATAGCCTGCTGATGAACAACGACAGTCTGTTACAGGCAGCGCAGCATTCACTGACGATGGCGGTGTTTTCGGCGACGTTTGCCACGCTTATCGGTTCACTGACGGCAGTTGCGCTGTACCGCTATCGCTTTCGCGGTAAGCCGTTCGTTAGCGGAATGCTGTTTGTGGTGATGATGTCGCCAGATATCGTGATGGCGATTTCTCTGCTGGTGCTGTTTATGCTGCTGGGTATTCAGCTTGGCTTCTGGTCGCTGCTGTTCTCGCATATCACCTTCTGCCTGCCGTTTGTGGTGGTGACGGTGTATTCGCGCCTGAAAGGTTTTGACGTGCGAATGCTGGAAGCGGCGAAAGATCTCGGTGCCAGTGAATTTACCATTCTGCGAAAAATCATCCTGCCACTGGCAATGCCAGCGGTGGCGGCGGGCTGGGTGTTAAGCTTTACCCTGTCGATGGACGATGTGGTAGTTTCTTCGTTCGTCACCGGCCCAAGCTATGAAATTCTGCCGTTAAAAATTTATTCGATGGTCAAAGTCGGCGTATCGCCGGAAGTTAACGCGCTGGCAACCATATTACTGGTGCTGTCGCTGGTGATGGTAATTGCCAGCCAGCTTATTGCTCGTGATAAAACGAAAGGTAACACAGGGGACGTTAAATGAAAAAATGGTCACGCCACCTGCTCGCGGCGGGTGCTCTGGCACTGGGCATGAGCGCCGCTCACGCTGATGACAACAACACACTGTATTTCTACAACTGGACCGAGTACGTGCCGCCTGGACTGCTCGAACAGTTCACCAAAGAAACCGGTATTAAGGTTATCTATTCGACTTACGAGTCGAACGAAACCATGTACGCCAAGCTGAAAACGTACAAAGACGGTGCCTATGACCTGGTGGTTCCTTCAACCTATTACGTTGATAAAATGCGTAAAGAAGGGATGATCCAGAAGATCGACAAGTCGAAGTTAACAAACTTTGGCAACCTCGATCCAGAAATGCTCAACAAGCCGTTTGATCCGAATAACGACTACTCCATTCCGTATATCTGGGGTGCGACGGCGATTGGCGTTAACGGTGATGCAGTGGATCCGAAATCTGTCACCAGCTGGGCCGATCTGTGGAAGCCTGAGTACAAAGGCAGCCTGCTGCTGACCGACGATGCCCGTGAAGTGTTCCAGATGGCGCTGCGTAAGCTGGGCTACTCCGGTAACACCACCGATCCGAAAGAGATTGAAGCTGCGTATAACGAGCTGAAAAAACTGATGCCAAACGTCGCGGCGTTTAACTCCGATAACCCGGCAAACCCGTACATGGAAGGCGAAGTTAACCTCGGCATGATCTGGAACGGCTCTGCTTTCGTTGCTCGCCAGGCGGGTACGCCAATTGACGTGGTGTGGCCGAAAGAAGGCGGCATTTTCTGGATGGACAGCCTGGCGATTCCGGCAAATGCCAAAAACAAAGAAGGCGCGCTGAAACTGATCAACTTCCTGCTGCGCCCGGATGTGGCAAAACAGGTTGCCGAAACTATCGGTTATCCAACACCAAACCTCGCCGCGCGCAAACTGTTAAGCCCGGAAATAGCGAACGACAAGACGCTCTACCCGGATGCTGAAACCATTAAAAATGGCGAATGGCAGAGTGACGTTGGCCCAGCCAGCAGCATTTATGAAGAGTATTATCAGAAGCTGAAAGCAGGACGTTAATTCAGCAAGCGGGCGGTGGTATTACCGCCCGTTTTTTATTTAGCAAGGAAGTGACTAATGAGTCAGGAATAATGTATCGCTGCTATAGACGAGTTAAAGGAAAAGAGGCCGGAAAAGTGCGCGTGTATTGTGCCGAATGCGGTGAGAACGCCTTATCCGGCCTACAAACCCCACAAATTCAATTAATTGTAGTCCGCTCGTAGGCCGGATAAGCGTAGCGCATCAGGCAATTACTCCTGATTTATAATCCCTTCAGCAACTTCTCAACAAATTCAGGCACCACCTGACTTGCCGGGCCGTAATATTTCTCGGCAAATTCATTACCGACCTGACTCGGTTCGAGATTGAGTTCAACCGTATGCGCGCCATGCAGCTTCGCTTCGTGAACAAACCCAGCCGCCGGATAAACATGCCCGGATGTGCCAATAGCAATGAAAATGTCGGCCATCGACAACGCCATATAAATTTCATCCATGCCGAGTGGCATTTCGCCAAACCACACTACGTGTGGGCGCAGCGGAGCCGGGAACTGGCAGCAATGACATTTGTCTTCTGGCGTGACGTCTCCGGTCCAGTCGAGAACCTGACCGCTTTGCGAACAACGTACTTTCAGCAATTCCCCATGCATATGAATCACATTGGTATTACCTGCGCGTTCATGCAGATTATCGATATTCTGCGTCACCAGTAAAAAGCGATCGCCGAGGGCTTCTTGCAGTTTAGCCAGAGCAAGATGCGCAGCGTTAGGCTGAATTTCTGGCTGCTGTAGTTGGCGGCGACGGGCGTTATAAAACGCTTGCACCAGTTCAGGATCGCGATCAAAACCTTCCGGTGTAGCCACATCTTCAACCCGATGTTCTTCCCACAGGCCATCTGCTGCGCGAAAGGTACGAATACCTGATTCCGCAGAAATTCCTGCCCCTGTCAGTACGAGTACTCTTGGTTTTTCCATTGCTTCCGGCACCACTTTATCTCTGAAAAAAATACGCTGACGCAAACGCTCATGCAGGCGGCGTTTATTTTTACGAAAACGACTTAACCGATGACCCCGACGCGACAACATAGTAACCTCTGTTGATTAATCGGTTAGATGTAGGAAGGCCGCACCACGCATTCCTCCTGCATCCCCGTGACGCGCGCGTTCAATGCGCGGAACACGAGCTACAGGTAAGAGATGACGAGGCAGCCTGTCCGCCAGTTGCGTTGTGATTGCCGGGAAATTCGATAAGCCACCGCCAATGACCAGCAAATCAGGGTCAACAATGGTCAGGATATTTCCCAGACAAACCGCTAATAAATCCAGATAACGCTCAACGTGCGCCCTTGCCTGCTCATCGCCTTGCTCATAAAGCGCAATAATTTCGGGAGCCTGCAACGGTTGATGATAATAGTGTTGCCAGAGCCACGCAAAGCCCCGACCTGATAGATAATTTTCGATACAACCAATTTGACCACAGCCACAGCGACGTAATGGGAAATCCAGCCCCATCATGGTTAATGCATCGACGGGAAGGCGCATATGCCCAAATTCACCCGTAATATAGCTTTTACCCGTTACCGGTTTACCGTTGAATACCAGTCCACCGCCAACGCCAGTCCCCAGGATCAGTCCCATCACCAGTGGATATTGGGTAAATTCATCGTCCCAGGCTTCAGAAAGGGCAAAGCAGTTGGCGTCGTTATTAAGGCGCACATCGCGTTCAAGGCGGGCGCTCAGATCGGCACGCAGCGGTTTACCACTGGCGGCGGGGACATTGGCGGCATACAGCGTGCCATCTTCTGTTTCCGGCATTCCCGGAATACCGATGCCGACAGAACCTTTACAGCCAAAACGCTGATCGGCTTCGGCCACCAGTTCGCACACTGCATCTAAAAATGCGTCATAGCTATCACGCGGTGTCGGCACCCGCTTTTCCCACTGCAACTGCCGACCGCTATCAAACACGCCTAGCGCAATTTTCGTTCCACCAATATCAAACCCGTAATACATTGCCGCTCCTTGTTTTAATGTACTGCCTTTACTGGCCGCTAAGGACTCGCGCAGGGTCAATATTACTGGCGCGTCGCGCCGGATACCAACTTGCCAAAAGACTCAGCAACAATGCTGTGACCAGTACGTAGAAGACGTCCTGCCAGTGCAATTCCGATGGCAGGAAGTCAATAAAATAGATATCGCTGGAGAGGAACTGATGACCAATCAGCTTTTCAATCCACTCAATAATCGGGGTAAGTTGCAGTGAAACCACTACGCCGATAATCACACCACAGAGGCTGCCGAACAGACCTGCCAGCAATCCATACCAGACAAAGATGGCGCGAATTAAACCGTCTTTCGCCCCCAGCGTTCTTAATACTGCGATATCGCCACTCTTATCTTTCACCGCCATCACTAACGTGGAGACGATGTTGAAACAGGCCACGCCAATCACCAGTACCATCGCCAGATACATAATGGCGCGGATCATCTGGATATCGCGATACATATAGCCGTAAGTACCAATCCAGCTTTTAATATAAACATAGCTGTTGGTCACTTCACCCGCATCGCGTACCAGTTTGTTAGCGTTAAAAACATCCGTCATTTTAAGGGCAATACCTGACACGCTGGAACCCATATCAAGATATTGTTGGGCATCCGCCAGCGGGATCATGGCAAAACTGTGATCGAGTTGGCCACTCAACTGCAAAATACCCGCAACGTGCAAACGCACACGTTTCGGCTGCATCAGCTTATGCTCGGGATTCGAGTTTGGGATCATAATCGACACCCAATCGCCCTGCTTCACTTTCAGCGCATCCGCCACGCCTTTGCCGATGATAATTTGCTGTTCGCCCGCTTTAAAATTGTTCCAGGCATCGCCCTGGACAAATGATGGCAGCGCGCTCAGACGCTGTTCCTGTTGCGGATCAACGCCTTTAACCTGCAGAGCGCGCAGATTCGCGCCACTCTCCACCAGCCCGGTGAAATTGATATACGGCGCAGCGGCGGCAATACCCGGCACTTTCTGCACTTTATCCAGTGCTTCCTGCCAGTTAGTCCACGGCTGATCTACCGCCTCAATTTCACCGTGCGGTACCACAGCAAGAATGCGGTTGTTCAGTTCGCGTTCAAAGCCATTCATCGCGCTTAAGCCGACGATCAATACCGCCACGCCAAGTGCAATGCCAATGGTAGAAATGACGGAGATCAGCGACACCATGCCGCCGCGCCGCCGTCCGCGACTAAAACGCAGGCCAATTAATAACGATAAAGGCATCGCCATTACTCCGCCCCCATCAGGCTTAGTTCCGCCGTCAGACGACCATCACGCATCTCCAGTTGGCGGCTCATGCGTTTCGCCAGTTGCAGGTCGTGAGTAACCACCAGGAACGCGGTGCCCTGCAAGCGATTCAACTCCCCAAGCAGCTGGAAGATGCTGTCTGCGTTACGCGCGTCAAGGTTACCGGTAGGTTCATCCGCCAGCACCAGGCGCGGGTTATTGACCAGCGCACGGGCAATCGCCACACGCTGGCGCTCACCGCCGGAAAGCTCTGACGGGCGGTGATTCGCACGATGCTCCAGCCCCACCGCTTTTAACATTTCCAACGCTCGACTGTTGATTTCAGCGGGCTTTTTCTTGCCAATCAGCAGCGGCATAGCCACGTTTTCCAGGGCGGTAAAATCCGGCAGCAAGTGGTGAAACTGATAAATAAAGCCCAGCTTCTGGTTGCGCAGTTCCGCTTTCGCTGCCGAAGACAGTTTGCTCATCGGCTGACCATTAAAAATCACATCGCCGGAGGTTGGCGTGTCCAGCCCGCCTAACAGGTGCAGCAAGGTACTTTTACCAGAACCAGAGCTACCGACGATCGCCATCATTTCACCTTCGCCCACGCTGAAACTGACATTGTGCAGCACATCGGTTTGCACACTGCCTTCCTGATAGCGTTTGCACAGGTTGTCGCATTGCAACAGGATCTTATTCATAACGTAAAGCCTCAGCGGGTTGAGTGGCGGCAGCGCGCCAGGAAGGGTAAAGCGTAGACAACAGCGCGATAGCCATCGCCACCAGCGCAATAACAATGACCTGTAAAGGTTCGATAGCCACCGGCAGCGCTGCGCCATCAAGCAGGACGCCGATTATCGGCATCAGATTATTCAACTGGCTGGCAAGCAGTGCGCCAAGCGCTGCTCCGAGGATTGCGCCGATAATCCCGGCGCTGGCCCCTTGCACCATAAAGACCATCATGATTTGTCGCGGAGTTAAGCCTTGCGTTTGCAGGATCGCTACTTCGCCCTGCTTCTCCATCACCATTAGCCCCAGCGAGGTAATAATGTTAAACGCCGCAACGGCGACAATCAGGCTCAGCAGCAAGCCCATCATATTTTTTTCCATGCGTACGGCCTGGAAAAGCTCGCCTTTACGGTCACGCCAGTCCTGCCATTTGCTGCCTTCTGGCAGTTTTTGCTGGCTTAATGAGTCGACTTTCAGCGGCTCATCCAGCCACAAACGCCAGCCGGTAATATTGCCTGCCGGATAACGCATCAGACGCGAGGCATCCTCAATGTTCACCAGCATTTCATAGCCATCGACTTCACTGTTGGCGGCGAAAGTGCCGATCACATTGAACAGGCGCTGACTTGGAATACGCCCCATTGGCGTGAACTGACTGGCAGATGGCACCATCACGCGAATTTGATCACCGCGATTAACGCCCAACTGTGAGGCCAGCTGTTCACCGAGGATGACATTATATTTCCCCGGCTCGAGGTCAGTTTGTTTCACATTGACCAGATACGGCGTTAGTGGATCTTTTTGCGCCGGGTCGATACCCAGCATCACCCCGACCGCCACGCTGCGCGCGCTTTGCAGTACCACATCACCGGTAGTGATAGGTGCGACGCGATTAACGCCGTCCAGTTTGACTGCCGTTTCCGGGAGTTGCTGCGGGTTAAGAGAGCCATGCTCAGAAGAGAGAATTGCCTGTGGCATCAGGCCAAGGATGTTGTTTTGCAGCTCGCGCTCAAAGCCGTTCATCACTGACAATACTGTGACCAGCGCCATCACCCCGAGGGTAATGCCGATGGTAGAAAGCCAGGAGACGAAACGACCGAAGCGATCCGCTGCACGCCCACGCATGTAACGCAGGCCAATAAATAGAGCGACAGGTTGGTACATGAAATCCGTCTGGTTGCTGTTAGCAAAGACACGAGTATATAAGCGAAAGCGAGATGGGTAAACGTCTGAACTGTAAGTGATCGTCAGGGCTAATCTGAAAAGTACCAGCAAATCAATCGGCTAAAGGGCCTCATTTTCTCATCGGCCTTGTGGCCTGATCTTTATCTGAAAAATAACCAAATACAGACAGATACGCATTACACCAAGCGACTCGCCCCGCAGGATCAACAGCATGTTAAATAAAAAGAGCGTGTTGTCCTGATGAAACAAAAAGAGCTATGGATTAACCAGATCAAAGGGTTATGTATTTGTCTGGTGGTAATTTATCACTCGGTCATTACCTTTTATCCGCATCTGACCACTTTCCAGCATCCGTTATCGGAAGTCCTGAGCAAATGCTGGATCTATTTCAATCTTTACCTTGCCCCCTTTCGTATGCCGGTTTTTTTCTTTATTTCCGGCTATTTGATTCGCCGCTATATCGACAGCGTACCCTGGGGAAATTGTCTCGATAAACGCATCTGGAACATCTTCTGGGTGTTGGCGCTTTGGGGCGTGGTGCAGTGGCTGGCGTTAAGTGCGCTGAACCCGTGGCTGGCGCCTGAGCGCGATTTAAGCAATGCCTCCAATGCCGCGTATGCCGATTCCACCGACGAGTTCCTGCACGGGATGATCACCGCCAGCACCAGCTTGTGGTATCTGTACGCTTTAATTGTCTATTTCGTGATATGTAAACTTTTTAGCCGTCTGGCGCTGCCGTTATTCGTTCTGTTTGTGCTGATGAGTGTGGCGGTTAATTTCGTTCCCACGCCATGGTGGGGAATGAACAGTGTGATCCGCAATTTGCCTTATTACAGCCTTGGTGCATGGTTTGGCGCAACATTAATGACCTGTGTTAAAGAGGTGCCGTTGCGCCGCCATCTGCTGATGGCTTCTTTGCTGGCTGTTCTGGCGGTTGCTGCCTGGTTGTTTAATATCTCGCTGCTGTTGTCGCTGGTATCGATTGTAGTGATCATGAAACTGTTTTATCAGTACGAGCAGCGTTTCGGTATGCGTTCCTCCAGCCTACTGAATGTGATTGGTTCTAACACCATTGCCATCTACACCACCCATCGCATTCTGGTAGAGATATTCAGCTTAAGTCTGATTCCGCAAATGAATGCAGCCCGCAGGTCGCCGCAACTCGAACTGACGCTCCTGCTGGTTTATCCCTTTGTCAGTTTGTTGATTTGTACTGTTGCTGGATTACTGGTGCGAAAATTTTCACAACGCGCATTCAGCGACCTGTTGTTCTCCCCGCCTTCTCTGCCTGCCACCAGTTACTCTCGTTAAGCCATCGCCCCAGCCGGGGCGATTCAATTTGCTAAACCATCTCGATTACGGATAATGAACAGCATTGCTTATCAGAGATAGGCCCCCATATGTTGGGGCATATCCTAACGAGACTCTGACAACCGTTATGCCTGAACAATATCGTTATACGCTGCCCGTCAAAGCGGGTGAGCAGCGTCTGCTGGGCGAGTTAACTGGCGCTGCCTGCGCGACGCTGGTGGCGGAAATTGCCGAACGTCACGCCGGTCCGGTGGTACTCATTGCACCAGATATGCAAAATGCTCTGCGTTTGCATGATGAAATCAGCCAGTTCACCGATCAGATGGTGATGAATCTGGCGGACTGGGAAACACTCCCTTACGACAGTTTTTCGCCTCATCAGGACATCATCTCCTCGCGCCTTTCCACCCTTTACCAGCTACCGACGATGCAGCGTGGCGTACTGATTGTTCCGGTGAATACGCTTATGCAGCGCGTTTGCCCGCACAGTTTTCTCCACGGTCATGCGCTGGTGATGAAAAAAGGTCAGCGCCTGTCACGAGATGCATTACGAACCCAACTGGACAGCGCAGGTTATCGCCATGTTGATCAGGTGATGGAGCACGGCGAATACGCCACGCGCGGCGCGTTGTTGGATCTCTTCCCGATGGGCAGCGAACTGCCTTATCGTCTTGATTTCTTTGATGATGAAATCGACAGCCTGCGTGTATTTGACGTCGATAGCCAGCGCACGCTGGAAGAAGTTGAAGCCATCAACCTGCTGCCCGCACACGAATTCCCGACCGATAAAGCGGCGATTGAACTGTTCCGCAGCCAGTGGCGCGATACCTTCGAAGTGAAGCGCGATCCGGAACATATTTACCAGCAAGTGAGTAAAGGCACATTGCCTGCCGGGATCGAGTACTGGCAGCCGCTATTCTTCAGCGAACCGCTGCCGCCACTGTTCAGTTATTTCCCTGCCAATACATTGCTGGTGAATACTGGCGATCTGGAAAACAGTGCCGAACGTTTCCAGGCTGACACGCTGGCGCGTTTTGAAAGCCGTGGCGTCGATCCAATGCGACCGCTGTTGCCGCCACAATCGCTCTGGCTGCGGGTGGACGAGCTCTTCTCAGAGCTGAAAAACTGGCCCCGCGTGCAGCTAAAAACTGAACATTTACCGACAAAAGCAGCGAATGCCAATTTAGGCTTCGAGAAGCTGCCAGACCTGGCCGTTCAGGCGCAACAAAAAGCGCCGCTGGATGCGCTGCGTAAGTTCCTCGAGTCTTTCGACGGTCCGGTGGTGTTCTCGGTAGAAAGTGAAGGTCGCCGTGAAGCGCTGGGTGAACTGCTCGCGCGAATTAAAATTGCCCCGCAACGCATTATGCGTCTTGATGAAGCCAGCGACCGTGGGCGTTATTTGATGATTGGCGCTGCCGAACATGGTTTTGTCGATACGGTGCGTAATCTGGCGCTGATCTGCGAAAGTGATCTGCTCGGTGAACGTGTTGCCCGCCGTCGTCAGGATTCTCGTCGCGCCATCAACCCCGATACACTGATCCGTAACCTCGCGGAGCTGCATATTGGTCAGCCGGTGGTCCATCTGGAGCACGGCGTCGGGCGCTATGCCGGAATGACCACGCTGGAAGCCGGCGGCATTACTGGCGAGTATCTGATGCTCACCTACGCCAACGACGCCAAACTGTATGTTCCGGTGTCGTCACTGCATCTGATTAGCCGTTACGCAGGTGGCGCGGAAGAAAACGCCCCGCTGCATAAACTTGGCGGCGATGCGTGGTCACGCGCGCGGCAGAAAGCAGCGGAAAAAGTGCGTGATGTGGCGGCAGAATTGCTGGATATCTACGCGCAACGCGCCGCCAAAGAGGGCTTCGCGTTTAAACACGATCGTGAGCAGTATCAGTTGTTCTGCGACAGCTTCCCGTTTGAAACCACGCCGGATCAGGCGCAGGCCATTAATGCAGTACTTAGCGACATGTGTCAGCCGCTGGCAATGGATCGTCTGGTGTGCGGCGATGTTGGCTTTGGTAAAACAGAAGTGGCGATGCGCGCCGCTTTCCTGGCGGTAGATAACCACAAGCAGGTGGCGGTGCTGGTGCCTACCACCCTTCTCGCGCAGCAGCATTACGACAACTTCCGCGACCGTTTCGCCAACTGGCCGGTACGTATCGAAATGATCTCCCGTTTCCGCAGCGCCAAAGAGCAGACGCAAATTCTTGCGGAAGTGGCGGAAGGGAAAATCGATATTCTGATCGGTACGCACAAACTGCTGCAAAATGACGTCAAGTTTAAAGATTTAGGTCTGCTGATTGTCGATGAAGAACACCGCTTCGGGGTGCGTCATAAAGAGCGCATTAAAGCGATGCGGGCGAACGTAGATATTCTGACGCTTACCGCTACGCCAATACCACGTACGCTGAATATGGCGATGAGCGGAATGCGTGACCTGTCGATTATCGCCACGCCACCCGCCCGTCGTCTGGCTGTTAAAACGTTTGTCCGCGAGTATGACAGTCTGGTGGTCAGAGAGGCGATCCTGCGCGAAGTTCTGCGTGGCGGTCAGGTTTACTATCTCTACAATGATGTGGAAAACATCCAGAAAGCCGCCGAACGGCTGGCGGAACTGGTGCCTGAAGCGCGGATTGCCATCGGTCACGGGCAGATGCGTGAGCGCGAACTGGAACGGGTGATGAATGATTTCCATCATCAACGTTTCAACGTGCTGGTTTGTACCACCATTATCGAAACCGGAATCGACATCCCGACTGCCAACACCATTATCATTGAACGCGCGGATCACTTCGGTCTGGCGCAGCTGCACCAGTTGCGCGGTCGCGTCGGACGTTCGCATCATCAGGCATATGCATGGCTGCTGACGCCGCATCCGAAAGCGATGACTACCGATGCGCAAAAACGTCTTGAAGCGATTGCCTCGCTGGAAGATCTCGGGGCCGGCTTTGCGCTGGCAACGCACGATCTGGAGATCCGCGGCGCGGGTGAATTGCTTGGCGAAGAACAGAGCGGCTCGATGGAAACCATCGGTTTCTCGCTGTATATGGAGTTGCTGGAAAACGCCGTCGATGCACTGAAAGCCGGACGCGAGCCGTCGCTGGAAGATCTCACCAGCCAGCAAACAGAAGTCGAGCTGCGGATGCCGTCGCTATTGCCAGATGATTTCATCCCTGACGTGAATACGCGTTTGTCGTTCTATAAACGTATTGCCAGCGCCAAAACGGAAAACGAGCTGGAAGAGATCAAAGTCGAGCTTATCGATCGCTTCGGCCTGCTGCCGGATCCGGCGCGTACCCTGCTGGATATTGCCCGTCTGCGCCAGCAAGCGCAGAAACTGGGGATCAGGAAGCTGGAAGGTAATGAGAAAGGCGGCGTGATCGAATTTGCCGAGAAGAATCACGTGAATCCAGCCTGGCTGATTGGTTTGCTGCAAAAACAGCCGCAGCATTATCGCCTTGATGGCCCGACGCGCCTGAAGTTTATTCAGGATTTGAGCGAGCGGAAAACGCGTATCGAGTGGGTTCGCCAGTTTATGCGTGAACTGGAAGAGAACGCGATCGCTTAATGGTGATATCGGGGGCGTTTCTGCGCCCCCATCTGTAACATTTACAAATTCTTTGCACTTCCCTGCACTATCCGACACTGTCACCATCCATAATTCAGGCTTATCTTTTTATTACAATAACCTTATATTTATTATGGATTTTTGGTGATGATCAAAACGCGTTTTTCTCGCTGGCTAACGTTTTTTACGTTCGCCGCAGCCGTGGCGCTGACGCTACCGGCAAAAGCCAATACCTGGCCGCTGCCGCCAGCGGGCAGTCGTCTGGTTGGCGAAAATAAATTTCATGTGGTGGAAAATGACGGTGGTTCGCTGGAAGCCATCGCCAAAAAATATAACGTCGGCTTTCTCGCTCTGTTACAGGCTAACCCCGGCGTTGATCCTTACGTGCCACGCGCGGGTAGCGTGTTAACGATCCCATTGCAAACCCTACTTCCAGACGCGCCGCGCGAAGGCATTGTGATCAACATTGCGGAGCTGCGTCTCTATTACTACCCGCCGGGTAAAAATTCGGTAACCGTGTATCCAATAGGCATTGGTCAGTTGGGTGGTGACACGCTGACACCGACAATGGTGACCACCGTTTCTGACAAGCGTGCAAACCCAACCTGGACGCCAACCGCAAACATCCGCGCCCGTTATAAAGCACAGGGAATTGAGTTGCCTGCGGTAGTTCCTGCTGGACCAGATAACCCAATGGGCCATCATGCGATTCGCCTGGCGGCCTATGGCGGCGTTTATTTGCTTCACGGTACGAATGCCGATTTCGGCATTGGCATGCGGGTAAGTTCTGGCTGTATTCGTCTGCGTGATGACGATATCAAAACACTCTTTAGCCAGGTCACCCCAGGCACCAAAGTGAATATCATCAACACGCCGATTAAAGTCTCTGCCGAACCAAGCGGTGCGCGTCTGGTTGAAGTGCATCAGCCGCTATCAGAGAAGATTGATGATGATCCGCAGCTATTGCCTATTACGCTGAATAGCGCAATGCAATCATTTAAAGATGCAGCACAAACTGACGCTGAAGTGATGCAGCATGTGATGGATGTCCGTTCCGGGATGCCGGTAGATGTGCGCCGCCATCAACTGAGCCCACAATCGCTGTAACTCCCGGATAAAAAAATCCCCGCGGCACAGTATGTCGCGGGGAAAAAAGCAGCAATAGCGGGCATTAATGAGGGTTAATGCTTATTTATAAATGACTGCCGTTCCGTGGAGGGTATTCGGACCGGTTACTGAAGTAATACGGAAAGATTTTGCGCCCATCTCATCCGCTTTTTGTGCCAGCTGTTCTTCCAGCGATCCCAGATTTGTCCCCGCGTTAGCACTAATTGTACCCACTTTTTGTTGGCCTTCTGGTGTTGCCTGAACTTCGACAGCAGCAAAGCTGGCAAATGACATGGAACTTAAAATCGCCGCAGCGATGAGGGTTTTTACGTTTTTCATAATAGTGGCCTTATGCAGGTGAATGGCGTCGCAAGAAATTACTTAACGATCGATAACTAAATGATAGATGTGATCTGGATCACATACAAGAAGTTTTTTATAACAATCATTAATTAAATTAAAAAACTTTAAATTTCAGTTAAATAGAGAGTTTTTATTTTTCTATTTTCTGGACTGGTGAAGGGAGGTGATTATTTTTATAATAACCATTCATTCACAGCCACCAGGTACAATGGCATCATGGCAATAGACTCAACACATTGTGTAAAAAAAAGCCGTGGCCGCCCAAAAGTGTTCGACAGGGACGCCGCGCTTGATAAGGCCATGAAATTGTTCTGGCAGCACGGTTATGAAGCGACTTCCCTTGCGGACCTCGTTGAAGCGACCGGAGCCAAAGCGCCAACGCTCTACGCGGAATTTACCAACAAAGAGGGGTTATTTCGCGCCGTACTCGACCGTTATATCGATCGCTTTGCCGCTAAGCATGAAGCGCAGTTGTTTTGTGAAGAAAAAAGCGTGGAGTCTGCACTGGCGGACTATTTCGCTGCCGTCGCCAGCTGCTTTACCAGCAAAGACACCCCCGCGGGTTGCTTTATGATTAACAACTGCACCACGCTTTCAGCGGATTCGGGCGATATTGCTCATACGGTGAAATCACGTCACGCAATGCAAGAACGCACCTTGCAGCAGTTTTTAAGTCAACGCCAGGCACGCGGGGAAATTCCCGCCCACTGTGACGTAACGCATCTTGCGGAATTTCTTAATTGTATTATTCAGGGGATGTCGATAAGCGCCCGTGAAGGCGCATCGCTGGAAAAACTGATGCTGATTGCCCGGACAACGCTGCGTTTATGGCCTGAACTGGTGAAGTAAGACGCAAAAAAAAGCCCCTCAGCCTGAGCGAATGAGGGGCTAAATTGCAGAGTACAGCCTTGTTATACTTTGTTATTCAGAACCAGTTGCCCATTGTTATCTAATGGGATTTGCGTACCCGGATCGCTGTTCATCCGAATTTTGCCCTGCTGATCGCCAATCTTATAGGTCACATCATAACCGAGCATTTTTTCTGACTTGTCATACACCGTTTTACAACGCTGCTGCGTGGTAGTGTAAGTATCGCTTTCCTGGAGAGAGCCCTGGATCTGGTTACCGGCATATCCACCGCCCAGCGCCCCCACAACAGTGGCGACATCTTTACCGCGACCACCACCAAACTGATGCCCTATCACCCCGCCAGCGACGGCCCCGAGGACCGAACCAGCAATGCGGTTTTCATCCTGTACCGGTCGGCGATGGGTCACCGTGACATTGCGGCACTCCTGGCGCGGTGTTTTAACCGTTTCCTTGATTGGGGTTGCAGAAACAACCTGAGCGTATTGCGGGCCACGTTCAAACACGTTCAGACTGGCCACTGCCGCTACGCCAAGCGCAGCCGCTACACCAATCCCGATACCCGCCAACATTGATTTATTCACGGGAACACCTCCTTCTTTGCAGTTATGACAATCATGCAAGCGAAGGGGAAAAGCAGCTATCAGACAGAAGATGAAAAGCGTGGGAATAGCTGGAAATACTTAAGGATTCGGAGGAGTCTGAAGGAATGCCTGATGCGACGCTTAACGCGTCTTATCAGGCCTACCGCTCGTACCATTTGTCCAGGGCGGATGAGGCGTTTACGCCACATCCGCCGGTGTACGCCGATTAATGCAACTTCAAACGCGGACGGATAACGCGGTTGATACTGCCCACCAGCATCATTAATCCGGTTTTAAAGTAGCCATGCAGCGCAATCTGATGCATTCGGTATAGAGAGATGTACACAAAGCGCGCAATTCGTCCTTCAATCATCATTGAACCGCGCGTCAGGTTACCCATCAGGCTACCGACGGTGGAGAAGTTGGACAGCGATACCAGCGAACCGTGATCCTTATACTGATAATTTTTCAGCGGTTTACCGTTCATCTGCGCCAGAATATTGTTCATTGCGCAGGTCGCCATCTGATGTGCGGCCTGAGCGCGCGGCGGTACAAAGCCCCCTTCCGGACGCGGGCATGACGCACAGTCGCCAATAGCGTAAATGTCTGGATCGCGCGTGGTTTGCAGCGTCGGTTCCACCACCAGTTGGTTGATACGGTTGGTTTCAAGACCACCAATATCTTTCAGGAAATCAGGTGCTTTTATCCCGGCAGCCCACACCATCAGGTCGGCCTGAATATATTCACCATCTTTAGTGTGCAAACCGCCTTCATCGGCACTGGTAACCATAGTTTGCGTCAGCACGCGAACGCCCAGTTTCGTTAACTCATTGTGAGCCGCAGCAGAGATACGCGGCGGTAACGCTGGCAAAATTCGCTCTCCCGCTTCCACCAGAGTAACGTTCAGGGCTTCGTTGGTCAGCCCTTTGTAACCGTAACTGTGCAGCTGTTTCACGGCATTGTGCAATTCGGCAGAGAGCTCTACGCCGGTCGCGCCGCCGCCAACAATCGCAATATTCACTTTGCCATTGGCGCCCAGGTTAGCAGAAAACTTCAGGAACAGATTCAGCATCTCCTGATGGAAACGACGTGCCTGATGCGGGTTATCAAGGAAAATGCAGTTCTCTTTTACGCCCGGCGTGTTGAAATCGTTAGAGGTGCTACCCAGCGCCATCACCAGCGTGTCGTAAGCAATTTTCCGCTCTGGAACTAACAATTCACCTTTTTCGTCGCGCAGTTCAGCAATGGTGATTGTTTTCGCTTCACGATCGATATCAACCACAGATCCCAGCTGAAACTGGAAACCATGATTACGCGCATGGGCCAGATAGCTCAGCGCATCAACGCCTTCATCGAGCGATCCGGTCGCCACTTCGTGCAGCAACGGTTTCCACAGGTGGCTGTGGTTACGATCGACCAACGTAATTTTGGCTTTTTTCTTGCGCCCCAGCTTATCTCCAAGCTGTGTTGCCATTTCCAGCCCACCAGCACCGCCGCCGACAATCACAATTTTTTTCAATGGCGTAGTCAACGTGACCCCCTTAAATTTATTAACCAATTGTTAACTAATGGTTATTAACATAGCTCTTAATTAACAACAGGTTACAGCAATGAAAATGTTCTTCGCTATTGAGAATAACATGAATGGTGCATTGGTCATACCAAAATTGATGTTAATCAAGTTTTGTTGCTGAAAAGATAGGCATTTTTACCTGTTGAGATCAAAAAACAGAGTTTATTGTTTATTATTCGAGCTAATTCGGAAGGGTTATATAGAGTGAGGCGTGTATGGAGGGCGTTTGGTAGGCCTGATAAGATGCGAACGGCGTCGCATCAGGCACATTGCCAGTGTCGGATGCGGCGTGAACGCCTTATCCGACCTACAGAATCCGGGGCCGCATCAGGTACCGACAAGGTTACCTGATGCGACGATGCCAATTAACCGAGGGTTTTGAATGCTTTAATGCGCTGCAAATGCGGAGAGATATTTTTGAATTTGTGTGTCTGCTCTTCGTCCCAGACAATCTCGTAATAATGATGCAACTCTTCAGATGTCCGCTGACTGTTAAGCGCTTCATCGTGACGCGACAAAATCACCAGGCAACGATCGCGATTCTTCTCACGGAAGTTGGTCACACACTTGGTGGCAATATCGGCATACTCTTCCGGGCGATCAATCTTCCCTTCCATGTTCTCATAAGGGAACAAATTGGGATTGAAGATCACCTGGCGAATATCACAGAGAAAACCAATCCGCTCTGCCCAATAACCGCCCAGACCAACACCACAAATGAGCGGGCGCTCGTCGACGTTCAGTTGCAGCATTTTGTCCACTTCTTTGAGCAAATGCTGCATATCATGTTTCGGATGCCGCGTACTGTAGCTTATTAGCCGTACATCCGGGTCAATAAACTGCAATTGTAAGACTTTCTCGTGGTTACCCGGACTGTTAGAGTCAAAACCGTGCAAATAGATAATCATCGCTTCCTCACATAAGCCAGGGTTAATGACCTGCCTTCTCTTCCTGCCAGCGTTCATGTAACTGATTCAGACGGGCGCTGATCTCTTTCCAGCGAGCCGAGTCCATCAGTTCCTGTCGCGAAAATGAACCTTTATGATACAAACGTGTAACACGTTCTGCCTTGATCGGTGACAGATTATCTAACACGCTGACGGCCCCTTTACGATTATTGCAGACCAGGATCATATCGCAACCTGCATCCAGTGATGCCTGTCCACGCTCGGCATAACTGCCCATAATCGCGGCACCTTCCATCGATAAATCGTCAGAGAAAATCACGCCGTCAAACCCCAGCTCCTGACGTAAAACAGTTTTCAGCCAGTGGGGAGAACCGCTCGCCGGACGCGGATCAACATCGCTGTAGATCACATGCGCGGGCATAATGGCATCGAGTTTATTTTCGCAAATTAACGTACTGAAAACCGACATATCTTTGGCACGAATTTCCGCTTGCGGGCGTGGGTCGCACGGCGTCTCTTTGTGTGAATCTGCAGTTACGGCACCGTGACCAGGAAAATGTTTACCGGTGGTTTTCATTCCGGCTTCATGCATCCCATCAATAAACCGACTGGCGATTGCCAGGGCTTTTTCTGGGTCGGCATGATAAGAACGTTCACCAATCGCCGCGCTGATATGTCCTACGTCCAGCACTGGCGCAAAGCTGATATCAATATCCATAGCGATCATTTCGCTGGCCATCAGCCAACCTGCCTCTTGCGCCAGTTTGCCCCCCTCTTCCATTCCTAACAGCGCAGCGAATGATTGCGCTGCCGGTAAGCGGGTAAAACCGTCACGAAAACGCTGCACACGTCCACCTTCCTGATCCACCGCCACCACCAGGTGATTGCGTGAAGCTGCGCGGATCTGGCGTACCAGTTCGCGCAACTGTGCTGGATCATGATAGTTACGTGTAAAGAGAATCAGCCCTCCCACCAGCGGATGCGCAAGTATTTCGCGCTCTTCCGCGTCCAGTTCATAACCTTCAACATCCAACATTACTGGACCCACACTGCTCTCCTTATTGTTTTATTGATAGCTGCCGCCAGGTGTCATTGGCCAGCCTGATAAATTGTTGATCGCCGGTTTGTTGCCAGCGGTACTCAAACCACCCTGCTTTCAGCATCAGTAACCAGGGAAACCAGCGTCTGACCTGATGCCACAAATGCGCCGGATTAATATTCGCCCGCACGGCATAGTCATTAACTAATTGCCGGTGCTGCTCACTATTTTCCACCCACACCGCCGCCAGTTCCAGAGCGATATCGCCATCACCGGCATACTCCCAGTCGATGAGTTTTAGCCCTGACGAGGTATAGACTAAGTTCCCTGCATGAACATCCATATGCAACGGACTTAATCGTAACGGTTGTGGTTCGCGCGCTTTACGCAGACGTTTTAACAGTCGCAACCATCCCGCTGTTCGCCGCGCCGGATCGCTTCGCTGCCAGTACCGTTCCAGTAACGGCAGCAGGGTTATTCGCCAGCCAAAACGCGGTTGTTGATGCAGATAATACAGCAAGCCTGCCAGTTCGTCGGTATCCGGCAATTGCGTTTTTACCTCGCCGGGCAAATAGTCGACCGCCATCCAGCCACGGAGATAGAGACGTGGCTTCGGTGCAAGGTATGCCGGTAATCTTGATAACGCCCGGTACTGGCGCAGAAACACGGACTGCGGCGCATCAGGATCGTGAGTCTGACGCACAACAAAACGCTGATCCTGATGTTCAATGAGAAAACTCCCGCCGCTAAGTCCACTGTTAAACGTCGCGACGGGGTGATACTGCGGGAAATAGCGCGACAATAACTCGTCGCGCGTGATGGGATTATTGTTGCTGAACGGCACCTTTACCTGACCAGATAATTTCGCCCGTCTGCACCAGCATCAACTGCATTTGCAGGGTCGGAGCGTTAACGTTGCCAGAGGCGCTGGAGTACAGCACGTAATGAGCCCCCACGTTGCGAGCAATACCAATGGCTTTACTACGAGTGCCTAAGCTATCCTGCGGCGACAAACCTAACTGCTGCTTGGCCATCGAAAGCTGCTGGGCGGAAACGAGGGTAAATTTACCGTTATTAGCCAGTGCATTGCGCAGCGTTTCTGTCGCTTCCCCGGTATTCAAAGAACCATTGGTGCGGTTATTGACGCTATCAACCAGCAAGACGCTGCCTGCGGTCACGCCATCGGCCCCAAGCATCTTACCGACCATCGGCTGCATTGCGCCATTCCAGTCATAATGACGAATATGCGGCGCAGGCGGTGCGGTTTGGTCTTCGTGCTCAATTGGCCCTGGCTGCTCCGGGATCGTCGGCACTGATGGCACTGTGGGTACTGGCTGTTGCGGCTCAGCCGGTTGCTCCGGCGCAGGTTTTACCTCTTCTACCGGTGCGGGTTCACGTGGCCCCACACACCCGGCAAGAAACATCGCCAGCGCGGTGATTAAAGCGTAGCGACTCATTTTTGTCATCAAGATTCACCCCTTACAAATAAAGATAAAGTCTGACTTTGTGCGCTCCAAGAAAATTGGCGCTGCCGTACAGAGTCACCGCTGAACGTGCGGGAATGGTGACGCTGCGCGGCGTTTCCAGAGGGTGCATCTCAAGCCCCCTGGCGTCATACCAGTAAAAACGATAATGAACGGTAACGGGTTCTTGCCTTTCGTTATAAAGCGTCGAGGATGCTGAAGGCTGAATATCAGACGTTGAAAGAACGGGCTTTTCTGCGCTAATGCCCGCTGCCAGCAAAGATGACTCCATCACCAGTGACTGTTCATCATTCACCGGGATTTCCGGATGTGAACGACAACCGACCAGCAATAGCAACGCCAAAGACGCCAGTCCAAAGCATCCTTTTCTCATCGTTACAGGCCTTTATGCGCCAGCATTGGTCCCAACGGACGGCCACCCAGCAGGTGCATATGAATGTGATAGACCTCTTGTCCGCCATGACGGTTGGTATTCATGATCAAACGATAGCCGTCTTCGGCAATGCCTTCTTGCTCTGCGATTTTTGCCGCTACGGTGATCATACGCCCCAACGCCTGCTCATGCTCGGCAGACACGTCGTTCACGGTAGGGATAAGGATATTTGGAATGATCAGAATATGCGTTGGCGCTTGCGGCGAAATATCGCGAAACGCCGTTACCAGCTCATCCTGGTAGACGATATCGGAGGGGATCTCACGACGAATAATTTTGCTGAAAATAGTTTCTTCTGCCACGACATTTTCCTTTTTCAAATTGCCATGCGTTGCGCCATGCTACGCCGCGCTACACTGCGAGTATAGAGTATGGTCGAGTTAAACCTGCTCTTTCAACCTTAAGCCACGATTTATAAGCAAAAAATCGTTTTACTGCCGTATACATCGCCATTATTCCCATTTTTGCCTATGAATGGGCCGAAAACACCTTTTCTCTTTGGTTTAGATAATAACAGGGATATCGGCGACAAGGCCCTTCCTGCTACCACCAGCATTGCTTTGACAGTTTCCTTCCACTGCCGGGCAAAATTGCTATGCGCAGGTGGAACTGTTCGCCTGTTATCAGGCAACCCCAAACGTCTCATTGCTGGAAATAATCTGCTCGACAAAACCTACGATATCAACGTGAAAGGAACTATCGTCCCGGCGCAACACGCAATTTAATGATGACCGGTCTGATTAGCGGCTGTAAAAAAGGCAGCCATTCGGCTGCCTCAGTCTCCCCAACGTCTTACGGATTAATTGTTGCGGATGTACTCATCCATTTCGGTTTTCAGGTTATCGGATTTCGTACCGAAAATCGCCTGAACACCGGAACCAGCAACCACTACGCCCGCTGCGCCCAGTTTCTTCAGGCCAGCCTGATCCACTTTGGACACATCAGCGACGCTAACACGCAGACGGGTAATACATGCGTCAAGGTTAGTGATGTTTTCTTTACCACCAAATGCAGCAACCAGAGCCGGTGCCATTTCGCTGGTGCCGGTAGCTTTCGCATCTTCAGTTGCGTCTTCACGGCCCGGGGTTTTCAGATCCAGAGCTTTAATCAGCACGCGGAAGATGGTGTAGTAAACAATCGCATAACCGATACCGACAATCGGGAACAGCCACAGCTTGCTGCTGTTACCAGACAGGACGATGAAGTCGATCAGACCGTGCGAGAACGATGTACCATCGCGCATACCCAGCAGGATACAGATCGGGAATGCCAGACCTGCCAGAATCGCGTGGATGATGTACAGGATCGGCGCAACGAACATGAAGGAGAACTCGATTGGCTCGGTAATACCGGTCAGGAACGAGGTCAACGCCGCGGAGATCATGATACCGCCCACTTTAGCGCGGTTTTCTGGTTTAGCAGAGTGCCAGATAGCAATCGCGGCAGCCGGCAGACCGTACATTTTGAACAGGAAGCCGCCAGACAGTTTACCCGCAGTCGGGTCACCCGCCATATAACGCGGAATGTCACCGTGGAATACCTGACCTGCGGCGTTGGTGTATTCACCAATCTGCATCTGGAAAGGTACGTTCCAGATGTGGTGCAGACCAAACGGTACCAGGCAGCGTTCGATGAAGCCGTAGATACCAAACGCAACTACCGGGTTCTGGTAAGCAGCCCACTGGGAGAAGGTCTGAATGGCGGAACCAATTGGCGGCCAAATAAAGGACAGCACAACGCCAGTAAAGATGGCAGCCAGGCCAGAAATGATCGGCACAAAGCGTTTACCGGCAAAGAAGCCAAGATACTCAGGCAGCTTAATACGGTAGAAACGGTTAAACATGTACGCTGCGATCGCACCGGAGATGATCCCCCCGAGTACGCCCGTATCCGCCAGGTGTTTAGCGGCAATTTCTTCAGCAGGTAAATGCAGTACCAGCGGCGCAACCACGGCCATGGTTTTTACCATGATGCCATAGGCAACAACTGCGGCCAGCGCGGATACGCCATCGTTATTGGTAAAGCCGAGGGCGACACCAATTGCAAAAATCAGTGGCATGTTTGCAAAGACGGAACCGCCCGCTTCTGCCATAACATGCGATACAACGGCGGGCAGCCAGCTGAAGTTCGCGGAACCGACGCCCAGCAGAATACCTGCGATAGGCAGTACGGATACCGGCAGCATCAGCGATTTACCGACCTTTTGCAGGTTAGCAAATGCATTCTTAAACATAATTGAGAGTGCTCCTGAGTATGGGTGCTTTTAACGTTCTCACGCGTGGCAAGGGGGGGAGAACCTTGCCGTGTACAGGGCGTCTAAGCGCCCTTTATTTATTACACAGAGTAAAATAATTCATTATCGATTTGTTTGACGGCTATCACGTTTCAACTTCGGACCTTTAGCGAAGTTGCACATATTGACAAAATAAATGCCATAATGCATCAAACATGGTTATTCACCGCCCAATTTGCGGCGGTGAACTTTACTCGTTTTAGTAATTAATTACGAGCCTTAAAATAAATTCATTTAACGGATGGATTGAAGGCGGGAAGCGTCGATGTGAAACAGGCGGGCGAAGTTATCGGTGGTTACCTGCGCCAGCTCTTCAACGGCAACACCTTTCAACACAGCCATGTATTCAGCAACATCACGAACCATTGCAGGTTGATTCTCTTTTCCTCGATGCGGCACAGGTGCCAGATAAGGCGCGTCAGTTTCGACCAGTAACCGGTCGAGCGGCACATAACGCGCGGCATCACGTAGTTGTTCTGCATTACGGAAAGTCACAATGCCGGAGAAGGAGATGTAAAATCCAAGATCCAGTAATTTGCCTGCCGTTTCTCTGTCCTCTGTAAAACAGTGTAGTACGCCACCGCAATCCGTCACCTTTTCTTCGCGCAGAATTGCCAGCGTATCGGCGCGGGCGTCACGCGTATGGACAATAACCGGCTTGTTCAGTTCACGACCAATCTGGATATGGTGGATGAAAGACTCTTGCTGACGCACTTTAGTTTCCGGCGTGTAATAATAATCCAGCCCGGTTTCCCCGAGAGCAACAACGCCCTCTTCCGCCGCCAGGCGGCGCAAATCTTCCACATCATAGGGATCGTTCTGGTTGAGCGGATGCACGCCGCAAGAAAATACGACATTGTCTCGTTCGCCTACCAGATCCCGCATATGCAGATAACCCGGTAATGTCGTGGCGACCGCCAGACAAAATTTCACATCGCGCGCAGCGGCTTTCGCCAGAACGTCATCCACGTCCTTATGCAAAGATTCATAATCCAGACCATCGAGATGGCAGTGTGAGTCGACTAAAAACATGATGTCTCTCTTAAAGATGAGGAACCGGTAGCACAACGCCCGGTTGCAGGTAATGCTCAATACGCAGTAAAAGATCGGTGATGAGAAGCTCGCGGTTTACGCCAGTGACAGAAATTAACTGCTCACGAGTGTGACAAACATCCCCCAGTATAGCCTGCAGGCGCGCGGGAGAAAGCTGGTTTGCCAGCGCAGCAACAACGCCCGGCACATCAACATTGGTAACCTGCGAAGCGCCATACTTGCGCTTGAGCGCGTCCATCATCAGGGTTGCCAGCCAGTGCAGACGCGCCGGAGCTTGTTCATGATTAAGTGTCGGCAACAGGGAATACCAGTCGCCAGATTGCACACTGTGAGCCAACGCCTGGCAAAGTGTTTCGCGGGCCTGCCAGGTATCTCCCTGAAACAACGCCAACGCCGCTCCTGGCGAACCGGCGCTTAAGCGCAGTGCGGCAAGTAACGCGTCCTGTGACATTGTCACTTCACGTGAAAGCCAGGTCACGGTGTACTGTTCTGGCGGTGGTGCGAGGTAATGTAGCCGACAACGACTACGTAATGTCGCCAGTAAACGTTCAAGCTCCCGGGTAGCAAGGAAAAACCAGGTTTCTGCCGGCGGCTCTTCCAGTGTTTTTAGCAAAGCGTTCGCCGCAGCATCGGTCAGCAAGGCGGCATCGGTTATCCAGACAACCTTAGCACCGCCTAAACGCGCGTGCTCATTCAGTTTTTCGGTGACTTCACGCACCGCATCAATGCCCAGCGCGTTCTTCCCTTTTTCGGGAGCAAGGGTGTAATAGTCGGGATGCGTTCCCGCCTGCATCAACTGACATCCACGACAGTGGCCGCAGCTTTTATGCCCCTCTGGTTGTTGGCACAGGAGGTAACGGCTTAAAGCGTAGATTAAGGCGTCATCGCCCATGCCAGGTAACGCCTGAATGAGTAGCGCATGGTGACCCCTTCCGGCCTGATAGCTGGCTACCAGTTTCTCGAAATCGGGTCTTAACCACGGATACCATCTCATGCGTTATGTTCCTTAACCCAGTGAGTCACGGTGGTGCGAATCGCCTCCATTACTGATTCCAGTGGCTGAGTGGCATCTATGGTGTAAATGCTTTTATCCTGTGCCGCCAGTTCAAGATAGCGAGCGCGAGTACGATTAAAGAAATCGAATGACTCTTGCTCAATGCGATCCAGTTCGCCACGCGCACGGGCGCGTTTTAGCCCCACTTCTGGGGTCACATCAAGATAAAGCGTCAAGTCAGGGCGAAAATCCCCCAGAACAGCATCACGCAGCGTTGCCAGCATATGCTGGTCAATCCCACGACCGCCGCCCTGATACGCCTGAGTGGAAAGATCGTGCCGATCGCCAATCACCCAGGTGCCTTTCGCCAGCGCCGGTTTGATGACAGTTTCCACCAGCTGAACGCGCGCGGCATAAAACATCAGTACTTCGGCTTTATCGGTAATGACTTCATCGCCTACCGATTTGATATCCAGCACCAGGCTTCTTAATTTTTCCGCCAGCTGCGTACCGCCGGGTTCTCGAGTGAAAACCATGTCGCGGATCCCCAGTTGCTCAAGCGTCTCAACCACCACGTTTCGCGCGGTGGTTTTGCCTGCGCCTTCCAGCCCTTCAATGACGATATACTTACTGCGCATTTTTTTCCTTAAGCACTTTCAGGTAATCCTGCACAGACTTGTTATGACTGGCAAGATTGGTATTAAACGTGTGACCGCCTTTACCATCGGCCACAAAATAGAGATACGGCGTTTTCGCCGGATGCGCAGCAGCCTTCAGCGAATCCGCCCCCGGCGTAGCAATCGCGCCTGGCGGCAGACCAGTAATGGTGTAGGTGTTATACGCTGTCGGCGTTTCCAGATCTGCACGAGAAAGTTTGCCATTATAACGCTCTCCCATCCCGTAAATCACCGTCGGGTCGGTTTGCAGGCGCATGCCGATACGTAAACGGTTGATAAATACTGAGGCAACCTGATCGCGCTCACTGGCAACGGCGGTTTCTTTTTCGATTATCGACGCCATCGTTACCAACTGGTTTTTATCTTTATACGGCAGACCATCCGCTCGTCCATCCCAGGCGCTATCGACCGCTTTCACCATTTTCTTGTGCGCTCGTTTGAGTAACGCGACATCAGTGGTATTAGCGGTATACATCCAGGTGTCTGGCCAAAACCAGCCTTCAATCCACTCTGGATTTTCAAGTTCCAGGGCCTGCGCCACGGTAGCGTATTTATCGTCGCTTAACGTGTGCGTGATATAGGGTGCCTCACGCAATTGTTTGAGGTAGTCGCTCAGACGCATCCCTTCTACCAGGCGTAGCGGAAACTGCGCTTCTTTCCCGCTTTTCAGCAATTGCAGCATTTCGCGCACGGTCATCTGCGGCGTAAAGCGATAAGTCCCGGCTTTGAAATGGGAAAGGTCCGGCTCAATACGCAGCAACCACTGAAAGACGCGGGGGCGATTGATGATTTTATCGGCATACAATTGTTCACCGAGAGCCATTCTTCCGGTTCCAGGTTTCAGGGTGAATATCGTCTCTTCTTTAATAAGTAATTTGCTGTCGGCAAGATGGTGAACCTTCCAGACGCCCACACCAGCGGCGATACCCAGTACCATCAGCAATAACAGGATAATCAAAAACACTTTTTTCATGACTAATTCGGGTGCTCACAAAGTGGGGCTAAATATTCATATAGCGTTGTTGACGCAAAGAAGACATCATCACAGGCACGTACAGGCATAACTGGCATCAGCGCATTACAAACCATCACTTCATCTGCCTGCATCACGTCTTCCAACGAGGCTTGCACTTCGGCAATCTGATAGGAGGATTGTGCCAGTAAACGGATACAGAATTGTCGCATAATACCGTTAACTCCAGCCTGATCCAGACGCGGCGTGTAGACCACGTTGCCTTTACGCCAGAACAAATTAGCTGCACAGCATTCCGTAACCCACCCTTCACTGTCAAGAACCAGCGCCTCGTCGGCGTTTGTCTGCTCAAGATGAGAGCGAATCAACACTTGCTCAAGACGATTAAGATGTTTAATTCCCGCAAGATGAGGATTGCGTCCCAGGCGTACCGGGCTTAGTGCCAGCAGCATTCCCTCTTTGCGTAAGCGGTCGTAATGCGTTGGGTAAGCCATAACTGAGAGCATGCGCGTTGCCGGTCCGCTGTTTAACGTACTGTAACCTCGCCCACCACTGCCACGACTGATCACCACTTTCAGCACGCCATTTTGCTGCTCTGCCGCCAGAGTCGCCATCTCGTGCTCAAGCTGCGTCCAGAAGTCACAAACGATCATTAATCGCTGACAGGCTTCCTGTAGTCGCGTCATGTGCGCGGATAATAAGCTGACTTTACCGTCGATAATTCTGGCTGTCGTGAAACAGCCATCGCCAAACTGTATGGCCCGATCGTTTGCTGCCAGCGAATCCTGTTTATGACCGTTAATTAAGAACATACCGGCTCCTTATAATAGGATTGTAAGTGTGGCAGCATGTTCACTGCGGAACAAGTCTGAATAAAATCTAAGAAAAAAGGCCCGCAAGCGGACCTTTTATGTAGGTGGGAAATGGCGACTTAGATCTTTTTGAAGATCAAAGAACCATTGGTGCCACCAAAGCCGAAGGAGTTACACAGAGTGTATTCCATTCCGCTGACCTGACGCGCTTCATGCGGCACAAAATCCAGATCGCAACCTTCATCCGGGTTATCCAGGTTGATGGTCGGCGGAACAGCCTGATCGCGCAGCGCCAGGATGGAGTAGATGGACTCTACTGCACCTGCTGCACCTAACAGGTGACCGGTCATGGATTTCGTGGAGCTTACCAGCACACGGCTTGCAGCTTCACCGAAGATAGTTTTCACGGCCTGCGCTTCAGCTTTATCGCCAGCTGGCGTAGAAGTACCGTGCGCGTTCACGTAGCCAATCTGGCCAGGCTCAATTCCTGCGTCACGCAGAGCATTTGCCATCGCCAGAGCTGCACCTGCGCCGTTTTCCGGCGGCGACGTCATATGGTAGGCATCGCTGCTCATACCAAAGCCGACGAGTTCAGCGTAAATTTTCGCACCGCGTTTTTTCGCGTGTTCGTACTCTTCAAGTACCAGCATACCGGCGCCATCGCCCAGTACGAAACCATCACGCTCTTTATCCCACGGACGGCTAGCCGCTTGCGGGTTATCATTGCGGGTAGATAATGCACGTGCTGCGCCAAAACCACCAACGCCCAGCGGCGTACTGGCTTTCTCTGCGCCACCTGCAACCATCACGTCAGCATCGCCATACGCGATAATACGCGCAGCTTGACCGATGTTGTGCACGCCAGAAGTACAGGCGGTCGCGATAGAGATGCTTGGGCCACGCAGGCCATACATGATAGTCAGGTGACCTGCCACCATGTTCACAATCGTTGACGGAACGAAGAATGGGCTGATCTTACGCGGACCACCGTTCATCAGAGATGTGTGGTTTTCTTCGATCAGTCCGAGGCCGCCAATCCCGGAGCCAATTGCGGCACCAATGCGGGTTGCGTTCTCTTCCGTTATTTCAAGGCCAGAATCCTGCATGGCCTGAACGCCAGCGACAATTCCATATTGAATGAAGGCATCCATCTTGCGCTGTTCTTTGCGCGAGATAATGTCCTCACAGTTAAAATCCTTTACTAAGCCAGCAAATTTCGTTGCATAGGCGCTAGTATCGAAATGGTCGATTAGGCTGATGCCACTCTGACCGGCAAGCAGAGCTTTCCAGGTAGACTCTACGGTATTGCCGACAGGAGACAACATGCCCAGTCCGGTCACAACTACACGACGCTTAGACACGTTTGTCCTCCAGGGAGGGAAAAAAATGATTCTAGTGGGACAAAAAAGAAAAAACTCAGGCGGTCGAACGACCGCCTGGAGATGTTCACTTACGCCTGGTGGCCGTTGATGTAATCAATGGCAGCCTGAACGGTGGTGATTTTCTCAGCTTCTTCGTCCGGAATCTCAGTATCAAACTCTTCTTCCAGAGCCATTACCAGCTCAACGGTGTCAAGAGAATCCGCGCCCAGGTCTTCAACGAAAGAAGCATTGTTGGTAACTTCTTCCTGCTTAACGCCCAGCTGTTCGCCGATAATTTTCTTAACGCGTTCTTCGATAGTGCTCATACTCTTAAATTTCCTATCAAAACTCGCTTTCGCGATGGTTTTCGTAGTGTATAAAATGTTGAAAAATTTGCAACTAAATCCCGGCAGGTCTTACCACGATTTTACGTTATTTTGAGGCCATACCCCCCAACAACGCAAATCATTTTGCACTTATTATTACTCATAACCACGCAGACTGCGCGCAACATGAGCATTTTGTGCAAATCGCGGTCAGACCATGTACATCCCGCCGTTCACATGCAAAGTTTCACCCGTGATGTAAGCTGCTTCGTCGGATGCCAGGAATGCAACCGCGTTGGCGATTTCCTGTGCGCCGCCGAGGCGACCCGCAGGAACCTGCGCCAGGATACCCGCACGCTGGTCATCGCTCAGCGCACGTGTCATGTCCGTTTCAATAAAGCCCGGAGCAACAACGTTTACAGTAATACCGCGTGACGCAACTTCGCGCGCCAGTGATTTACTGAAGCCGATCAAACCCGCTTTCGCCGCAGCGTAGTTGGCCTGACCGCCATTTCCCATGGTACCAACCACAGAACCGATAGTGATAATACGACCATGACGCTTTTTCATCATAGCGCGCATTACCGCTTTTGACAGACGGAAAACAGATGAAAGGTTGGTTTCGATAATATCGTTCCACTCATCATCTTTCATTCGCATTAACAGGTTATCACGAGTGATACCGGCATTATTGACCAGGATATCGACTTCACCAAATTCTGCGCGAATTTTTTCCAGAACAGATTCGATAGATGCCGGGTCGGTCACATTCAACATCAGACCTTTACCGTTGGCGCCTAAATAATCACTGATCGCCTGAGCGCCGCTTTCACTGGTCGCAGTACCGATAACTTTCGCGCCACGAGCCGCGAGCGTTTCAGCGATTGCACGGCCAATCCCGCGGCTAGCACCGGTTACCAGTGCGATTTTTCCTTCAAAATTCATGTTGTTCCTCTTTTAAAGCTCGAGCGCCGCTGCCATCGCTGAAGGTTCGTTCAGCGCCGAGGCGGTCAGGGTGTCGACAATACGTTTCGTCAGGCCAGTAAGCACTTTGCCCGGTCCCACTTCATAAAGATGCTCAACGCCTTGCGCTGCCATATATTCAACGGATTTCGTCCACTGAACAGGGTTATACAGCTGACGTACCAGTGCATCACGAATGGCATCGCCATCGGTTTCGCACTTGACATCAACGTTATTCACAACCGGAACGGTCGGCGCGTTAAAGGTGATTTTCGCTAATTCAACCGCCAGTTTGTCGGCAGCGGGTTTCATCAGCGTACAATGAGAAGGTACGCTCACCGGCAACGGCAGCGCACGTTTTGCGCCCGCAGCTTTACAGGCAGCGCCAGCGCGTTCAACCGCTTCTTTGTGACCGGCGATAACCACCTGGCCCGGAGAGTTGAAGTTTACCGGAGAAACGACCTGACCTTCTGCTGCATCTTCACAAGCTTTCGCAATAGACGCATCATCCAGACCGATGATTGCCGCCATTGCGCCAGTCCCTTCCGGCACAGCTTCCTGCATAAACTTGCCGCGCATCTCAACCAGACGCACCGCATCAGCAAAATCAATCACACCAGCGCAAACCAGCGCGGAGTATTCACCCAAGCTGTGACCGGCCATCATCGCCGGTGCTTTACCGCCCTGCTGCTGCCATACACGGTACAGTGCAACAGAGGCAGTTAACAGTGCTGGCTGAGTTTGCCAGGTTTTATTCAGTTCTTCGGCTGGCCCCTGCTGGGTCAGCGCCCACAGGTCATAGCCCAGCGCCGCAGAAGCTTCAGCAAAGGTTTCTTCGACAATTGGATAGCTCGCCGCCATATCAGCCAGCATGCCAACGGTTTGAGAACCCTGACCAGGGAACACAAATGCAAATTGCGTCATGTTTAAATCCTTATCCTAGAAACGAACCAGCGCGGAGCCCCAGGTGAATCCACCGCCAAAGGCTTCAAGCAGAACCAACTGCCCCGGCTTAATACGCCCGTCGCGTACGGCTTCATCCAGCGCGCACGGTACAGAAGCGGCAGAGGTATTACCATGGCGGTCCAACGTCACGACGACATTGTCCATTGACATGCCGAGTTTTTTCGCCGTTGCGCTGATAATACGCAGGTTCGCCTGATGTGGAACCAGCCAGTCCAGTTGGGAACGGTCAAGATTATTTGCTTCCAGCGTCTCATCAACGATGTGCGCCAGCTCCGTTACCGCAACCTTGAAGACTTCGTTGCCCGCCATGGTCAGATGAATTGAATTCTCTGGATTCACGCGGTCGGCGTTTGGCAGCGTCAGCAATTCACCATAACTACCGTCGGCATGCAGATGGGTAGATATGATTCCCGGCTCTTCAGAGGCAGCCAACACCGCAGCGCCCGCGCCATCGCCAAAAATGATAATGGTCCCGCGATCGGTGGGATCGCAGGTGCGCGCCAGTACATCGGAACCGACGACCAGAGCATACTTCACCGCGCCAGATTTCACGTATTGATCGGCCACGCTCAATGCATAGGTGAAACCTGCGCAGGCTGCGGCAACGTCAAACGCCGGGCAGCCTTTGATGCCCAGCATGCTTTGGATCTGACATGCTGCGCTCGGGAAGGCGTGGGTGGCAGAAGTCGTTGCCACAACAATCAGGCCAATCTGGTCTTTATCGATGCCTGCCATTTCAATTGCACGCGTTGCCGCTTCAAAACCCATGGTTGAAACGGTTTCGTTTGGCGCAGCAATATGGCGTTCGCGAATACCGGTACGAGTAACAATCCACTCGTCAGAAGTATCCACCATTTTTTCCAGATCGGCGTTTGTCCGCACTTGTTCGGGCAGATAGCTGCCTGTACCAATAATCTTCGTATACATGTACGCTCAGTCACTTTTCGGTTATATACCGTCACTTGCAAACTGCGAGTTCGCTGGCAGCGCCCTGCTACCGCAGAGTTCCGCTTTTGCCATCGTCCAGCAGCTCAAAACCAGCTGGGTATACAGATTTCAGGCGAGCGGCAATTCGCTGAGGAACTTGTCGCTGCACCGCCTGCACTGCCTGTTCAATCGCGACCGCAAAAGCTCGCTGATTGGCCGCACCATGACTTTTTATCACCGTGCCGCGCAATCCTAACAGACAGGCGCCGTTATACTGGTCGGGGTTGAGGTGACTGAATCGCCTCGTCAGGCTCTTTTGTAGCCAACGCTTTAATAACAGTAGCCACCACGACCGTTTTTTTCCTTCACCCTGAGATTTCAGCAGAGAAAGGAACATCCTGACAACACCTTCCATCGTCTTTAATGTGACATTTCCTGTAAAGCCGTCACAGACCAGCACATCTGTCTTGCCAGTTAATAACTCATTGGCTTCAAGATAGCCGATGTAATTGATAGAAGGGATTGTTTTCAGCACAGCTGAGGCATCCTGAATGCTGTCAAGACCCTTCACTTCTTCTTCACCAATATTGAGCAACGCCACGCGAGGATTGGGAATTTCCACCACCTCTTCAGCCAAAACAGAGCCCATAATGGCGAATTGCACCAACATTGTGCTATCACAATCGACGTTGGCCCCTAAATCAAGGACCACCGTTTTGCCCTTTTGTTGATGCGGCAGCACCGTCACCAACGCCGGACGCTCAATCCCCTCAAGGGGCTTGAGTAATAATTTTGCCAGTCCCATCAACGCTCCGGTATTACCAGCGCTGACGCAGGCTTGTGCTCTACCTTCTTTAACCAACTCCAGCGCCACGCGCATTGAGCTACCACGACTGGCGCGAATAGCTTGCGAAGGCCGGGCATCACTGGCGATAACTGACTGCGCAGGGATAATCTGCAGACGCGAACGTTGTTCAAAGTCAGCTTTAGCAAGTAATGGCGTGATGGCGTCGGGATTACCGACTAAAAGAAGAGTGAGTTGCGAATTAGAATTCAGTGCCTGCAAAGCTGCAGGCACTGTCACGGAAGGACCGAAATCCCCTCCCATGACATCTAACGCCAGGGTTAGACGTGTCAAGGTATCGTCGCCGCCCGGTTTGGTCTTTCCCCAGTTGCCTGGGGAAAATCCTCACTAAGCTTCATCACGCAGACGCGTGATTACTTAGCGATGACCTTGCGGCCGCGGTAGTAACCGTCGGCAGTGATGTGGTGACGCAGGTGTTTTTCACCAGAAGTTTTGTCTACAGACAGGCTGGTGACTGCGGTCAGCGCGTCATGGGAACGACGCATGCCACGTTTGGAACGGGTTGGTTTATTCTGTTGTACGGCCATGGACCTTACTCCTCAATTACGGTTTATCCCCGATCCAACGGGGAGCACCAATTACTTACGCTTTAAGCTGGCTAATACGGCAAATGGGTTTGGCTTTTGCGCTTCTTCAGGCAGTTCACCAAAGACCATGTCCGCTTCGGACACTTCACAGTGTTCAGAATCATGCACCGGAACTACCGGCAAGGCGAGGATGATTTCATCTTCAACCATTGCAAGCAGATCGATTTCACCGAATTCGTTAACCTCAATCGGTTCATACGCTTCCGGCAGTGCTTCAGCCTGTTCGTCTGAACGCACAGGACTAAAACAATACGTTGTGTAGACCTGATGAGTAAACGGCTTCCCGCAACGCTGACACTCGAGCGTTACCGTCACCTTCGCATCGCCGTTTAACACTGCGAGACGTTGGTTATCGATAGCGAACGACATGGAGCATTCCACATCACTGTCCACACTGACCACAGATTCGGCGACGCGCTCAACCTGATCAGGAGTATAAATACCCTGGTAATCAAGGCGTTTTTGAGCCGTACGAACCGGATCGAGAGTCAGGGGTAATTTTACCTTTTGCATAGGGCGCGCATATTAACTTTGTAACGTCATAGAGTCAAAGAAAAAGGCAGCCTGTGGTTGCCTTTTGCCAATAATTCGCACACATTGCGGGTTACTGCTTTATTTTCGTTCAGTGCTGACCACGAACATCAACCTGCAAAACGAAGCGCATAGTTTAAAATGGCTATCATCAATACGCTATATCTGATGGAAAAAAATATGCCTAAACTTATTTTAGCCTCCACATCGCCCTGGCGCCGCGTCCTACTGGAAAAACTGCAAATCTCTTTCGAATGTGCCGCGCCGGAGGTCGACGAAACTCCGCGCAGCGATGAATCACCGCGCCAGTTGGTGCTTCGACTGGCGCAGGAAAAAGCACAATCCCTGGCGTCACGTTATCCGGATCATTTAATTATTGGTTCTGATCAAGTGTGTGTACTGGACGGTGAAATCACTGGCAAACCGTTAACGGAAGAAAATGCACGTCTGCAATTACGTAAAGCCAGTGGCAATATTGTCACCTTCTATACCGGGCTTGCGCTGTTTAATTCGGCGAATGGGCATCTGCAAACAGAAGTTGAACCTTTTGACGTCCATTTCCGTCACCTGAGCGAGGCGGAGATTGATAATTACGTGCGTAAAGAGCATCCCCTGCACTGCGCAGGCAGCTTTAAGAGTGAAGGGTTTGGTATTACGCTGTTTGAGCGCTTAGAGGGGCGTGACCCTAACACGCTGGTTGGTTTGCCGCTTATCGCGCTCTGTCAGATGTTGCGCCGGGAAGGGCAAAACCCGCTGATGGGATAATTTTATGGGCCGGACGCGTTTACGCCGCATCCGGCAATTGGTGCTGACTGCCTGATGCGGCGTAAACGCCTTATCAGGCCAACCGTCTACTAGCAGGTTTATATGCTCGCATTAACGCGTGTTACGCAGTTTCTGCAAACAACGCTTCAAACCATCATCCATTGGCGCTTCGATACGCATCACCTCACCGGTCCCCGGATGGGTAAACTTCAGCGCCGCCGCATGCAGGAACAAGCGAGTTAACCCCGTTCCCGCTTCAGTCAGTTGTTTATCGAATTCACGGTCGCCGTAACGATCGTCAAACGCTATAGGATGACCGGCATACTGAGTATGCACACGGATCTGATGAGTACGTCCGGTAACCGGGCTACAACGCACCAGAGTGGCAAACGCATAGCGTTCCTCCACTTTAAAACGCGTTTCGGATGGTTTACCTTCCTGGCTCACACGTACAATACGCTCACCGCTTTGCAAAATATTCTTCAGCAACGGCGCTTGTACACTCTTCACGTGTGACTGCCACTGACCACGCACCAGCGCCAGGTAATCTTTCTGCATGCCTTTTTCACGTAACTGCTCATGCAGCGAACGTAACGCCGAGCGTTTTTTCGCCACCAGCAGCACGCCTGAAGTGTCCCTGTCGAGTCGATGCACCAATTCGAGGAACCGCGCTTCAGGGCGCAACGCCCGCAAACCTTCAATAACGCCGAAACTTAAACCACTGCCGCCATGTACCGCCGTGCCGGACGGTTTATTCAGCACCAGAATATGATCATCTTCATATAAGATGACATCCGCCAGCGCCGCCACTTTTTGCAGATGTGGCGACACCGCATCTTCTTCCCGTTCGGCAACGCGAACTGGCGGAATACGCACTTCGTCGCCAGCTTCGAGTTTATATTCAGGTTTAATACGTTTTTTGTTCACCCGTACTTCACCTTTACGCAAAATACGGTAGATCATACTTTTTGGTACGCCTTTCAGTTGGGTACGCAAAAAATTATCGATACGTTGCCCTGCTTCGTCAGCAGTGATAGCAACGATTTTTACGGATGGAGTCTCTGTTTTCATGGTGGGCGATTCTAAATAGCCAGCAGGATTCGCGCCACTCATTTTTCTATGCTTATATTTAGTTTTGCACCTTATTACTTCGCAGGGTGATCACCTAATTGGTGGTTATTAAACCAATCGCCAGCAAGAAGTGAAAAAACTGTGAGTAAGTGGGTGATAAATGGTAAAAGTCATCTTGCTATAACAAGGCTTGCAATGGAATAATGAGAACGTTTCCGTGTCCAACCTTGTTAAAACAAGAAATTTTACGGAATAACCCATTTTGCCCGACCGATCATCAACGCAGCAATGGCGTAAGACGTATTGATCTTTCAGGCAGTTAGCGGGCTGCGGGTTGCAGTCCTTACCGGTAGATGGAAATATTTCTGGAGAGTAATACCCAGTCTGTTTCTCTGATAATTGCGCTGTTTTTCCGCATGAAAAACGGGCAACCGACACTCTGCGCCTCTTTGAGCTGACGATAACCGTGAGGTTGGCGACGCGACTAGACACGAGGCCATCGGTTCACACCCGGCAAGGCGTTACTTTGCCCGCAGCTTAGTCGTCAATGTAAGAATAATGAGTAAGTTACGATGAAAAGAATGTTAATTAACGCAACTCAGCAGGAAGAGTTGCGCGTTGCCCTTGTAGATGGGCAGCGTCTGTATGACCTGGATATCGAAAGCCCGGGGCATGAGCAGAAAAAAGCTAACATCTACAAAGGTAAAATCACCCGCATTGAACCGAGTCTGGAAGCTGCTTTTGTTGATTACGGCGCTGAACGTCACGGTTTCCTCCCTCTAAAAGAAATTGCCCGCGAATATTTCCCAGCTAACTACAGTGCTCATGGTCGCCCCAACATTAAAGATGTGTTGCGTGAAGGCCAGGAAGTTATTGTTCAGATTGATAAAGAAGAGCGCGGCAACAAAGGCGCGGCATTAACTACCTTTATCAGCCTGGCGGGTAGCTATCTGGTTCTGATGCCGAACAACCCGCGCGCGGGTGGCATTTCTCGCCGTATCGAAGGCGACGACCGTACCGAATTAAAAGAAGCACTGGCAAGCCTGGAACTGCCGGAAGGCATGGGGCTTATCGTGCGCACCGCAGGCGTCGGTAAATCTGCTGAGGCGCTGCAATGGGATTTAAGCTTCCGTCTGAAGCACTGGGAAGCCATCAAAAAAGCGGCTGAAAGTCGCCCTGCTCCGTTCCTGATTCACCAGGAGAGCAACGTAATCGTTCGCGCATTCCGCGATTACTTGCGCCAGGACATCGGCGAAATTCTTATCGATAATCCGAAAGTGCTCGAACTGGCACGTCAGCATATCGCTGCATTAGGTCGCCCGGATTTCAGTAGCAAAATCAAACTGTACACTGGTGAAATTCCGCTGTTCAGCCACTACCAGATTGAATCGCAGATTGAGTCCGCCTTCCAGCGTGAAGTCCGTCTGCCGTCTGGTGGCTCTATTGTTATCGACAGCACCGAAGCGTTAACCGCCATCGACATCAACTCCGCACGTGCAACTCGCGGCGGCGATATCGAAGAAACTGCGTTTAACACCAACCTGGAAGCTGCTGATGAAATTGCTCGTCAGCTGCGTTTGCGTGACCTCGGTGGTCTGATTGTTATCGACTTCATCGACATGACGCCAGTACGCCACCAGCGTGCGGTAGAAAACCGTCTGCGCGAAGCGGTGCGTCAGGACCGTGCTCGTATTCAAATCAGCCATATTTCTCGCTTCGGCCTTCTGGAGATGTCCCGTCAGCGCCTGAGCCCGTCGCTGGGTGAATCCAGTCATCACGTTTGTCCGCGTTGTTCTGGTACTGGCACCGTGCGTGACAATGAATCCCTGTCACTCTCTATTTTGCGTCTGATTGAAGAAGAAGCGCTGAAAGAGAACACTCAGGAAGTTCACGCCATTGTTCCTGTACCAATCGCTTCTTACCTGCTGAACGAAAAACGTTCTGCGGTAAATGCCATTGAAACTCGTCAGGACGGCGTGCGCTGTGTGATTGTACCAAACGATCAGATGGAAACTCCGCACTACCACGTGCTGCGCGTGCGTAAAGGGGAAGAAACGCCGACCTTAAGCTACATGCTGCCGAAACTGCATGAAGAAGCGATGGCGTTGCCGTCTGAAGAAGAGTTCGCGGAACGTAAGCGTCCTGAACAACCTGCACTGGCAACCTTTGCTATGCCAGATGTGCCACCAGCGCCAGCTCCGGCTGAACCTGTAGCGCCTGCAGCAGCCCCGGCACCTAAAGCGGCACCAGCAACGCCTGCAGCTCCGGCACAACCGGGTCTGTTGAGCCGCCTTTTCAGTGTACTGAAATCGCTGTTCAGTGGCGGTGAAGAAACCAAATCGGTCGAGCAACCTGCACCAAAAGAGGAAGCGAAACCGGAACGTCAACAGGATCGCCGTAAGCCTCGTCAGAACAACCGCCGTGACCGTAATGAACGCCGCGACACGCGTAGCGAACGTACGGAGGGTAGCGATAATCGCGAAGAAAACCGTCGTAATCGTCGCCAGGCGCAGCAGCAAACGGCTGAGACGCGTGATAGCCGTCAGCAGGCTGATGTAACGGAAAAAGCGCGTACCACTGACGAACAGCAAGCGCCGCGTCGTGAGCGTAGCCGCCGCCGTAACGATGATAAACGTCAGGCGCAACAAGAAGTGAAGGCGCTGAATGTTGAAGAGCAATCTGTTCAGGAAACCGAACAGGAAGAACGTGTACGTCCGGTTCAGCCGCGTCGTAAACAACGTCAGCTGAATCAGAAAGTGCGCTATGAACAAAGCGTTGCAGAAGAAGTGGTAGCCGCACCGGTGGTTGAAGAAACTGTCGCTGCCGAGCCTGTTACTCAGGAAGCACAAGCCCCGAGCACTGAACTGGTGAAAGTACCGCTGCCAGTCGTAGCGCAAACTGCGCCGGAACAGCAAGAAGAGAACAACGCCGATAACCGTGACAACGGTGGCATGCCGCGTCGTTCTCGCCGTTCGCCTCGTCACCTGCGCGTGAGTGGTCAGCGTCGTCGTCGCTATCGTGACGAGCGTTATCCGTCCCAGTCACCGATGCCGTTAACCGTAGCGTGCGCATCTCCGGAACTGGCCTCTGGCAAAGTATGGATCCGTTATCCGGTTGTACGTCCGCAAGATGTACAGGTTGAGGAGCAACGCGAACAGGAAGAAGTGCAGGTGCAGCCGATGGTGACAGAAGTCCCTGTTGCTGCCTCTGTCGAACCGGTTGTTGCTGCGCCGGTTGTTGAAGAGGTGGCTGAAGTTGTAGAAACACCTGTTCAGGTTGCAGAACCGCAACCAGAAGTTGTTGAAACAACGCATCCTGAAGTGATTACCGCAGCGGTAACAGAACAGCCTCAGGTGATTGCCGAGGCCGATGTTGCCGTAGCGCAGGACGTTGCAGAGCACGCAGAACCGGTAGTTGAACCGCAGGAAGAGACGGCAGACATTGAAGAAGTTGCCGAAACTGCCGAGGTTGTGGTTGCCGAACCTGAAGTTGTCGCTCAACCTGCCGCCCCGGTCGTCGCTGAAGTCGCAGCAGAGGTTGAAACGGTAGCTCCTGTTGTATCCGAGGTAATCGTTGAACATAACCACGCCACTGCGCCGATGACACGCGCTCCGGCACCGGAATATGTTCCGGAAGCACCGCGTCACAGTGACTGGCAGCGCCCAAGCTTTGCCTTTGAAGGTAAAGGTGCGGCAGGTGGTCATGCAGCAACACATCATGCATCTGCTGGCCCTGCGCGTCCGCAACCTGTTGAGTAAAACTTAACTCAAAGTGATCAAGCCCTGGCAACCGCCGGGGCTTTTTATTTCAGGGGCAGTGCCTTTGCTGTAATGACATTAGCGTTACATATGTTGTATAATTATTATCCATATAAAGCTGAAGGATTTTTTTATGCCAGCCGCCAACAACATTCCAGCCAGGCGCGAATCTTTAAATCTGCGCATAAAACCCGCAGAACGCGATCTTATCGACCGGGCCGCTAAAGCCCGAGGAAAAAATCGCACCGAATTTGTCCTTGAGGCCGCCAGAGCCGCCGCTGAAGAGGCGCTCATTGAGCAGCGAATTTTCAGGATGGATTCTGATGATTATCAGCTATTTTTGAATCGGCTGGATCAGCCACCCGCGCCCAATTCTGCATTACGCAAAACCATGCAAACACCCGCGCCGTGGGAACAGAAAAAATGATTCAGGCCCCCGAACCACTCCAGGCAAAGCATCAATTCACCTCTTTTTGCTCGGGGGTAGAAACGATGGATAACTGGCTAAAGCAGAGGGCCCTAAAAAATCAGCTTGCAGGTGCATCACGTACATTTGTTGGCTGTGATACTCATAGCAACGTTTTGGCTTATTATTCGCTTGCCTCAAGCGCCGTCGAAATGCATGTCGCAACAGGACGATTTCGCCGTAATATGCCAGAACCGATCCCTGTTGTAGTACTTGGTCGTTTGGCAATAGATAAATCATTACAGGGTCAGGGTATCGGTCGCGCGATGGTCAGAGATGCCGGTCTACGAGTACTACAGGCAGCTGAAGTCATTGGTATTCGCGGAATGTTGGTCCATGCGTTATCAGACCAGGCCCGCGAGTTTTATCTGCGAGTGGGTTTTGAGCCGTCACCTGTCGATTCTATGATACTGATGGCAACATTGGCTGATTTGCAGGCATGTCAGTAATAGTTCTTTATGCCTCATAGCAAAAAAATGCCCGCCCCGGCGATCCCAGAGCAGGCAGACAAAACATACCCAGTTTCATGATATGTTTTAAAGCGAGCTTATTTGTTGAGTTGGAAGAGCGACAATCCCTGCATATCGGTAAATGCTTTATACGATGCCTGCAATGCCGTTTGCTGCATGATGTAAGAGGAAATAGTTGCATTCCAGTCCACATCAACCAGATCACTCATCTGCTGCGTTTGCCCTAAAGCGCGATCGCTACCTAATGAATCCAGCGACTCCAGTTCATTCAGTTGCGTGCCGAGTTCGGCGCGTACGGTCAGGACATTATTCAGTGAGTTTTTCAGGCCACGGTTGGTTTTATCCAATGCCGCAGCGGCAGTTTCTTTATCCGCTTCGCTATCCGCGACTGGCGTTTTTAGCGCCGCGATGGCGCTATCCAGCATAGCAAACAGGTTAGTTTCAGAACCGCTACCGTCAGGTTCCGCTACCGCATTGCTGGTGATACTATTGAAAATTTTGTCACCGGTATGCCCTATCACCATTGAGCGAGAGGCATCGACCTGCTGCTTAATACTTTCTGTTCCGCCGACATAATCACCGTCAGCCTCACTAAACGGCGCGGATTCTGTTTTATAACCGGCAAAAATGTAACGCCCGTTCCCATCCGTGGTATTCGCCAGATTTAACAACTGGTCGCGGATCCCCTGAATATCCGTTGCCAACGATGCCCGGTCATCATCACTTAACGTGCCGTTGCTGGCATAAACAATTTTTTCCTGGGCATTCTGGATTGCAGTCGTCACCTGGCCAAGCACGCTTTCTTCCAGCGACACCTTTTGGGTCGCGAAAGTCCGCGCCAGTGTGTACTGGCTGTTTTGCGCCTGCGCCTGGGAGAGAACCACGGCTTGTGATGCTGCAATGGGATCGTCAGAAGGGTTAACGACTCGCTTACCCGTCGACATCTGTTCGCCGTACTTCATCCATTCCGCCTGAGAATTGGTGATACCGCGCATATTTTGCTGGTACATCATCTGGGTACTGAAACGCATCTTATCTCCCCTTAGCGAATGTTAATCAGCGCATCAAAAATGGCATTCGCCGTCTGCAGAACCTGGGCATTGGCCAGATAATACTGCTGAAAACGTTGCAGATTGCCGTACTCTTCGTCGAGATTGACGCCAGAGATAGACTGCTGCTGATTAGAAAGTTGCGTCACCACATTACTTTGAGTAGTGCTGCTGGTTTTCAACGTAGCGGTTTTATTCCCGATATCGCTAACCAACGAGGCATAGGCATCGTTAAAGGATTTCCCCCCGCCGACCGTTTTGCCATTAGTTTGCAAATCCAGCAGCGCCTGACCATTGCGGTTGTCGCTTTCACCAGCCGTTTCATCGCTGGCCATGGCGATTTTCGCTTCGTCAGTGATTAATACGTCCATATTGACGATGGCATCGCTTACCGGTTTCAAGGTGAAGCTGTCGTTTGGTTTTGGCGTTCCGGTGAAGGTCAGTTCCAGACCATCAAATGAGACTTTACCGTCGGCATCCGGCACCACCGTAAAAGTGGTATTGCTGGCCAGACGGGTGACCTGCCACTGATTATCTTTGAACGAGATTTTGTAATCTGTCGCCAGCACAGCGGAACTATCGGTTACCGTAGCACCGATCGCGGAGCTACCTTTGTTTTTGCTATTTTCCAGAACAGCGGGCTTACCAATAGCAAAGAAATCCTCCCCTTCTTTACCATTGGCATCATACCCCTTGTTATGTTGGGCATTGAAAGCCTCAGCAAATGCCAGCGCCAGTTGCCCGAGCGTATTGCGCGTCTGGTCCAGGTCCTGAGAACGAAATGTCAGAATGCCGCCCAGCGACCCCGTATTCAGCAATTTCTCTGGGATCTCAATATTTTCCGCCGTCCCATCAACATAAGCGACTGCCGTACGAGAAGGATCGGCACTGGATGGGACTGCTGCAAGCTGACGTGCCGAACTGCCTTGAACCAGCGAGTAACCATTGGCCATGGTGATATTGTAAGTACCGCCATCCTGAACACTGACCTCAACACCAACGATCTGGTTTAATTCACTCACCAGTTGATCGCGTTGATCAAGGAGATCGTTGGGTGAAGCCCCCGCTCCCACGCCTGTTAAACGGGAGATCTGATCGTTCAGGCTGGCGATTTGTTTGGCATAATTATTGATCTGGTCGACGCTGGCACCTATCGCGATATTGACCTGTTTGTCCTGGTCGCGCAGATACTGGTCGGTGGTTTTAAACTGATTTACCAGACCTTCCGCCTTGCCAATCAGCGCCTGCCGCGCAGCCGGATCCTCTGCGTTACTGACCAGCGTTTGCAAACTGGTAAAGAAGTCCTGCATTTGCGTTGCCAGCGACGTGGTGCTGCCAGAGAGCATATTGTCGATTTTCGACATTTGCTCATAACGGGAAGTCAGGCCACTACTCTGGGTCTGGGCCGCACGTAACTGATTGGTAATAAACGCATCGTATTCACGTTGCACGCCAGAAACATAAACGCCATTGCCTCCCCAACCGCCCGCACCTAAGGTACTGTTAGCCTGCGCCATAATGGTGGTTTGTCGGGTATATCCGGCAACGTTATAGCTGGAAATATTATTACTCGCCGTATTTAACGCCGCCTGGGCAGCGTTAAGTCCGCTCATGGCGTTATTAATCAAGCTGGACATGGAGGTTCCTTATAAGCCTTCAATTACCAAGCATTATCGGCAGACACCCGCCGGACTTGAATTATTCAGAACAGATTATCGATACTCATACTGTAGGTTTTGCTCACCTTGTCGCTTACCGATTTCAATTGCTGAATCATATTGGTGAGTTTGCGGGCATATTCAGGATCGGTGGCATAACCTGCATCCTGTAATGCCTGCGCCCCCAACTCGGCGCTGGCAGCGCGAGTCACGGCGGCGTAGCGTGGATTACGGGTTAACAGCCCAACGTAATCTGACAATGCTTCGAAATAAGAACTGTAAACACGAAACTTCGCCTTAACTTTCTTCGCTTCGCCGTTTTCATATTCGGTAGTAGTGATTTCAGTAACAGGCCCTTTCCAGTTACCTGACGCTTTTACGCCAAACACGTTGTAGCTCGGCTCGCCATTTTCGCGACGAATTTGTCGTTGTCCCCATCCTGATTCCAGTGCAGCCTGGGCGAGAATCAGGTGATGTGGCACACCGCTTTGCTGACTTGCCAATTGAGCTGGCTGCGAGAGCTGTGCAAGGAACGCTTTGCTGTCACCAGGCAACAAAGCATCGAAATTGTGCGGTAAAGCTTTTTGCACCATCTGCTTGAGTGCTTTATTTTGAAAACTCATCACCGTTTCAAGTGGGAATTTCATCGGTCCGGCAGGCATTTCTTCTGCTGGCAATGGCTGCTCTGGCGCCATCTGTTTTACCATCATCTCCGCAAGTCCCAGACCTTTGCCTGCTGTCATCTGTTGGGCTATCTGCTGGTCATACATGCTGGTGTAGAGCCGGGTATTCTCGCTGCTGAACAGGCCATCTTTCGGTAAGGCTTCACGCATGCTTTTTAGCATCATCTGCACAAACATCCCTTCCACCTGGCGAGCTACCGGGCGAATATTTGCAGCTGGATCTTCGCCCGCTTTCGCTTTCAGATCGTTAAGTGATTGAGCATCCCAGGCGGCGCTCGCCAGCAGCTTGCTGTCGCTAATCATCAGATGATTTCCAGTTTTGCCCGCAGACATCCCGCGCTTTGCATAGATTGCAGTATGGACATTAAATCCATCGGGGTGGCTCCCAAGGCGTTGAGCGCGCGCACCACGTTATTGAGGCTGGCGCTGGAACGCACGCTTTGCAGCGAACCGCCGCTCTGGCGTAAGTCGATCTGCGTTTGTGGCGTTACCACGGTCTGTCCGCCGCCAAACGGTGTATCTGGTTGGCTGACATTGGCCTGACGATTTACCGTAACCGAGAGATTGCCCTGCGCCACCGCGCAGCTGTCGAGGGTCACTTCACGATTCATCACCACCGAACCAGTGCGCGAGTTAATCACGACTTTGGCGTCCTGCGGGGTGACATTGACCTGCATATTCTGGATATCGGCAAGGAAACGCACCTGGGAACTATTACCGCTCGGCACGCGAACCTGAATAGTTCGGGCATCTAACGCCGTGGCACTGCCGAATCCTCGGGTGCGGTTTATGGTATCGGCGATCTGCTGCGCCATCGCGAAGTCTTCGTCATTTAGCTGCAAATTGAGGGTATTGCCAGTGCCGAATTGGCTGGGCAATTCGCGCTCAATAATCGCACCGTTGGTGATCCGCCCGCCATTCAGTTGGTTAACCTGAACGCTGCTACCTCCCGCTGATGCCCCCGCGCCACCGACCAGAATATTGCCCTGCGCCAGCGCATAAACCTGGCTGTCGACGCCCTTAAGCGGTGTCATCAACAACGTACCGCCACGTAAGCTTTTGGCATTACCCATGGAAGAAACCACCACATCGATGGTTTGCCCCTGGCGTCCAAACGGCGGAAGTGACGCCGTCACCATTACCGCAGCGACGTTTTTTAGCTGCATATTGGTGCCAGTCGGAACGGTAATTCCCAACTGTGAGAGCATGTTATTAAGCGTTTGAGTGGTAAACGGCGTCTGGGTCGTCTGGTCGCCCGTACCGTCAAGGCCAACAACAAGGCCATAACCAATCAGCGAGTTTTGCCGTACGCCCTGTACGCTGGTGAGATCGCGAATGCGGTCAGCCTGTGCAACGGTCGCCACCAGCAGAAGAATGAATACAGAGAGAAATTTAATCACCACAGCCTCACTTACATTGGAGACAGGTTAAGGAAGAAACGCTGTAACCAGCCCATGTTTTGTGCTTCGTTAATGTAGCCATTGCCAACGTACTCAATGCGCGCGTCTGCCACCTGGGTTGACGGTACAGTGTTGCTGCCACTGATGGTGCGTGGATTGACCACGCCGGAGAAACGAATAAATTCCGTACCCTGATTAATGGCGATCTGTTTTTCGCCCACCACATGCAGGTTGCCGTTGACCAGCACCTGATCAACCGTCACGGTCAAGGTGCCGCTAAAGGTATTGCTGGCATTTGCCCCGCCTTTGCCATTGAAGCTATTACCGCCAGAGGCATCAACGTCGGCACGGGCATTACCAAACAGCCCCTGCAAATAGCGCGGTACAGTATCAAACCCGAAGTTGGTTTTTCCGTCGCGGCTGGCATTAGCAGACGAACTCTTGCTGGCGCTGACATTTTCCTGCAACACAATAGTCAGCGTATCGCCGATATTGCGTGGTCGGCGATCTTCAAATAACGGCTGATAGCCATAATTAATCGGCTGGGCAGACTGAAAAATGGAACCATTGGCGACGGGCGTCGGGCCGGGTACAGGTTGTGCCGTGGTCACCCCCTGCACCAGCGGGGTAGACGGGATCCAGGCGCAGCCGGTCAGTGAAAGCACCAACAAGGTGGAAATGCCGTATTTTTTTCGCATGGCTATCATCTTCAAAAATCAATAAACCGGTAAGTTGCCCTACCGGTATGCTTTAGAGTTGCGTCAGTTTTTGCAGCATCTGGTCGGTGGTGGATACCGCTTTACTGTTGATTTCGTAGGCGCGCTGTACCTGAATCATGTTGACCAGTTCCTCCGCCACGTTGACGTTAGACGTTTCAACATATCCTTGATACAACAGCCCAGCGCCGTTCAGACCTGGCGTGCTTTCGTTCGGTGCGCCGGAGGATTGTGTTTCGGTGTAGAGGTTTTCGCCAATGCTCTCCAGGCCAGTGTCGTTCATAAACGTGGTCAGATTGAGTTGTCCAACCTGAACCGAAGCAGCCTGGCCTTGCTGGGTAACGCTGACCACGCCATCACGACCAATGGTAATACTTAACGCATTCGCCGGAATGGTGATTGCTGGCTGCACCTGAAAACCGCCCGCCGTCACCAGTTGCCCGTTCTGATCCACCTGAAAAGAGCCGTCGCGGGTATACGCTGATGAGCCATCCGGCAGCATGACCTGGAAAAAGCCCTGCCCTTTAATCGCCACATCTTTGCTGTTATTGGTTTGCGACAGGTTGCCCTGGCTGTGTAAGCGTTCAGTGGCGACCGGACGCACCCCCGTACCGATTTGTAACCCGGATGGCAAGGTAGTTTGTTCGGAAGACTGTGCGCCAGGCTGGCGAATGGTTTGATAAAGTAAATCTTCAAACACCGCCCGCTGGCGCTTGAAACCATTGGTACTGACGTTTGCCAGGTTGTTGGCAATGACGTCCATATTGGTTTGCTGGGCGTCAAGGCCCGTTTTGGCGATCCATAATGAACTGATCATAAAATGTCCTGTAGTGGATTGCTGACAAATCGCATATGTCTTCTTGCCGGATGCGGCGTAAACGCTTTATCCGGCCTACAAGAGCTCGCAAAATCAATAAATTGCGATTTATCCCGTAGGCCCGATAAGCTTGCGCTTCGGGCAACTTATGCTTGTCATTTATCCTTTCAATTAACTCATCGACAGCAGTTGGTTGGCGCGACCAGCGTTATCATCGACGCTGCTTATTACCTTCATCTGCATTTCAAAACGCCGCGCACTGGCAATCATGTCGCTCATTGCCGAAATGGCATTGACGTTGCTACCTTCCAGCACGCCCGACATCACCCGTAACGTTGGGTCAGCCTGTAACACCGGACCACGCGAGGCCTGACTTTCCGCACTCAAACGAAAGATCCCGTCATCACCACGCTGCACTTCACTGCCCATGGCTTTCACCAGTTTCAACCGTCCTACTGGCGCAATGATATTTGCCGGATCGCCCGGATTGAGCGCCGAAATGGTGCCATCGGCGGCGATAGTAATTTCCGCCCCTTCCGGCACGGCAATCGGCCCCGCCTCGCCAATCACCGGATACCCCTGAATCGTCAGTTGTCCACCGGGATCAACCTGAATGCTGCCATTACGCGTATACCCTTCGCTGCCGTCAGCGGTTTGCACGGCCAGCCAGCCATCCTGCTGCAACGCAACATCCAGCGGGCGCGAGGTGTAATCCATCTTGCCGGACGTCATATCTGCGCCTGGCGTAGAGGCCGTCACCAGAGTGCGTGTGGGCAGAGAAAGCCCTTCCACCGGCACTGCGCGCAAGGCGTTTAACTGCGCGCGAAAACCGGGCGTGGAGGCATTCGCAAGATTGCTGGCAGTCACCGCCTGTTGATTCAGCGTCTGGCTGGCGGCGCCCATCGCGGTATAGATTGCGTGATCCATCGAGCTATCCCGTCAGCAATTAGCGTAAGTTAACCAGCGTGTTGAGGATCTGGTCCTGAGTTTTGATGGTCTGGGCGTTAGACTGATAGTTACGCTGGGCGACAATCATATTGACCAGTTCTTTGCTGAGATCGACGTTGGACGCTTCCAGGGCGCCGTTGGTCAGTGCGCCAAAATTGCCGGTCCCGGCGGTTCCCAGCAGCGCGACACCAGAAGATTGCGTTGCAGACCAGACGTTGTCCCCCTCTGATGCCAGCCCTTCGTTGTTGGCAAAGTTGGCCAGCACAATCTGCCCCAGCAATTGGGTTTGTTCGTTCGAATAGTTCCCGACTACCGTGCCGTCATCGTTGATTTGATAACTCACCAGATCGCCCGGTTTGTAACCGTTCTGGGTGGTTGCCACAATATTGTTAGCGCCGGTGTTTTGCTGCATAGAGTTGAGGAAGCTGAGAGAGAATGTTGCAGGTTCCGCGCCGTTAATCGCGCCAGTGGTAATATCCTTTGTTGGATCCGACGTCAGAACACCATTGGCATCAAATTCCAGTGTTGTCGCTATCGTTGCAATGCTGTTTGGAGCACTACTATCCTGGGTGTAGAGATCCCAGGTATTATCTTGCGTCTTCACAAAGTAGACGCTCATGTCATGGGCATTACCCTGACTGTCATACACCGTTACCGAACCTTTTTTGTTATAGCTATCGGCATCACTGGCGCTGAATGGCGTAACGGTAGGAAGCGTATCACTGGAGTTAAGGTTAATCTGCATAGACGCCGTGGTCGTGGACTTCGCCGCCATCAAGGTATTTGGAATCGAAATACTGCCTGGATTCGCCCCTTGCTGGATGGTCGGAGGCGTACCGGTTGCCGGATACCCGGTCAACTGTAAACCTTGCATATTCACAAGATTACGGTTTTCATCCAGTTTGAATTGCCCGTTACGGCTGTAAAACACCGAACCGTTACTGTCTACCAGACGGAAAAAACCGTTCTGGCTGATAGCGACGTCCAGGCCACGGCCAGTATTTGTGGTCGTGCCATCGGTAAAATCCTGAGTGATGCCAGCAACTTTTACCCCCAGTCCCACTTTCGAACCAGCAAACATATCAGCAAAAGAAGCCGTGCCGGATTTAAAGCCATAGGTGGCGGAGTTGGCGATATTGTTGCCAATGACATCGAGATTGGTGGCGGCAGCGTTTAATCCGCTAACCGCTTGAGAAAAGGCCATGACTGACTCCTGAAATGTGAAGGCTTAAATTATCTGCCGTACTTCGTCGAGGGTGGTGGTGCCGTAAGTGCCGAGATCCAGCGTGTTACCGTTATTGCCGCGAATCACGCCCTGTACCAGCGCAAACTGCAATGGCTGGGCAACCAACTGCGTACCGCCGTTGCTGGCACTAATTGCCACGTTATAAGAACCGTTCGGCGCGGTCGTACCATCAGTCAACGTGCCGTCCCAGGTGAAACTGTGGACTCCGGCGCTGAGCTCACCAATATCAATGGTGCGCACAACTGCGCCATTTTTATCGGTTATGGTTGCGGTCACTTTGTCTGCGGCCTGTTGCAGTTCAACACCAAACGGCGTGGTGGTGGTCACCGCCCCTTCTTCACTGCCAGTACCGGCAAGAATGGTGGTGCCGGGGATCATCACGCCGTGACCAATCAGGTTGCTGGCCTGTAGCGACTGGCTGTTATCAATCTGCCCGGAAATCGAACCGAGTGTGGTGTTGAGCTTTTCAATCCCGCTGACCGTGCTGATTTGCGCCAGTTGTGACGTCAGCTCGTTGTTTTCCATTGGATTGGTCGGATCCTGGTTTTTCAGTTGCGCCACCAGCAACGTCAGAAAGCTGCTCTGTAAATCGGCGGCGTTACTGCCCGTAATCGAACTACTGCTGGTAGTGCTGACGCCGGTATTTGTCGGATCGGTGGTGGTTACCGCAATGGACATGACTTTCTCCTTTATTGACCGAGCGTGAGGGTTTTCAGCATCATGCTTTTCACCGTATTGAGTACTTCAACGTTGGCCTGATAGCTGCGCGACGCCGACATGGTGTTAACCATCTCGCCTACCACATCGACGTTTGGCATTTTCACGTAGCCCTTCGCGTCCGCCAGCGGATTACCCGGTTCATAGACCAGTTTGTCCGGGGCCTGGCTTTCAATCACGTCAGCCACTTTGACTCCGCCCGTCGCTGCCCCTGGCGCGGCGTTCACCTGGAACACCACCTGTTTTGCCCGATACGGCTGGCCATCTGGCCCCGTCACGCTGTCGGCGTTGGCCAGGTTGCTGGCAGCCACGTTCAGACGCTGAGACTGAGCGGTTAACGCCGATCCGGCGATATCAAAAATATTCAGCAGTGCCATCCGTTAATTTCCGCTTTGTAATACGTTCATCATGCCTTTGATTTGTCCGCTCAACGCGCTAAGGCTCATCTGGTATTGCAGGCTGTTATCGGCAAACTGGGTGCGTTCGCGATCCATATCCACGGTATTGCCGTCCAGTGAAGGCTGGTCCGGAATACGGTATTGCAATTCTGTGGCAGGAGGTGACAACGCCTGTGCTGGAATATGCTGCGACGAGGTCAACGTCAGCGCGACCACGCTGGTTTCATCTCTCCCGCGCTGCATCACTTTTTTAAGTTCACTGGCAAAATCCATATCGCGCGCCTGATAACCAGGGGTATCGGCATTGGCGATATTTGCCGCCAGCACTTCCTGACGCTGGGCGCGCAGATTGAGTGCCTCTTGTTGAAAACGTAAGGCGGCGTCGAGCTTATCGAGCATATCTCCTCCGCAGATATCAAAATTCTGCCGTCAGCTTAAAGACTTTACGCGCGCGTTATCGGCGGAATAAAAGCAAAATGGGTTGCTATTTATGCCGTTGATGGTCATTGCGTACGGGTACAATTCAGGCTGTGAAAATGGCCGGGGGCAAAAATGCTGACAATAATGCGCTGTGTGGCGATCATCACGATGTTGTTCAGTCCACTTAGTGCGGCTGGCGATTTCCCCTCACAATTGCAAACCTATTTCGTTGCACAACTGGCAGGGCTAAGTGATGAGGTCCACGTTTCTATTCGTACTGCACCCAATTTATTGCCGCCATGCGAACAGCCGCTGCTTTCCATGACTAATAACGCCCGCCTGTGGGGCAATGTGAATGTGCTGGCACGTTGTGGCAACGATAAGCATTACGTGCAAGTGAATGTACAGGCGACAGGGAATTATGTTGTTGCAGCAATGCCAGTTGTGCGTGGGGGAAAGCTTGACGCAGGCAGTGTAAAACTTAAACGCGGTAGACTGGATACACTACCGCCGCGTACCGTGCTGGATGCTAATCAACTGGTTGATGCGGTTAGCCTGCGCGATTTGGTCCCCGAACAACCTATACAGCTGACTATGCTGCGTCAGGCCTGGCGGGTAAAAGCAGGACAACGCGTTAACGTGATTGCCAGTGGCGATGGGTTCAGTGCAAATGCTGAAGGTCTGGCGCTGAATAACGCTTCCGTCGCGCAAAAAGCCCGCGTGAGAATGATATCGGGTCAGGTAGTCAGTGGCGTAGTGGATGCCGATGGGAATATTCTTATAAACCTGTAAGCTATTAAAGATTGCCCGTCCATTGCCGATAAATAAGCAACAAATGATAAAGCGCCCTCAATGAGGAATAAACCATGAGTATTGACCGCACTTCCCCCCTGAAGCCTGTAAGCACCGTTCAGCCACGTGAAACCAGTGACGCTCCGGTAGCCAATACCCGCGCAGCAAAAACGACGGCTACCGCCAGTACTAACGTCAAGTTAAGCGATGCGCAGGCAACACTGATGCAACCGGGCAGCAGTGATATCAATCTTGAACGCGTTGAAGCATTAAAATTGGCGATTCGTAATGGTGAACTAAAAATGGATGTCGGCAAAATTGCCGATGCGCTGATCAACGAAGTGCAACAAGATTTAATGAGTAAATAATCAGATGCCGCGTCTTGCTGAGATTCTCAACCAGATGTCTGTGGTGCTTAACGAGCTTAATATAGTGATGGTCCAGGAGCAGCAACATCTCTCTATGGGGCAGTTCACCGGTAGCCAGCTGCAACATATTACAGAACAAAAAAGCTCAATGCTGGCGACTCTGGATTACCTGGAACAGCTGCGTCGACAGGCACCGGATACAGAAATAAGTGAAGATATTGCGCAATGCTGGCAGGAAATCACCGAGAAAACGCAGCAATTGCGCCAGTTAAATCAGCATAACGGCTGGCTACTGGAAGGGCAGATTGAGCGCAATCAACAGGCACTGGAAATGCTGAAACCGCATCAGGAGCCGACACTGTACGGGGCGAACGGTCAGACCTCAACACCCTGGCGCGGTGGTAAAAAGATTTCTATTTGAAGATTTTCTCCGGCCTGCGATGCAGGCCGGAATTCTACGTTAAGCAGTACGACGAGCAAATTCTTTTACTTTGAAGCCCAACACCGCCAGTGCGGCAAAGTATGCTGCAATTCCCGCGACAACGACCGCCATCAAACGCAGTAAACGCCAGGGCATAGTGCCCAACGACCAGTCCGGCATAATATGCAACATGCCTAAAAGCACACCAGACATCACCAGTACCGCCACGAGTAAACGCAGCAGAAACGCAGTCCAGCCGGGTTGTGGGGTAAAGATTTTCTGCTTACGCAGCTGCCAGTAAAGCAGCGAAGCATTCAGACACGCCGCCAGACCAATGGAAAGCGACAGTCCGGCATGTTTCAACGGGCCGATAAATGCAAGGTTCATCAATTGCGTCAAAATCAGCGTGACGATGGCAATTTTCACCGGCGTTTTAATGTCCTGCCGTGAATAAAAGCCCGGAGCCAGCACTTTCACCACAATCAGGCCAATCAAACCTACCGAGTAGGCAATTAACGCCCGCTGGGTCATCAACGCATCAAAGGCGGTAAATTTACCGTACTGGAACAGCGAAACAGTTAACGGACCGGAGAGGATGCCCAGCGCCACCGCGCTTGGCAGCGCCAGCAGGAAACAAAGACGCAGCCCCCAGTCCATCAGACGGTTGTATTCATCGTGATTACCGCTGGCAAAACTTTTCGACAACGACGGCAGCAAAATGGTCCCCAGTGCCACGCCCAGTACACCGGACGGAAACTCCATCAAACGGTCGGCATAATACATCCATGACACCGAGCCGGAGGCAAGAAATGAGGCAAAAATAGTGTTGATGATTAAGGAAATCTGGCTAACAGAGACGCCAAGAATCGCCGGCCCCATCTGTTTCACTACGCGCATCGCCCCGGCATCGTGGAAGTTAATGCGCGGCAATACCAACATGCCAATCTTCTTCAGATGCGGTAGCTGATAAACCAGTTGCAGGATGCCGCCCACCGTAACTGCCCACGCCAGCGCCAGCACGGGTGGATTAAAGTACGGCGCTGCAAACAGCGCAAAGCCAATCATGCTGATGTTGAGTAATGTTGGGGCAAATGCCGGAATCGAGAAACGGTTCCAGGTATTCAGAATTGCCCCCACCAGCGATGCCAGTGAAATCAATAAGATATAAGGAAAAGTAATCTGTAATAACTGGCTGGTAAGTGCGAATTTGTCGGCAGTATCCGCAAAGCCCGGCGCGGTTACCATGATCACCCACGGCGCGGCGAGCATGCCGGCGACCGTCACAACCGCCAGCGCCAGTGTCAGCAGACCAGAGACATAAGAGACAAAGACCCGCGTGGCATCTTCACCCTGCTTGCTTTTATATTCCGCCAGAATCGGCACGAAAGCCTGGGAGAATGCCCCTTCAGCAAAGATACGGCGTAACAAGTTAGGAAGTTTGAACGCGACAAAAAAGGCGTCGGTTGCCATCCCTGCGCCAAAGATTCTGGCGACAATAGCGTCGCGTGCGAAGCCAAGCACACGCGAAAACATGGTCATCGAGCTGACGGCGGCCAGCGATTTTAATAAATTCATCTGTGTTCTAATCCAGACCCACGGCAAAACGCCTGCAAGGCAGGCGCTGAAAGAGGCGAATAGTCTACCTGGATTATGGTGAATTGCTACCGCCAGATGTTACAGGGTTTATTCACTCATCGCATCGCGCCAGATCTTATCAACGATGCGCTGCGCCAGCACCGCCTGTTCACCCGCGGTTTGCGGAACTGTCTGATTTTGCACGCATTCAATGAAATGGCGCGCACAACCGACAAATCCACGCTGCTCGAGGGTACTTTGCCAGCCAGGAATCGGTTTATGTACCACGCCCTGCCCACGCTCCTCACGCCATTCACGCATATCGGTGATGTCGATTAATGCCCCTTCAGTCACTGCCAGCACCGCTTCACGCTGACTTCCGGCACGACGATGCATAGAGGTGGTGATTTGTAACTGACCTGCCGAAAAATGGTGCTCGGCAAACAGCATTTCGCCGGACTCATTGGTCAGCAACGTACCGCTTTCGAGAGTTGCATTGCCGCCAGACAACCACAGCGCGGTATCAACCACATGCAGATAATCATCCAGCAAGGTGAAATAAAGATCGTGTGGCCCGACGCTATTGGTACGATGTTTATCCATTCTTAGCGAGGCTGCGCTGGCAAGCTGCGTTTTTAACTCACAGTACAGCGGCGCGAAACGACGGTTAAAGCCGACCATCAGTGTCAGTTTTTTGCGCGCTGCAAGTTCAACCAGTCGCTCGGCATCGCGCAGATTTTCCGCCAGCGGTTTATCGACACAGACATGTACACCTGCATTTAATAACGCACTGACCACCTCAAAATGACTGGCGGTGCTGGAGTGGACAAATACCGCATCGCAACTGGCGGCAAGGTTAGATAACGAATCGGCGTAAGGAATGCGCCAGCTTTCACAAATTGAGATGGCTTTCTCACGCGTTGGCGACCACGCCCCCTGTAGCGTCCAGTCAGACGCTGCTGCCAGCACTGGCAGCCACGCTTTTTGCGCGATGCCGCCTAAACCCACTACGCCGATACGTAATTTTTTCACGTTAATCTCCCAGATGGGCCAGCAACGAATCAAGACGCTGTTTCAGTTCTGCCACCTCGATTTCCAGGGCTTCGACGCGGGATTGTAAATCACCACCAACCGCGTCCGACGTTTCTGTAAGCACAGGCTGATCATCCACCTCGCCACTGAAAAGATGCATATAGCGGCTTTCGCGTTTACCTGGTTCGCGAGCCAGACGAACAACAAAAGGCCCATCTTCGCGATTAGCCAGTTGTTCCAGCGTTGTTTCTACTTCCGTCATATCGCTGAATTCATACATCCGCGCCGCGCGACTGCGCAGTTCACCTGGCGTCTGAGCGCCTCGCAACAACAAGGTGGTAATTAATGCGACTTCCGCGGCGCTAAGTTTCAGGTCACCAAACTCAGAGTTGCAGAAACGTTGTTCATATTTGGTGACTCGATTACCAAAGCCACCCACCGTGCGCAGATAATGGCGTTTTACCAGATTATCCAGTTGCTCCTGTACCTCGGATTCGCTCAGATTCATTACCGGTTCACGGTTTGTTTTCTGGTTACAGGCCGTTACCACGCCATTCACGGAAAGCGGGTATTGCTCTGGCGTCGTCACCTGTTTTTCCAGCAAACAGCCAATCACACGGGCTTCCAGTGCGGTAAGTTGATACTTCATGAAATTCTCCTTAGCGGCCGGGCGTCCAGTCCGGGGTGGTTAATGCCGTCAGTACGTGATCGCGCCATTTTCCATCAATCAACAAATAATCTTTCGCATAGCCTTCTTTTTCAAACCCCAACCGCGCCAGCAAATCACCGCTGCGTTTATTGTGCGGCATATAGTTGGCCATAATGCGATGAATATGTTGGGTACGTTGCATATAGCGAATGGCGGCGGTCAGAGCTTCAAACATCAGTCCTTTACCCTGCCATTTTTGTCCGATCGAATAACCGAGATAACAGGCGTGAAAAGAGCCGCGTACCACATTGGAAAAATTTGCTACGCCAATAATCTCTTTCTCATCTGGATCAAATAATCCAAAGTAAAAGGCTGAGCCCTGTTTATGAAATTCGTTAATCATGCTTAACCTGGCCTGCCAGCCTGAAGGATAGCAGTGGCTTTCATCGCGCACCGGCTCCCAGGGCTTCAGGAAATGGCGATTCTCTGCGTAATAATCCGCCAGTCGCCAGGCATCACGTTCATGCACCAGACGCACGACCAGTCGGTCGGTGGTTAAGCGCACTTTTGGCACGTTACTGCGATAGCCAAACATTCTATACCTACTCCTTCCCGTAACGTCTTTAATACGCTGTAAGTATTACTATACCTGCGCAACCAGAGCCTGTGAAAAGTCCAAAATACCATTTTCTGCATTATTCACATATTTGATAAAAACTCTCTATCAAAGCGACGTTTTGATAAAAAAATATTGTCCCCGATATGATGGGAAAAATCTTAGCAGCAATGCAGAATAGAAAGTGCTCATCTTTTATTTCCCGGGAGGGGAAATGTCGCGCGTATCGCAGGCGAGGAACCTGGGTAAATATTTCCTTCTCGTCGATAATATGCTGGTCGTGCTGGGGTTCTTTGTTGTCTTCCCGCTGATCTCTATCCGCTTCGTTGATCAAATGGGCTGGGCCGCCGTAATGGTCGGTATTGCCCTCGGTCTGCGTCAGTTCATTCAGCAAGGATTAGGCATTTTCGGCGGTGCTATTGCCGACCGTTTTGGCGCTAAACCGATGATCGTTACCGGTATGCTGATGCGCGCCGCCGGATTCGCCACCATGGGCATCGCCCATGAACCCTGGATGCTGTGGTTTTCTTGTTTGCTCTCGGGCCTCGGCGGTACGTTATTTGATCCGCCGCGTTCGGCGCTGGTGGTGAAATTAATTCGTCCGGAACAACGGGGCCGTTTTTTCTCCCTGTTGATGATGCAGGACAGTGCCGGTGCGGTCATTGGCGCGCTGTTGGGGAGTTGGTTATTGCAATACGATTTTCGCCTGGTCTGCGCCACGGGGGCAATTCTGTTTGTATTGTGTGCAGCGTTTAACGCCTGGTTGTTGCCCGCATGGAAACTCTCTACCGTGCGTACACCAGTCCGCGAAGGCATGACCCGCGTGATGCGCGATAAACGTTTTGTCACCTATGTCCTGACACTCGCGGGCTACTACATGCTGGCTGTGCAGGTGATGTTGATGCTGCCGATTATGGTCAACGACGTAGCCGGAGCGCCCTCTGCCGTTAAATGGATGTATGCCATCGAAGCGTGTCTGTCGTTAACGTTGCTCTACCCTATCGCCCGCTGGAGCGAAAAGCGTTTTCGTCTGGAACACCGGTTGATGGCGGGGCTACTGGTGATGTCATTAAGCATGATACCCGTGGGCATGGTCAGTGGCCTGCAACAACTTTTCACCCTGATTTGTCTGTTTTATATTGGCTCGATCATTGCCGAACCTGCGCGTGAAACTCTTAGCGCCTCGTTAGCGGATGCACGAGCGCGCGGCAGTTATATGGGGTTTAGTCGGCTGGGCCTGGCGATAGGCGGCGCTATTGGCTATATCGGCGGAGGCTGGCTGTTTGACCTGGGTAAATCCACGCAACAACCGGAGTTGCCGTGGATGATGTTGGGCGTTATTGGCCTCATCACCTTCCTTGCATTGGGCTGGCAATTTAGCCATAAACGTGCCGCGCGTCGGTTGCTGGAACACGACGCCTGATTTGATACTCCCCCCTGACTCCTCCATACTGAAAGTGAACTGACAGCCAAATGGAGGAGTCACGTGAAGCTATATATTTACGATCACTGCCCTTACTGCCTCAAAGCCCGCATGATTTTCGGCCTGAAAAATATCCCCGTCGAATTACACGTTCTGCTCAACGACGATGCAGAAACACCCACCCGGATGGTCGGTCAAAAACAGGTTCCCATTCTGCAAAAAGATGACAGCCGCTATATGCCAGAAAGCATGGACATTGTTCACTATGTGGATAAGCTCGACGGCAAACCGTTACTGACGGGTAAACGCTCCCCTGCCATTAAAGAGTGGCTGCGCAAGGTCAACGGCTATGCCAATAAACTGCTGTTGCCGCGTTTTGCCAAATCGGCGTTTGATGAGTTTTCTACTCCCGCCGCACGCAAATACTTCATCGACAAGAAAGAGGTCAGCGCGGGTAATTTTGCCGAGCTTCTCTCACATTCTGATGGGTTAATTAAAAATATCAGCGATGATTTACGTGCACTGGATAAACTCATCGTCAAGCCAAACGCCGTGAATGGCGAGCTTTCGGAAGATGACATTCAACTTTTTCCGCTGCTGCGTAATCTGACGCTGGTTGCCGGAATAAACTGGCCAAGCCGCGTCGCTGATTACCGCGATAACATGGCCAAACAGACGCAAATCAATTTGCTATCATCAATGGCGATTTAATCCTGGCCTGCCGCGGCAGCCTGTATTCGCGGGTTGCCGCTGTTTTCAGTTTTTTCTGCTGGCGAGTTTATCGCTGGTGACACATGCTGCGTTGTGTCAGGATATTGACGCAGATTTCATGTCGAGGACTACCATGAACAAGTTTTTATTTGCCGCTGCATTAATCGTCAGTGGCCTGCTCGTTGGCTGTAATCAACTCACCCAATACACCATCACCGAACAAGAGATTAACCAGTCGCTTGCGAAACATAATAATTTCTCAAAAGATATCGGTTTGCCCGGCGTGGCTGACGCCCATATAGTTCTGACAAACCTGACCAGCCAAATTGGTCGTGAAGAACCTAATAAGGTTACCCTAACCGGGGACGCCAATCTGGATATGAACTCTCTGTTCGGTAGCCAAAAAGCAACCATGAAACTGAAGCTGAAAGCGCTGCCTGTGTTTGATAAAGAGAAAGGCGCCATCTTCCTGAAAGAGATGGAAGTGGTCGACGCGACCGTGCAGCCGGAAAAAATGCAAACCGTGATGCAAACGTTACTTCCCTATTTGAATCAGGCATTACGCAATTACTTTAACCAGCAGCCGGCTTACGTCCTGCGCGAAGATGGCAGCAAAGGCGAAGCAATGGCTAAAAAACTGGCAAAAGGCATTGAAGTGAAACCAGGTGAAATAGTCATTCCGTTCACTGATTAATTACGAGGGCGTATTTGCGCCCTTTATTTTTCGTGCAAAGGAAAACGTTTCCGCTTATCCTTTGTGTCCGGCAAAAACATCCCTTCAGCCGGAGCATAGAAATTAATGACTGCACCATCCCAGGTATTAAAGATCCGCCGCCCAGACGACTGGCACCTTCACCTCCGCGATGGCGACATGTTAAAAACTGTCGTGCCGTATACCAGCGAAACCTATGGTCGGGCCATCGTTATGCCCAATCTGGCACCGCCTGTAACAACAGTTGAGGCTGCTGTGGCTTATCGCCAACGTATCCTTGACGCCGTACCGGACGGACACGATTTCACCCCGCTGATGACCTGTTATTTAACAGACTCGCTGGACCCCAATGAGCTGGAGCGTGGATTCAACGAAGGCGTGTTCACCGCCGCAAAACTTTACCCCGCGAACGCCACCACCAACTCCAGCCACGGTGTGACGTCGGTTGACGCAATCATGCCAGTACTTGAGCGCATGGAAAAAATCGGTATGCCGCTGCTGGTGCATGGTGAAGTGACCCATGCTGACATCGACATTTTTGACCGTGAAGCGCGTTTTATTGAGACGGTCATGGAGCCACTACGCCAGCGCCTGACCGCGCTGAAAGTCGTTTTCGAGCACATCACCACCAAAGATGCGGCCGACTATGTTCGTGACGGAAATGAACTATTGGCCGCCACCATTACTCCCCAGCATCTGATGTTTAACCGTAACCATATGCTGGTTGGCGGTGTGCGTCCGCATCTCTACTGTCTGCCGATCCTCAAACGCAATATTCACCAACAGGCGCTGCGTGAGCTGGTCGCCAGTGGTTTTGATCGCGTTTTTCTGGGTACCGATTCCGCACCACATGCCCGTCATCGTAAAGAGAGTAGCTGCGGCTGTGCAGGTTGCTTTAATGCGCCATCGGCGCTGGGTAGTTACGCCACCGTATTTGAAGAGATGAATGCACTACAGCATTTTGAAGCATTCTGTTCTTTAAACGGGCCGAAATTCTATGGATTGCCGGTCAATGAATCGTTTATTGAACTAATACGTGAAGAGCAGCAAATTGCTGAAAGCATCGCTCTGACAGACGACACGCTTGTTCCTTTCCTGGCTGGGGAAACTGTACGTTGGTCTTTTAAGCAATAAAAAACGTAGCCACCTGTTGTCTTTAGCTTATTTTACCTGTATAAATAACCAGTATATTCAACAGGGGGCTATTATGCGAATTGAAGTCACCATAGCGAAAACTTCTCCACTACCCACTGGGGCCATTGACGCTCTGGCGGGTGAACTTTCTCGTCGTATTCAGTATGCGTTTCCGGACAATGAAGGTCACGTATCGGTACGATATGCTGCGGCAAATAATTTATCGGTTATTGGCGCAACAAAAGAAGATAAACAGCGCATTAGCGAAATTCTACAAGAAACGTGGGAAAGCGCCGATGACTGGTTTGTTAGCGAATAATATGCAGTGATGTTTGTTTTTGCCGGGTCGCCCCGGCTTTTTTATATTTTAAGATTGTTCGTACAAATTTTACACTCCCTCAAAATAATTGCACAATATGCTAAAAAAATATGAACGACATGCTGTTTTATTGTTCATATAAATCTTAAAAGCAAAAAAATATCTCACTACCCCTTTAAAATTTCGGTGAATACCCATATTTATTGATATACTGAAGTTGCTTCAGATAAAAACGCATTGAACCTCGAATAACGTTGTCTAGTAACACGAATTAGGGGGCCATGATGGAAAAAAACAATGAAGTCATTCAGACTCATCCGCTCGTAGGGTGGGACATCAGCACCGTTGATAGCTATGATGCGCTGATGTTGCGTTTGCACTACCAGACCCCAAATAAGTCCGAGCAGGAAGGGACTGAAGTTGGTCAGACACTCTGGTTAACTACTGATGTTGCCAGACAATTTATTTCGATATTAGAAGCAGGAATCGCCAAAATTGAATCTGGTGATTTCCATGTCAATGAGTATCGGCGTCATTAACATGACATGACCATCCACCAAAAAGGCACCTTAACGGTGCCTTTACCATTTCTGGGTTGTATATCGTTTGTTACTTATTTACTCTGCTTAAACCATGAGAGCAGAGAGAAAAAAATGAAATACGATCTCATCATTATTGGCAGCGGTTCCGTAGGCGCTGCAGCCGGGTATTATGCCACCCAGGCCGGTTTGAAAGTGCTGATGACCGACAGCCATATGCCGCCACATCAACACGGCAGCCACCACGGAGATACGCGATTAATTCGCCATGCTTATGGCGAAGGCGAAAAGTATGTCCCGCTAGTACTCCGTGCGCAAACCCTGTGGGAAGAACTCTCCCGTCACAACGAAGAAGACCCCGTTTTTGTGCGCTCCGGCGTCATCAACCTCGGCCCTGCTGACTCCGAGTTTCTCGCCAATGTCGCCCACAGCGCGGAACAATGGCAACTCAACGTCGAAAAACTGGATGCACAGACAATTATGGCCCGCTGGCCGGAAATACGCGTCCCTGACAACTATATCGGGCTATTTGAGGCCGATTCCGGTTTTTTACGCAGCGAACTGGCGATTAAAACCTGGATCAAACTGGCGAATGAAGCTGGCTGCGCACAACTGTTTAACTGTCCGGTCACCGCAATTCGTCATGACGATAACGGCGTAACTATTGAAACGGCGGACGGCGAGTACCAGGCGAAGAAAGCGATCGTCTGTGCAGGTACCTGGGTAAAAGAGCTGCTACCAGAACTGCCCATCCAGCCCGTACGTAAAGTATTCGCCTGGTATCAGGCCGATGGCCGCTATAGCGTGAAGAATAAATTCCCGGCCTTTACCGGTGAATTGCCCAATGGCGATCAATACTACGGTTTTCCGGCAGAAAACGATGCCCTGAAGATTGGGAAACATAACGGTGGTCAGGTCATTCATTCAGCGGATGAACGTGTTCCGTTTGCGGAAATCGACAGTGACGGTTCCGAAGCTTTCCCATTCTTACGTAGTGTGTTGCCAGGTATCGGCTGCTGCCTGTATGGTGCTGCTTGCACCTATGATAATTCGCCTGACGAAGATTTTATTATCGATACCCTACCAGGACACGCTAATACGCTACTGATTACCGGCCTGAGTGGGCATGGCTTTAAATTTGCTTCGGTATTAGGGGAAATAGCCGCTGATTTTGCGCAAGACAAAAAAATCGATTTTGATTTAACGCCATTCCGGCTTTCCCGCTTCCAATAATCATCATCACGGCCTCTAAGTTGAGGCCGTTTTTACAGGAGCTTTTAATGCGTCGCCTGGTGAACTATCTCATCAATAATATTCGCGAACATCTCATGCTTTATCTTTTTCTCTGGGGGGTATTGGCGATTATGGATCTGATCTATGTGTTTTATTTTTAATCGCCAGGCGCTGACACAAACTGACAAAAATTTAATTTCCCTTTCATTTGGCGTGAAAATTTGAATAAGCTTATTCCAGTCGCAACAGCATTCACCAGACATCCCTCAGCCTGGAACCACTAAACTTATGAAGATTCTTTCATTATTAAATCAAAATTATTGAAATAAAAATAAATATCATTCGGATTGTTGTTTTTAAGTTGCAATTCATCTCGTGACAGGCCATTTTCATTACCTCGTGAATATGTTCTGGATGCAGTTATGCAATTCATAAATTCCCCTCAACGCTATGGTGTTATTTCTGCCGCTTTACATTGGCTAACGGCAATTATTGTCTATGGCATGTTTGCTTTAGGTTTGTGGATGGTAACGTTAAGTTATTACGACGGTTGGTATCATAAGGCGCCAGAGTTGCATAAAAGCATCGGTATTCTATTAATGATGGGGCTGGTTATTCGCGTTCTCTGGCGTTTAATTTCTCCTCCGCCTGGCCCACTGAAAAGCTATTCCCCCGGTATACGTTACGGAGCGAAAGCAGGCCATCTGGCACTTTATCTTTTGCTCTTTGCTATTGGCTTGAGCGGCTACCTTATTTCGACCGCCGATGGCAAACCCATCAGCATCTTTGGTTGGTTTGAAATCCCCGCAACGCTTGCCGACGCAGGCACGCAAGCTGACTTAGCAGGCGCTCTACATTTCTGGTTTGCCTGGAGTGTCGTCGTCCTGTCAGTTATGCACGGATTTATGGCGCTGAAACATCATTTCATCGATAAAGACGACACCCTGAAGCGCATTCTGGGAAAGTCGTCATCTGACTATGGAGTATAAAAAATGAAAAAAAGCCTGCTTGGTTTAACCTTCGCTTCCCTGTTGTTCTCTGCCGGTTCAGCTATCGCTGCCGATTACAAAATTGACAAAGAAGGCCAGCACGCCTTTGTCAATTTCCGCATTCAACATCTGGGCTACAGCTGGGTTTACGGCACTTTTAAAGATTTCGACGGTACTTTTACATTTGATGAAAAGAATCCGGCTGCCGATAAAGTCAATGTCACCATTAACACCACCAGCGTAGATACCAACCATGCCGAGCGCGATAAACATCTGCGCAGCGCGGATTTCCTCAACACAGCAAAATATCCGCAGGCAACCTTTACGTCCACTAGCGTAAAGAAAGACGGTGACGAGCTGGATATCACAGGTGATCTGACACTGAATGGCGTAACTAAACCAGTAACGCTGGAAGCGAAGTTGATTGGTCAGGGCGACGACCCATGGGGTGGTAAACGTGCAGGCTTCGAAGCTGAAGGTAAAATTAAGCTGAAAGACTTCAATATCAAGTCAGATTTAGGTCCGGCCTCTCAGGAAGTTGATCTGATTATTTCGGTGGAAGGTGTACAGCAGAAATAATGCTGAAATGTTGCCGGATGACGCGCATCCGGCAATGATGTTTATTCCGCAGGATCAGGTATGCCCAGTGTCGTATTCAGGCGTCCCCGCGACTTATTGAAGATTTTATTGCCATTTTCTCGCCCGGCTCGACGGCGTCGTTGTTCTTCTGGCGGTAATGCGCTCTCTTCGCAGCAAATCTCACTACAACACCCCTTGAATTTCTCAGCACACGTAGGACACTGGATAAACAGCAAGTGACAGCCATCATTTTTACAGTTGGTATGGCTGTCGCATGGCGTGCCGCACTGATGGCAATGTGCAATAATTTCATCAGAGATGCGCTCGCCCATCCGTTCGTCAAAAACGAAATTTTTGCCAACAAAACGCACTGGTAAGCCTTGTTCACGCGCCTTACGGGCGTATTCAATAATGCCGCCTTCAATATGCCAGACTTTATTAAAGCCGTTATGCTTCATCCAGGCACTGGCCTTTTCGCAACGAATGCCACCAGTGCAGTACATGACGATTTTTTTATCTTTATGCGTCTGCATCATCTCAACCGCCTTCGGCAGTTGTTCACGAAAGGTATCAGCCGGAATTTCCAACGCATTTTCGAAATGACCGACTTCATATTCATAGTGGTTGCGCATGTCGATAAACAGCGTATCGGGATCATCAAGCATGGCATTCACTTCCGCCGCTTGCAGATATTCCCCGACATTGGTGGCATCAAATTGAGGATCGTCAATCCCGTCGGCGACAATCCGCTCGCGGACCTTCATGCGCAGCACCCAGAAGGATTTCCCATCATCATCCAACGCGATATTCAGGCGTAAACCATCTAACGCAGGATCAAAAGCATAAAGCTGTGCACGAAATGTCTCGACGTTGCTCGCTGGTACACTAATTTGCGCGTTGATCCCCTCATGTGCCAGATAGACCCGGCCAAAAACATTCAACGAAGCAAATAGCTGATATAAAGCATCGCGGGTCACTTTAGGATCGGCAATATGGAAATATTTATAAAACGAAATGGTGGTGCGCGGTTCACTCTCGGCCAGCATTTTGGCTTTCAGTGCGTCGTTGGAAATTCGGTTGTGTAACACTGGCATGGTGTACGGTTCCTGCGAGGTGGGAAAGTAAAATCCGGCGCATGATATAGCAATAATCGCAAATTAACATCCACACATTTTACGCTACATTTGCGCATTAAAAATTATTAATAGTTTACATGCGCGGCATTTTCGCCCAGTCTTCAGCCTCAAATTTTGGTTGAGGGCGAAAAAATGCGACAATACATACAATTGCCCGTATAGGTTGAAAGACAGGATTGATATGACGAATCTACCCAAGTTCTCCACCGCACTGCTTCATCCGCGTTATTGGTTAACCTGGTTGGGTATTGGCGTACTTTGGTTAGTCGTTCAGTTACCCTACCCAATCATCTACCGCCTTGGCATTGCGACGGGGCGACTGGCGTTACGTTTAATGAAACGACGCGCCAAAATTGTGCATCGCAACCTGGAACTGTGCTTCCCGGAAATGAGCGAACAAGAGCGCCAGCAGATGGTGATTAAGAATTTTGAATCCGTTGGCATGGGACTGATGGAAACCGGCATGGCATGGTTCTGGCCAGAAAGTCGGGTTGCCCGCTGGACGGAAGTTATCGGCATGGAGCATGTCCGTGACGTGCAGGCGCAAAAGCGTGGCATCCTGTTAGTTGGCATCCATTTTCTGACGCTGGAACTCGGTGCACGACAATTTGGAATGCAGGAGCCGGGGATCGGGGTTTATCGCCCGAATGACAATCCATTGATCGACTGGCTGCAAACCTGGGGCCGCCTGCGTTCGAATAAATCGATGCTCGATCGCAAAGATTTAAAAGGGATGATTAAAGCCCTGAAAAAAGGTGAAGTCGTCTGGTATGCGCCGGATCACGATTACGGTCCGCGCTCGAGCGTTTTTGTGCCGTTGTTCGCCGTTGAGCAGGCGGCAACCACTAGCGGCACCTGGATGTTGGCACGAATGTCCGGCGCATGTCTGGTGCCATTTGTCCCTCGTCGTAAGCCGGACGGCAAAGGTTATCAATTGATCATGCTGCCGCCAGAGTGTTCACCGCCTCTGGATAACGCTGAAACCACCGCCGCATGGATGAACAAAGTGGTTGAAAAATGCATCATGATGGCGCCAGAACAATACATGTGGTTGCATCGCCGCTTCAAAACGCGCCCGGAAGGCGTTCCTTCACGTTACTAGCCTTCTTTATGCCGGATGCGCAGCATCGCATCCGGCACATCAGCATCAAATCCCCTGATTTAGCGATAAAAGCTCTCTGCATTGCGTCACTTATAAGTCAGGCGCATAATTAGTGTGCTTATCTTTTATTCTCTTGTTCACCGCGCCCTGGCGCACCAACAGCGGATTGCTATGTCACCCTGTGAAAATGACACTCCCATAAACTGGAAACGAAACCTGCTCGTTGCCTGGCTTGGCTGTTTTCTTACCGGCGCCGCCTTCAGTCTGGTAATGCCGTTCTTACCCCTCTACGTTGAGCAACTTGGCGTTACGGGCCACTCGGCGCTAAATATGTGGTCAGGGATTGTCTTCAGTATTACCTTTCTATTTTCCGCCATTGCTTCTCCGTTCTGGGGAGGATTAGCTGACCGAAAAGGTCGAAAAATTATGCTCCTGCGCTCTGCCCTCGGGATGGGTATCGTGATGGTGCTGATGGGGGTAGTGCAAAATATCTGGCAATTTCTGATCCTGCGAGCATTGCTGGGTCTGCTCGGTGGATTTGTCCCTAATGCCAACGCACTAATCGCCACTCAGGTCCCACGCAATAAAAGCGGCTGGGCGCTGGGTACGCTCTCTACCGGTGGGGTTAGCGGCGCGCTGCTCGGCCCCATGGCTGGCGGCTTGCTCGCCGATAACTACGGCTTACGCCCGGTATTTTTTATTACCGCCAGTGTGCTAATACTCTGCTTTTTCGTCACCCTATTTTGTATCAAAGAGAAATTCCAGCCAGTCAGCAAAAAAGAGATGCTGCACATGCGGGATGTCGTGACATCGCTTAAAAACCCGAAGCTGGTACTTAGCCTGTTTGTCACAACATTAATCATCCAGGTCGCCACCGGTTCAATCGCGCCAATCCTGACACTCTATGTCCGCGAACTGGCGGGGAATGTCAGTAATGTTGCTTTTATCAGTGGCATGATTGCCTCGGTCCCCGGTGTGGCTGCGCTACTTAGCGCGCCACGACTTGGCAAACTGGGGGATCGTATCGGGCCAGAGAAGATCCTGATAACGGCGCTGCTCTTTTCTGTGCTGCTGTTAATCCCTATGTCTTACGTCCAGACACCATTCCAACTGGGGGTTTTACGCTTTTTACTCGGGGCCGCCGATGGTGCGTTACTCCCCGCAGTACAAACGCTACTGGTCTATAACTCAACAAACCAAATCGCCGGACGAATTTTCAGCTACAACCAGTCATTTCGTGATATTGGCAACGTTACGGGACCATTGATGGGCGCGGCCATCTCGGCAAACTATGGTTTCCGCGCAGTGTTTCTGGTCACCGCAGGAGTTGTGTTGTTTAACGCGGTTTATTCCTGGAACAGTTTGCGTCGCCGCCGATTGCCCCAAGTGACAGGCTGATTTTTCGCCTTTCATACTTGCAAAAGCGCATAATCAGCTATTCTTTCCCTGAATACATCATCAAATCAAAGGGAGAATCGTGATGACTATGTACGCAACACTTGAAGAAGCCATTGATGCCGCACGGGAAGAATTTCTTGCTGACAACCCCGGAATTGATGCAGATGAAGCAAATGTGCAACAGTTCAATGTCCAGAAATATATTCTGCAAGATGGCGACATTATGTGGCAGGTTGAGTTTTTTGCTGATGAAGGCGAAGAAGGTGAATGTCTGCCAATGTTCAGCGGTGAAGCTGCACAAAGCGTCTTTGACGGCGATTATGATGAAATTGAAATCCGCCAGGAATGGCAGGATGAAAATACGCTGCATGAATGGGACGAAGGCGAATTTCAGCTTGAGCCGCCTCTGGATACTGAAGAAGGACGCGCTGCCGCCGATGAATGGGATGAGCGTTAATTACTCATATGGCCCATGTTGAATATCAATGGGCAGCAGTAAGGTATCAAAGACGAGGGAGAACGGCAGATCGAGGATCGTAACATAGCGCCATGCGGAGTCACGAACATCCCATTGCACTCCGGGATAATATTGGTTGCCATGCCCCTGCCCCGGTAAAGTGCGGCTAATGATGCTGCCACAGCCACTCAGTAAGGTAACCATGATGCCTACCACAATGAAACGCATTTGATACCTCTTTCCTAAAAAAATACCGACATTACGCCGGTATTTTTATTGGCTCGTTGTTTTTGCCGGATGTGGCGTGAACGCCTTATCCGACCTACAAAATCTTGCAAACTCAATATATTGCAGGAACGATGTAGGCCAGATAAACATAGCGCATCAGGCAACTACGTTTTTATTGCGAAGCCGCATCCGGGTTACGCAATGCCTGTGGATTCAGCTTTATCCCTTCATAGTAACTCACCCATGAAGAATATTTCTCCGGAGAGTTCCATACGCGGAAATGCAAACGTGCCATCGTTACCGGGTCGCTCAAAAGCACCAGACGACGATCGCGGTTCAGCTTCTCTGGCGTCTCGTTCAGCGCCTGTTCAACGTGGCGGTCACGGGCGATTTCCAGCACCTTACTGGCGCGGTGACGAGCGGTCGCCATTGCCGTTGCCAGGGCGTTAAACGACGGGTTAAATACCGCGTGCATAAAGCCATCGTCGAGAGAACGTTGACGGTTCATCTCAAGGAAACGATCGGTATCTACCAGCACCTGCGGCGGTGAATACTCTTCCGGGATCAGGAACAGTTTCCAGCGTTTAGCACGCAGCCCCACAGTCGCACGGCTGGAGATCACCGAAACAAACGGTGACAGGATCAGCGAGAAGACAATCGGCGCCAGCCAGAACAGGAATCTCAGATCCAGCCATGCCATGCCAACCGCCCACACAAGACCCAGTAACAGTTGCGAACCGTGACGTTTAAACGCTTCTCCCCAGGAAGTGGAGTCATCATCACGTTGCGGTGAATTCCACACTACCTCCCAGCCGAGGAAGGCACTGACCACAAATACCGTATGAAACAGCATGCGCACCGGCGCCAGCAGTACGGAGAATAGCACTTCCAGTAGCAACGACAAGGTGACGCGCCAGAAGCCACCATACTCTTTAGTCCCTTTGCACCAGATGAGCAAAATACTCAACAATTTTGGCAGGAACAGCAGCACCATTGTTGAGGCAAACAGTGCAATCGCCAGTTCAGGACGCCATTGCGGCCACACCGGAAACAACTGCCGTGGTTGCAGGAAGTATTGCGGTTCGGTCAACGCATGCACTACCTGTAATGCGGTCGAGAGCGCGAGGAACATAAACCACAGCGGCGCAGAGAGATAAGACATTACCCCCGTCAGGAACACCGCACGGTGTACCGGGTGCATCCCTTTGACCAGGAACAGGCGGAAGTTCATCAGGTTGCCGTGACACCAGCGACGGTCACGCTTTAGCTCGTCCAGCAAGTTTGGTGGCAACTCTTCATAAGAGCCCGGGAGATCGTACGCAATCCATACTCCCCAACCTGCACGGCGCATCAGTGCCGCTTCTACAAAGTCGTGCGACAGGATTGAACCGGCAAAAGAGCCTTCACCCGGCAACGGCGCCAGCGCGCAGTGCTCGATAAAGGGTTTCACGCGGATAATCGCGTTATGCCCCCAATAGTGCGACTCGCCAAGTTGCCAGAAGTGCAGACCGGCAGTGAACAATGGCCCATAAACACGGGTCGCAAACTGCTGGCAGCGCGCGTACAGCGTATCCATACCAGATGCTTTCGGCGAAGACTGGATAATCCCGGCGTTCGGGTTGGCTTCCATCAGGCGCACCAGGCCGCACAAGCAATCACCGGTCATCACTGAATCGGCATCCAGCACTACCATGTAGCTGTACTGACTGCCCCAGCGACGGCAGAAGTCATCGATATTACCGCTTTTACGCTTTACACGACGGCGGCGGCGGCGATAGAAAATCTGCCCTTCGCCGCCGACTTCAGCGATAAGCTCCATCCAGGCTTTTTGCTCTGCGACGCAGATATCCGGGTTGTAACTATCACTCAGAATGTAGACATCAAAGTGTTTAGCATTGCCGGTGGCTTTTACCGATTCCCACGTTGCGCGCAAGCCTGCAAAGACGCGATTCACGTCTTCATTACAGATGGGCATGATCAATGCCGTACGATGCTCAGGGTTTAGCGGTTCATCGCCAACGGTCGACGCAGAAATACTGTATTTATCGCGACCAATGAGCAGTTGCAGGAACCCCATCAACGCGGTCCAGAAACCGGCAGACACCCAGCAGAAAAGAACAGCAAAGAGGATCAGAATGCCGGTTTGCAGCATATAGGGCAGGAGCTGCATAAAGGAAACCCACAGATCCTGATCGACCATATCAACCGGATTAATAAACGCCCACCCCTGGTACGGCAGAATCGTCTTCATGTACCAGGTAGCGACAACGGTTTGCGCCAGTGTCAGGATAAGCAGGATATAACGACGGATTGTCCCGACGGTACGCCACTTTTGCTCGCTTTCCTGTTCTTCTTTGGTTAACCGAGCCAGATAGCGCGGTGTCACATCGCGTCCGCGCAGACGATCCCAGAATCGCCCTACCGGGTTAGTTCGCCACGGGTCGGGAAACATAGAAGAACGTTTTGCTTTCGGCATGGCCTGCAGCTGATCGCGTCCTTCGTCGTCTTTAATTAACTGCCCATCAGCCAGTGAATCCGGCCAGGCTTGTTCAAGACGCGCCTTCACCGACCCTTGCGGGGAGTCATCCTCCCGCGCATAGATGCGGTGTTCGGCATCCAGCGCCTGATGAACGGCGCGGATATCGGTCTTCGGCAATGCCGCTTTCTCACTGGCGGAGATGGGCATTGCGTCAATGTACTCAGTTGTTTTATTCATTGGCAGGTAACTGGTAGCTCCAGGTTTCACTCAACGTCTGATCGGCATTCACCAGCGCAGCACGCATTTCAGTGGTTTTCTTGGCATCTTTCACTTTCACGCGCATTACCAGCCGCCAGCCTTTGGTGACCGGGTTATAACGCACAGTACTCTCTACAATCTCACCATTATCGCCAATACTGGTTTGTGCGGTGACTGGCGTATCCGCTGGCAGTTTTTTCATTTCTGCACCAGTAAAATCGACCACAAAGGCGATAGTACCGTCAGGTTGACGAATCAGGTTTGATTGTTTCACATCCCCCGTTGAACGACGCGTCTGCTGTACCCAGGCGTTATCTGGCGCATGCAATTTGTCTTCGTCCCGGCTGAAGGTGATGGTGTATTTAAAGTTCATCTCTTTACCCGGTTCCGGCAGCTGGTCCGGCGTCCAGTAAGCGACGATGTTATCGTTAGTTTCATCGTTAGTCGGGATTTCTACCAACTCAACGCTACCTTTGCCCCACTCCCCTTTCGGTGTTACCCAGGCGCTTGGACGCAGATCGTAACGGTCGTCGAGATCTTCAAAACGAGAGAAGTTGCGGCCACGCTGTAACAGACCAAACCCTTGCGGATTCTCCATAGAGAAGCTGCTAACCGCCAGATGTTTCGGGTTATTCAGCGGACGCCAGATCCACTCGCCGTTACCGGCATGGATAGACAAGCCGTTTGAGTCGTGCAATTCCGGACGATAGTTATTCGCCGGAGACGGCTGGTTCGGTCCGAACAGGAACATACTGGTTAGCGGCGCAACACCCAGTTTGCCGACTTTGTCGCGCAGATAAATTTTAGACTGCACATCAACAACCGTGTCACGTCCTGGCATAACCACAAACTTGTAAGCGCCTGTCGCTCGCGGTGAGTCAAGCAATGCATAAATGGTTAAACGTTTATCAGTCGGTTTTGGACGCTCGATCCAAAACTCTTTAAAGCGCGGAAACTCTTCACCGGATGGCAACGCGGTATCAATTGCCAGGCCGCGGGCAGAAAGGCCATAAACCTGACCTGCACCAATCACGCGGAAATAGCTGGCCCCGAGCATGCTGACGATTTCATCGTTTTTATCTTTGCTGTTGATCGGGTAAAGCACTTTAAAACCGGCAAAACCAAGGTCTTTTACCGTGTCTTTGTCATGCTGAACATCGCCGAATGTAAAATAATCCGGACTGTATTTGATTCTTTTTACTGCCGTTGCAGTAACTTCATTGATTTTGACCGGCGTGTCGAAGTACATACCCTGATGGTAGAACTCGAGCTTGAATGGGGTCTTCAGATTGTTCCAGTAGGCTTTGTCATGATTAAACTGGATCTGCTGATAATCCGCGTATTTCATGTCGCGGAAAACGGAGGGCAAGTTGCTTTTAGGCGCCTCATAGCCTTTTCCGGCTAAGGATTGAGCTTGCTTTGCAACATCGTCAATGCTGAACGCCCAGCTTGAAGAGGTATACAGGGTTAACATTACTGCAGCACTCAACCAACGCATTTTCATCATTTGTAGTTTATGTTTCATAATAAGTAAGCACTTCCCCCTTTGTGTGCTTATATCGATCCGATCTATTTTAATGGATAACCAGCCATTACGACAACAGAATCCCGGCGTTATTCAGCATGCTGGCTCATGGATTAAGCACTTGATTGCGGCCGTTTTCACTTTCCGTGCTTCTCCTAAAGACAGAAGCAGCGAGTTCGTGTAGGGTTTGCCAGCAAATTTATTTATCAACAGTCTTACAGACGCTTCCATTTTGGTTAGTGGTAGTGACTATGCCGCGCAAAAACACCCGCGAAGCCTGTGCCAGATGCGGTCAGGTCGATGTTGTTATGGCAAAAGCCTAAAGGCATTCCCCGGCAGGGATAAGACGAAAAATCCGAGATTAGTTAACCATATATGAATCCAGTACCCGCGCAGCGTGAATATTTCCTCGACTCCATCCGCGCCTGGTTGATGTTGTTAGGGATCCCTTTTCATATTTCTTTAATCTATTCAAGCCACACCTGGCATGTGAATAGCGCAGAGCCGTCCTGGTGGCTGACACTTTTTAACGATTTCATCCACTCGTTCCGCATGCAGGTATTTTTCGTTATTTCTGGTTATTTTTCCTACATGCTTTTTTTGCGCTACCCATTGAAAAAATGGTGGAAAGTTCGTGTCGAACGCGTGGGGATCCCGATGTTAACGGCCATTCCCCTGCTGACCTTGCCGCAATTCATTATGCTGCAGTATGTCAAAGGCAAAGCAGAAAGCTGGGCTGGCCTGTCATTGTATGACAAATATAATACACTGGCCTGGGAATTAATTTCGCACCTGTGGTTTTTACTGGTATTGGTGGTCATGACGACACTTTGCATATGGATATTTAAGCGCATCAAAGATAATTTAGATAATTCCGATAACAAAAATAAAAAATTCTCAATGGCTAAACTATCGGTGATCTTCTTATGCCTCGGCATCGGCTATGCGGCAATAAGAAGAACGCTCTTTATCGTTTATCCGCCTATTTTAAGCGATGGCATGTTCAATTTTATTTTCATGCAGACGCTGTTTTATATGCCGTTTTTTATCCTTGGTGCATTAGCTTTTATTTTCCCTAATCTTAAAGCCTTGTTTACCACACCTTCTCGTGGTTGCACACTCGCTGCAGCAATGGCATTTGTCGCATATTTGCTCAATCAACGTTACGGTAGCGGCGATGCCTGGATGTATGAAACCGAGTCGGTGATCACGATGGTACTCGGCTTGTGGATGGTGAATGTGGTTTTCTCCTTTGGTCACCGTTTGCTCAATTTTCAGTCGGCGCGGGTGACCTATTTTGTAAACGCATCGCTGTTTATCTACCTGGTTCACCACCCGTTAACGCTGTTTTTCGGCGCATACATCACCCCGCATATCACCTCAAATTGGCTTGGTTTTCTCTGCGGTCTGATATTTGTGATAGGGATTGCGATAATTCTGTATGAAATTCATTTACGCATTCCGTTGTTGAAGTTTTTGTTCTCCGGAAAACCGGCCATTAAGCGCGAGAATGATAAAGCGCCAGCCCGCTGAGCCACACTTACAATAACCATTCAACGGGTAATATTGACGCCAGTCTGACCAAAACCCGCTTCCAGAAACTGGTTGCGGGTTCTTTTTTGAGAATAATTTCTTCCTTCCCGCGACGATCGACCCAGTTAATCCGCCCCCATCGATCCAGACGCAGCTGCCAGGCCGCATCATACTGACTCTGAATAAAGCGTTTATCGATCAGTTGCGCCAGCATTTTGCTCTCTATTACCAGGCCCATTTCAGTGTTGAGTAATGTTGAACGCGGGTCGAAATTGAATGAACCAATAAATACGGTTTTGCCATCGACACTGAAGGTCTTGGCATGCAGACTGGCACCGGAATTCCCGGTTATTCCGCGGTCGTGCAGTGTACCGGGTTGTTCCTGCGTCGGCTTTAGTTCATAGAGTTCCACGCCATAACGGAGCAATTTTTTGCGCCAGCGTGCGTAGCCAGCATGCACCACAGCGACATCATTGGCGGCAAGTGAGTTGGTTAAGATTGCTATCTTTACCCCTTTTCTTACCATCCGTAACAGTTGCGCTACACCTGCACGCGTCGGCACAAAATAGGAAGAGATAATATCAATCCGCTCGCCGGGTGACCCCATGATATCGAACAGACGCTGCGGCAGAAGGGAATGGCGTTTTGCTTTGCCCTCCCCTTTCGCAGGATCATCACTTAATAAACGCGTTTTTGCCCAAATAAGCGGTAACGCCCCCTCAACGAGTTGATTCATAAAAGGGCTTGATTCCAGTTTACGCAAATAGCGATGCGTGATGCTGTCATTATGCCAGGATGCGGGTAGTTCAATACGATCAGCCATTTCACCTTCTGGCACATCCAGAACATGCTGCAAGGGTGAAACTGATTTGCAATACCAGTAGCGGGCAAAATCATCAGCGACGTCCTCCACAACCGGCCCCATTGCCATCACATCTAAATCTGAAAAAAGCGGTTCTTCTCCTGCACCAAAATATGCATCGCCAATGTTTCTCCCCCCCACCAGCGTCACCACGCCATCGACGGTAAAACTCTTATTGTGCATACGTCGATTGAGACGGGAAAAATCGGTGATATAACCAAGCGGACGCAATAAGCGAAATGAGAAAGGATTGAAAAGTCGAACTTCAATCCGCGGGTGGCTATTGAGCAAGCGTAAAATGTCATCAAGTCCGGGGGTATTGTTGTCATCAAGCAACAAACGAACGCGAACGCCACGCTTCGCGGCGGCTAACAGAGCGGAAAACAGTAACCGCCCCGACATATCGTCCTGCCAGATGTAATACTGAACATCCAGCGTATGTTCCGCCATTTCTGCCAGGCGATAACGTGCGGCAAACGCATCCAGACCTTTATCAAGGGGGAAAATGCCGCACAGTCCTGGATGTTGCGAACACAAGTGCAACACTGCGCTCGCCAGCCGAGGCAAATCATTCATCTCCTTGTTGGGTAAGGAGTCTTTCGTAGAGATGGGCGTTTTCTTCATCATAACAGACAAAGTATACCTGCTCGGGTAAAGCGTGACGGATAATAAATTCCGAAACGGTTTTTACTGCTATTTCAGCTGCTGCTGCGCGTGGGTATCCATAAACACCAGTACTAATGGCAGGGAAAGCTACCGATGTATAACTGTTCGCCGCCACCAGTCGCAGACTATTGAGATAGGCATCCTGCAATAGCTGATCTTCATTTTGTTCTCCGCCGCGCCACACGGGTCCAACAGTGTGTACAACAGCTTTGGCGGGGAGATCGCCTGCGAGGGTAATTACTGCGTGTCCCGTAGGGCAATCGCCCTGTTGTTGTCTGACTTTTAAACAGGCATCCAGCAGCGCCGGACCGGCAGCGCGATGTATAGCGCCATCGACGCCGCCTCCCCCCATCAACGATGGATTTGCCGCATTAACAATCACATCAACGGCCAGTTTGGTAATATCGCCCTGTACAACATGAATACGCGATTTCATAACGCCTCCTTACACCATCTTGTTTCTTAAGTGTACAGCAGGGTTTTTAGAGAAATCGCATTTTTCTTGTCGGCGACGTGAGTGGTTCAGAAACTTAGTTATATTCGATATTCATCACAGCCAGCTTTTTCTGCTCATCAAGATACTGCACTTTTACTGAGGCAATTTGCGCATTTTTAACTTTGCCGCTCATTAGCTCTTTGCTGGAATACGTTTTGCTCTGTACAGGACCATTTTGCATACAGGTCATTTCAACTGGCGCTTGTAGGGAGCTCACGTCACACGCCGGTTCCACAATTTGACCATAAAAATGAATCACGCCACCTTGCGCATTGCTTTCCGCTGTTGCAAAGAAAGGAAGAACCAGGCTGCCGAGCATAAGGGAGTTTAATAACGGTCTGAACATCTCTTCTATTTCCTCAATGATTAATCATCCTTGAGGGTGTGTTATCCATGCTTTCAGGTGGTCGATTCGTATCAGACCATTCTCTTCCGGATCATTTTATGCTCAACTATCAATACATTAAGACTTTCCTGAAGAGGGCGGCCATTGTTGTGATAAATGAAGTGACTGTCCATCAGAAACAGTAACAACTATTTTCACCCGATCGTCCGGGGAAATATTTAAACTCAACTTCGTCAAGGCAATGGGTTGATTAGCGGGTAATGAAAGGGTCTTTTCTTGCTTCGTCTGACTTTGTCCCGAACTGCCTTCACGCAGAGATAATATTTGCACCCGGCACAAGCATGATTGCGTCAGAGTAACCTCAGGAATAATGGTGTACATGTCACCTTGCTGGGTTGTATTAAAGGTTATCTGGCTGGAAAGCGCCGCGAGAAGTAATAACGCGTTCATACTATTCTCCCGAAAAAAAACAGGGCTTGCGCCCTGTTTCTGTAATACAAATTCTATATTAGTACTGATGAGCGGTCGCGTTGTTACCAAAGCCAACCTGAGTTACGTTGACGCTGGAGTTAGATGCAGTCTGGTCAACTGCTGCACCGTTACCGCCACCGAACTGTTTAACAGTCATTTCAGAGTTTTTACCGTTCCACTGATCCAGTGTCGCGCTGTTACCAAAGCCACGTTGGGTCAGTTCAATTGAGCTGTCATCAGAACCTTGTCCCACGTCTGCGCCGTTACCGCCGCCGTGCTGGGTAATAGTCAGATCAGAGTTGCGGGCATCAGCCTGCAATGCAACAGCAGAGTTACCGCCACCGTATTGGTAAATATTCAGTTCAGAATTCGGGCCGCTGTTATTACCGCCACCACCGTGGTTGCCGCCGCCACCGCCGTACTGAGGAATAGAACCTGCCAGAGCGCTACCGGAGAATACGATTGCTGCAATTGCTGCTACTTTTAAAAGTTTCATGTAAAACCCCCATCGGATTGATTTAAAAGTCGAATGGAAATTAACGCTGTGTTACGCGAATAGCCATTTGCGACTGTCTCTGCACTACAATTGCCGTTTTTTGAGTACCATACTGCGTAATATTTGCTTTATTACCAGAACCTTTCTGGATAATCATTGCAGTATTACCATATGCGCCCTGCGAAATACTGGCATCGTTGGCATTGCCCGCCTGATCAATATACGCAAGGTTATAATCTCCTGTCTGGTCAATCTTTGCCCGGTTGTTATTACCCTCTTGCGAAACAACCGACAAAAGTTTAGAGCCTCCCTGCCGTAACTGTGCACTATTATTAGCACCAGCTTGACCAATTATGGCTGCCTGATTAAATGAAGACTTACTCAATTCATTTACCGCAAAGTTATACTCTGAATTAGCTAAATCATAACCTGCCGCGGCTGCAATCCCAGGCGCACCCAGTACTGTTAACATCATAAATAACAATCTGTTTTTCATGTTGTCACCCTGGACCTGGTCGTACATTTAAGAAATTTAAATCATTTCAACTTGGTTGTTAACGCAAACCGTTTTTTGTTAACGCTGCGTTACGATGGAAAGTATGTCTGCGGAAATATTTTTAATAACTCACCCGCGCGTTGTATTTTTCTTTTTTTACTCATGCCAAAGTATTAAAACTCGCGTAAATACGCTGTTATTTACGCAAAAATTATTTTGTTTACTTTTAAACCGTCGTTTTTTGACCGCGAAAATTCGACAAACTATCTCTCCTCATGATTCACGAAGATTCTGTCGATATGTTTGCCTGACAAGCCGTCACAAACATCGTTTTTTTGCAGCCAAAAATTGTCCATGAAGAGAATCTGAAAATGCAGACAATTTTAGCGCAACAAAAGGACCAGAGATAAATAACATTTATTAAAATAATCATGTAGTTACGTGTATTTGTATGACTTTTCAAAATTGTGCAATAAAAGCCATATGTACAACTTTTCTATCATTACCAAACTTAACAATCCCTTAATGTTAACAAATTTAATTACCAGATTACATTTTGTTACATGTTTAACACTTGATTTAAGATTTGTAATGGCTAGATTGAAATCAGATGTAATCCATTAGTTTTATTTTTTACCCATTTAGGGTTGATTTATTACTACACACAGCAGTGCAACATCTGTCAGTACTTCTGGTGCCTTTATTGAATAAAGGCAGCTGTCAGGTGTGCGATTAATAAAAAGAGCGGGGTTTCATCATGTTTAATGAAGTCCATAGTATTCATGGTCATACATTACTGTTAATCACTAAACCTTCCTTGCAAGCGACTGCGTTATTGCAGCATTTAAAACAATCGCTGGCAATCACAGGAAAACTACATAACATTCAACGTTCTCTGGACGATATATCTTCTGGCTGCATTATTTTGTTGGATATGATGGAAGCAGATAAAAAACTCATCCATTACTGGCAAGATACATTAAGCAGAAAACACAACAACATCAAAACACTGTTGTTAAATACTCCAGACGATTACCCGTACCGCGACATTGAAAACTGGCCTCATATCAACGGTGTTTTTTACGCCCTGGAGGATCAAGAACGCGTCATCAATGGGTTGCAAGGCGTCTTACGCGGGGAATGCTACTTTACGCAAAAACTTGCCAGCTATCTGATTACACATTCAGGTAACTATCGTTATAACAGCACGGAATCTGCCCTCCTTACTCATAGGGAAAAAGAGATCCTTAATAAACTGCGTATCGGCGCCTCCAATAACGAGATTGCTCGTTCGCTGTTCATCAGCGAAAATACGGTTAAAACGCATCTTTATAATCTTTTCAAGAAGATAGCAGTCAAAAACCGGACTCAAGCAGTCTCATGGGCAAACGATAACCTCAGGCGATAAAGCCATGAAACGTTATTTATGCTGGATTGTAGCAGCGAATATTTTCTTCGCTGCGGGGAATGTTCACGCCGTAGAGGTAGAAGTACCGGGATTGTTAACTGACCATACTGTTTCATCCATTGGACATGATTTTTATCGTGCCTTTAGTGATAAATGGGAAAGTAGCTATACCGGGAACTTGACGATTAATGAAAGGCCCAGTGCACGATGGGGAAGCTGGATCACCATAACGGTAAATCAGGACGTTATTTTCCAGACTTTTTTATTCCCATTGAAAAGAGACTTCGAGAAAACTGTTGTCTTTGCACTGGCACAAACTGAAGAAGCACTGAACCGTCGACAGATTAGTCAGGCTTTACTGAGTACGGGCGATTTAGCGCCTGATGAATTTTAAATTAAATTGTCCGGAGGCTGCAATGCGTGTCAAACATGCAGTAATTCTACTCATGCTAATTTCGCCAATAAGTTGGGCCGGGAATATGACCTTCCAGTTCCGCAATCCTAATTTTGGTGGCAACCCCAATAATGGTGCTTTTTTACTAAACAGCGCCCAGGCACAGAACTCGTATAAAGACCCTAGCTATAATGATGACTTTGGTATTGAAACACCCTCGGCGTTAGATAACTTCACCCAGGCCATTCAGTCACAAATATTAGGTGGGCTGCTGACAAATATTAATACAGGTCAGCCAGGACGAATGGTGACTAACGAATATATCGTCGATATTGCCAACCGGGATGGTCAGCTGCAACTGAACGTAACCGATCGTAAAACGGGTCAAACGTCCACGATTCAGGTTTCGGGATTACAAAATAACTCAACCGATTTTTAAGCCCCAGCTTTGTAAGGAAAATAATATGCAGCGCTTATTTGTTTTGGTTGCAGTCATGTTGCTGAGTGGATGCTTAACCGCACCACCAAAAGAAGCCGCCAAGCCGACATTAATGCCTCGAGCTCAAAGCTACAAAGATTTAACCCATTTGCCTTCGCCAACGGGCAAAATCTTTGTCTCGGTATACAACATCCAGGATGAAACTGGACAATTTAAACCCTATCCGGCAAGTAACTTCTCCACCGCAGTTCCGCAAAGCGCGACCGCTATGTTGGTCACCGCATTGAAAGATTCGCGTTGGTTTGTACCGCTGGAGCGTCAGGGCCTACAAAACTTACTGAACGAACGTAAGATTATTCGTGCGGCACAGGAAAATGGCACCGTTGCGCTCAATAACCGGATCCCGCTACAGTCGCTGACGGCAGCCAATATCATGGTTGAAGGGTCGATTATTGGTTATGAAAGTAACGTGAAATCGGGCGGTGCCGGGGCGAGATACTTCGGTATTGGCGCCGATACGCAGTACCAACTTGACCAAATCGCGGTGAACTTGCGTGTCGTTAATGTCAGCACCGGTGAAATCCTGTCATCAGTGAACACCAGTAAGACCATTCTTTCCTATGAAGTCCAGGCCGGCGTCTTCCGCTTTATCGACTACCAGCGGTTACTGGAAGGGGAAGTAGGATATACCTCAAACGAACCCGTTATGCTATGCCTGATGTCGGCGATTGAAACCGGTGTTATCTTCCTGATTAATGATGGTATCGACCGCGGTCTGTGGGATTTGCAGAATAAAGCAGATCTGCAGAATGACATTCTGGTGAAATACCGCCATCTGTCAGTACCGCCGGAATCCTGATCCATAAAAAAGCCGGAGTATTAATCCGGCCTTTACGTATTCAATATAAAGCGTGATTCTCTCACGCTTTATTTTTTACTTGTTGCTCATGGTTAGCGGTCTTAGCACTGCGCGCCGCCAACCAAAGCCCACTGTTTTTCATCGCGTAACCAAACACCAGCCCAAGCGCCAGAGATGGCAATACCAGTTTCCAGTTTCCCTGCGCGGCAAACGTCGCACACGCACCGATAAATGTACCCGGAACAAATGAAAGCAATAGCTGTTTGGCCTGAATACACATCAGGAAAGCGACAATGCCAGTCATGACATAGCCAACTATTTCCAGATGGGGTGCCAGCGCACTACCGTAAATAATGACCATTGCCCACACCACACCGCTAAGCAGCGTTGCAGCGGAGATCGCCAACCCTTTCAGGCCACCTTGCGGACAGGCAAAGTAGGCCGTGCAGCCAAGGAAACCCGCCCAGCTGAGTAAACCAAGGGAAACGGCCACCCATCCCCAGATACCGGAGAGAATGCCCGTTGTGATTGCAATAGAGAGAAGTATGTTCATGCCGCGAATGATAGCAGAAAACGCGGTCATGAATGAGATCGAGCACACATTTTATGCAACGTAGAGTTTGATGTTGCATTCATTAGTGACCACGATCACACTTATTCTTCTTTTTCTTCCTCAAGTTCATCCCACATTGCGCCGATAGCATCGCGGGTCAGTGGTGCCATAGTGCGCCAGAACGGCGTGGTTGCATGGGCCTCAATTTTACCGAGAAATGCGCCACACCACGGCAACAGATACTCGCTGAACAACGTTTCCAGAGCTTCGCTTTCATCTTCCGTTGACTGATCTTCCAGCCAGGAAGCCGCAAGCAGTAACGTGCCGATGTGATCGGCTGGCGTATCTGCTAACGGCATCCCGCGTTCTGAAAGAAAAGCACGCACTTCCGCTTCCGTCGCGCCCTCAACCCAGGCACTGCGGTAAGGCGGTACTGCACATTCATCGCCGATAAACAGCGCATTGTAATCGGCAGATACTTGCGCCATATCACAACTTTTCTGCAAGCGTGCCAGCAACTCATCCTGCTCCAGAGGCCAGCTCGCTGCCAATTTTCCCTCACGAATCAGGGTAAACAGCGGAACCAGTAAAGGGTCCTGCGGTTGGCGGTAATAAAGTGACCCCAGTACACGACACAGGATAGAAAACTCGTTCATTTATTTATTTCCATAAAAGCAATTAAAGTTCAGCAAATTCCGCAATCGGCGCCATACCGCGGGATTCCAGGAAGTTGAGTAAACGGCGCGGTGAAACATTCAAAATGCGTTCTTCTGGAAAATCAACCGCGTCAAGAATTTTACGACACTCTTCAAAATCACCCATAGTAAACGCGGTATGAGAATCCGAGCCTAATGCCACCCAACCGCCAGCATCGCGCACCGCAGCGGCAACTGCACGGCAGTTATCTTCACTGCCTTTGCGCGAGTGTAGGAAGGACGAATTATTGATTTCCAGCGCGACCTGGTGTTTCGCGGCTGCTTCCGCAACTGCTTTGAAATCAATGGAATATTTCGGATTGCCCGGATGGCTTATTATGTGCACATTGCCGCTGGCGATAGTCGCGATCATCGCTTGCGTATTGGTCGCTTCATCATGTGGTGCAAAAACCGGTTCATGAAAACCAGCAATGATTAAATCCAGCGACTCAAACATTTTGCCGCTACAGTCAATTTCACCGTCAACATTTTTAATGTTGGCTTCAATGCCGCGCAGGATCCCTACCCCATCAACCACTCGTGGCCAAATACGCATATTAATGAAATGCCAGTGATGCGGCGCATCTTCCATATCCGGGCCGTGATCGGTAATTGCAAAAAGCTTGATTCCCTTCTGTTTAGCCTGGGCAATGTAGTCACTTAATGTGCTGTATGCATGCGTGCTGGCAACGGTATGCATATGTAGGTCGACGGGATACATAACACTCTCCTGTATTCAATTCTTGCCAAGGATAGCAGGAATCCTGGCGCTTTATTAGTAGCCTCGAACTCGGTCGACTTGCCCGCTGACGGCCTCACCTCTTTCTAGCTGGGAAATGGTGCGTGAAATATACTCCACTGCTTCGACGGGGCGAGTAATAGCTGCCACATGTGGCGTTATCGTGACGCGTGGATGTTGCCAGAGCGGGCTTTTCGGCGGTAAAGGTTCACGATTAAAAACATCCAGCATTGCTCCTTTAATCTTGCCACTTTCCAGCGCCGCGAGCAGGTCATCTTCCACCACATGGACGCCACGCGCCAGATTGAGAAGATACGCGCCATCCGGTAATTGATTGAATAATTGTTGATTAATAATGCCGACGGTTTCGGGCGTATTCGGTAACAGATTAATCAGTACCCGGCATTGACTCAGAAATGCCTTCAGCTCTTCGCCTCCAGCAAAGCTTTGTACATCTGGCCAGGATTTACGACTGCGACTCCAGCAACGCAGCGGAAAGCGCCATGTTTGTAGACTCTGTGCGACTTTACTGCCCAACACGCCAGCGCCCAGGATGCCAATTGTAAAATCTTCCCGATGATATTCAGGCAGCGGTTGCCAGTGTGAAGCATTTTGCTGGATTCGATAATCGTCAAAACGTCGGAACCAATGTAACACCTGGCTGACAGCATATTCCTGCATTTGCTCGCCCATACCGGTATCTTCCAGGCGGAAAAGCGGAATGGAGGGTTTAAGCATTTCAGGGTGTGCCTGTAGTTTACTCAATATAGAATCCACACCGGCGCCTAATGCAAACACAGCTTTAAGATCGCGTCCTGCCAGCATTTCAACTGGAGGATGCCAGACTAACGCATAATCCGCGCCCTGGTTATCTCCGTTTTTCCAGGCTCTGACCCTGGCATGAGGTATCGCTTTACTCAGCGCCTCAATCCACCATGTTGAGTCAAAGGTTGGGTGATAAAAGATGATATCCATATTGGCTCCCGAAAAGAGTTGAGCGGAATTTATTCGCGCTTATTGTTATGATCTGCAAGGAACATCAGAATAGCAAATCTGCTGTCGGTGGCAAAAAAAGCAAAACTTGCTTATTTAAACCGCAAATTGATTGAAGTTTGAATAAACGCACTTTTTTTTTAAAAAGTTTGTTGACCCGAGGCGACTATTTCCCTAAATTAGCGCCCGTTCCAGCAAGACAGGAACAACAATTTGGTGAGGTGTCC